>JAURFH010000001.1 GCA_030834415.1 Verrucomicrobiota bacterium | reverse complement strand
TGCAGACGCGAGCCCCGAGCGAGCATAGAAAAGGGTTTTCTTTAGACAGTCAAAGCCAGCTCCAATGGGGCCGATTCGCTCCGAATCGGGGATTAAGACATCATGAAATCCGCCCTTTGTCTGCTGCTCCTGTGCAGCGCCTTTGCGACCAATCTCTTCGCGGCGGCCAGGCCGAACATCGTTTTCATCTTTGCGGATGATTGGGGTTGGGGTGACCTGTCCTGTCATGGACATCCATGGTTGCAGACACCGAACTTGGACCGTCTGGCCAGTGAAGGGATTGATTTCCAACAGTTCAATGTCTTGAACCCGGTCTGTTCGCCGAGCCGGGCAGCGGTGATGACGGGGCATTACCCGGCACGATATTCCATCCACCAGCACTTCGCTGCCCCAGCGCAGAATCATGAACGCGGGATGCCGGACTGGCTCGATCCGAAGGCACCGACCTTGCCACGGTTTTTGAAGCAGTCGGGGTATCGCACGGCTCATTTCGGTAAGTGGCACCTGACCAACCGGGACACCCAAGGGGCACCGACGCCGGATGCCTATGGTTATGATGAAGCCATCGTCTTTAATGGTGGCGCTGGCTGGGTGTCGGAGGGTTTGCATGATACGGCGAAGGATACGGTAGCCTTCATCAAGGCGAACCGGGAGAAGCCGTTCTTCATCAATGTCTGGTTGCATGAAAGCCATACGCCGCACGTGCCGACACCAGAGTCCATGGCGAAGTGGAAGCACTTGGAGGAACAGAAGCAGGTGTATTCGGCGGTCATCACAGATGGGGATAATGCGGTGGGTGCCATCCTTGATGCATTGAAAGAAACGGGTGTCGCGGACAATACGCTGGTGATGTTCTCCAGTGACAATGGGCCGGAATCCACCGGCAAGAAACCTTCCGCCAGCAAGTATGACAAAGATGCACAGGTGACGGGGTACGATACGTATTACAGCATCGGTGACACAGGTGGATTACGTGGACGCAAGCGCAGCTTGTTCGAGGGAGGCGTGCGGGTGCCTTTCATCGTGCGCTGGCCGGGACATACGCCAGCGGGGATGAAGAATACGACGACGGCTTTTACGGCAGTGGATCTATTGCCGACACTTTGTGCGGCGGCCGGGGTGAAGTTGCCGGCTGATTACCAAGGTGACGGGGAGAATCTGCTAGAAGCATTCAATGGGAAAAGCATCAAGCGCACGCGGCCCATCCATTGGGCATGGCAAGGTAACAAGACGGAGCCTGACTGGTGGCCGCGACTGGCGGTGCGGGAAGGTGATTGGAAACTGGTGATGACGGATGATGCCAAGCGAGTTGAATTGCATCGTCTCAATGCAGACCGGGCAGAAGCGGCGGATGTGGCGAAGGATCATCCAGATATCGTCGCCCGCCTGAGCAAGCTGGCGCTGGAGTGGAAAGCCACGCTGCCGGAGAAACCGAATCCGGAATGCCTGACCAAGCAAGTCATCGCAGAGAAAACCAATACGCCAAAGCCCGCCGCCAAAACCGTTACGCCTGAAGTGCGTGCGAAAGCTTTTGCGCGCTGGGATGTGAACAAGGACAACCTGCTTACGCTGGAAGAATATAAAGCCGGATTGAAAGGGCAGGATAATCTGGAGAAGCGTTTCGCCAACTTCGACAAGAACGGGGATGGCCAGCTCACGCGTGAGGAGTTCATCGGGACATCAGAGAAGTAGAATTATTTTTCAGATTTTTTTAGGGAGAGTCGCCTGATTTAATTCAAGTGTTTGGGTTGGAATGAGTTAAGTTGGTTTAAGTTTTTTTAGAAAAAGGGGGTGTAGGACAGCCTTTGTCCTAGTGACTGTTCTAGGATGAGGGCATGAAAAATGAATCTAGAAGCAGGAAGAAGGTCGGAAGAAACGGGGTTAAGTGGCTGGCTTGCTGGGGTGAGGTGGAGTAATTTTTACCAAGATGGCTACTGAGGGAAAAAGCAGGGGTGTGGACGCGACGGATCTGATGCCGTCAGCGGTGCCGGAGTGGCTTTTCCTGGACCTGAACAGTAACTTCGCGAGTGTGGAGCAGCAGGAGAATCCGCATTTGCGCGGAAAACCGGTGGCGGTGGTGCCGGTGATGACGGATGCGACGTGCGCCATCGCGGCGAGTTATCAAGCCAAGGCGTATGGCATCAAGACGGGGACGATGATCGGAGAGGCAAAACTGTTATGCCCCACGCTGACCTGTGTGCTGGCAAACCATGATCTGTATGTGGATTACCATCACAAGATCATCGAGGAGATTGAACAGCATATCCCGGTGACCATCGTGGCCTCGATCGATGAGGTGGCGTGCAAGTTGGAGGGTTCATGGCGTTCCAAGGAGAAGGCGGTGGCGCTGGCTCGTCGTATCAAAGCGGGCCTTACGAGGAATGTCGGTCCGGCGATCACCTGCAACATCGGTATCGCGCCGAACCGTTTTCTGGCGAAGGTGGCGAGTGATATGCAGAAGCCGGACGGGTTGGTGGTGATCGAGGCGCAGGATTTACCAGAGAGGCTGTATGAGCTGGAACTCACGGATATGCCGGGCATCGGCGCGAACATGGAGCGGCGGTTGCATGGAGCGGGAATCCGCACGATGGAAGCGTTGATGAAGGCTTCGCGGACGCGCTTGCGGCACGTCTGGCGAGGTGTGGAGGGCGAGCGGTTTTACTACAAGATACATGGCGTGGATATGCCGGATGTGCCGACGCAACGGAGCAGTGTGGGGCACAGCCATGTGCTGGCACCGGAGTTGCGCCCGCCGCAGATGGCCGAGCTGGTGATGCGGCGGTTGACATTGAGGGCCAGCAGCCGCTTGCGGCGATTGAAGCATCTGGCGCGGCATATGGAGGTGAGTGTGCGGATCGATAAAGGGCCGCGTCATTCGGAGGGAATCAGTTTTTCCCCGGCGAATGACAGCCCGATGTTGCTGAAGCAATTGCGCATCCTGTGGGAGTGGGTGCGCGAGGTGACGGGGAATCATCCGCTCAAAAAAGTGTCGGTCACCTTCACTCATCTGGTATCGGAGGTGGAGTTGCGGCAGTTGGAACTGTTCGAGATGACACGTGAGGCAGGCGAAGCCCCGACAGAGCTTCGGCAGAGATTATCGGATGCGATCGATGCCTTAAACAAACGCTTTGGCCGAGACACAGTTTCCTTGGGTATGTTGCCGAAATCCGCCCGGGGATTCTCGGGAACCAAAGTGGCGTTCACGCGGATTCCGGACAAGGCAGAGTTCCATGAATAGGAGGGTATTTTCATGTGAGCGATGGGAGGAAGGTTTTAAACCCTTGATGCGAGCAGACTTGAGTGTGGAGTCCGGGCGTGTCAGTCTGGCGGGGAGCCAGCAAATCGTGTCCCTCGCACCGACAAGTCAACGGATGACGCGCCGCCCGTCAGCTACCCTGCTGACAGGTTTGTGGCTGTGGTGTGTGCTGTGGCTGGCATGGCCGGTGGCGGGTCAACCGCAGGGCACCACTAATAAGGTGGAGCGGCGTTACCGTTTTGATGTCTTCACCACCGAGCATGGGTTGCCGAGCGGGGTGGTGAATGCGGTGTTACAGACATCAGAACCCTACATCTGGCTGGGCACGGCAAACGGTCTGGTGCGTTTTGATGGAGTACGGTTCATTCCGATCACGCCGCCGGAGTTGGTCAGCAGCCGTATCTCGACGCTCTACGAAGATCAGAACAAAGTGTTGTGGATCGGCACTGAAGGTGGCGGGGTGGTAAGCTATAAGGATGGAGAATTCAAAAATTATTCCCAGGCGAGCGGGCTGGCGGCGGACTCCATCTCGGCCATCACTTCGGACAATCAAGGCAATGTCTGGGTAGCTACCGTAGGTGGGGCATTGAACCGTTTTCGCTCAGGTGAATTCACCCCGTATACAGCGCGACGGGATGTGGGTATCGGGACAATCGAATCGATGGTAGATAGCGGTGGTGGAAATATTTGGTGGTGCAGTGGAAACATGCTGGGGCTTTTTCATGAAGGCGAGTTTGATAAGAAGGCGGGTGGTGGTGAAGATCGCATGCGGATGGGGGCGATGACGGCGAATGGTTTTTGGCTGATCGAGCGGGGGTATCTGCGGCATTGGGCGGCCTTTCGAGAGGATGAAGAATCATGGGAGTTGCCTGATGGATTGGAACCTTCCTTGGTGACGGCTTTCTATAAGGACCGGGAAGACACCATTTGGATCGGTACATCAGGTAAAGGGTTGTATCAATTTCGCGAGGGAGAATTTCGCCGGTTTACCATCGCCCAAGGGCTTTCTCAAAACTCCATTCTTTCCATCACGCAGGACAGGGAAGGCAATATCTGGATCGGGACGAATGGTGGCGGGCTAAACCGGATGAGGGAAAGCGCATTCGAGACCTATGACCGCGAGCGAGGACTCTCGCAGAACAATATCCTGTCAATCTCGGGGGGACGTGATGGTTCGGTTTGGATTGGGACCGAGGGGGGTGGTTTGAACCGCCTGCGTGATGGCAATATCACGACCTATGACCAGAAGCATGGGAATCTGCGTAACTTAGTGGTCTGGTCGGTGCTGGAGGATTTGGCTGGTAATGTTTGGGCGGGAACGCGGGATGGATTATACAAGTTCAACGGCATACGGTTTGCTCGTATCGGCCCGCCTAACTCGCCAGACAGCCTGCCTAGCCAGGATGTGCGGGTGATTTATGAAGACAGCAAGGGGCGCTTATGGGTGGGCACTTTTGGCGGTGGTCTTACCCGGGTGGTGGACAACCGGGCGAGCAAGACATTCAGTTCAAGTTCTGATCCGGAAATTTTCAGCAGTGACGATGTACGCGCATTGCTGGAGACAACTGATGGGAGTTTGTGGATCGGTACAGGTGGTGGAGGACTGATCCGTTTCAAGGACAGTATCTTCACTGTTTTCAGGCGTGGTGATGGTTTGGGCAGTGATTTCATCCGGGCGCTGTATCAGGACAGTGAGGGGATATTGTGGATCGGGACAAACAATGGACTGTCCTGCTTGCGCCGGGGCAGATTCTTCCGCTTTTCCACGGCCAATGGTTTGCCGGATGACGTCATCTCACAGATTTTTGAGGATGAGCGGGATAACCTTTGGTTGGGGAGTAATCGTGGTGTGGTGAAAGTCAGAAAAAGAGCCCTGTTAAGTTATGCCGATGGCCGGGTCCCAAGCTATGTTAGTGTATTGTATGACCGGTCCGACGGATTGGCAGGTCGCGAATGCAGCGGTGGTTTTCAGCCTTGGGGCTATCGCGGACAGGATGGGAAACTTTGGTTCCCGACGAGTGACGGGGTGTCGGTGATTGATCCGGCCAATGTGCGACCGAACCTTCGGCCTCCCACTGTGGTCATCGAGAGTGTCGTGGCGGATGGCATCGAGATAGAGCCAAGACGATTCACGAACACGACAGAGTTTGCCTCACAAACCGTTTACCGCGTGCCGCCCGGCACAGAACGTTTGGAGTTCCGTTTCACAGGGCTTAGCTTTGTGGCTCCGCGCCGCGTGCGTTTCTCGCATCAGCTGAAAGGATATGATCCGGTAGTAGTAAACGATGAAACCAGGCGGACTGCCTTTTATCTAGATCCGCCACCGGGGAAATACAGCTTCCAAGTAATGGCTGCTAATAGTGATGGGGTGCCTAATCCCATCGGTCGAACGGTCGGGGTGGTCGTGTTGCCGCGGGTTTACCAGACTTGGTGGTTTCGGATCGGGATGGTCCTGTTCGTAGTGTTTCTGGTCTTCGCATTCTTCCGCTACCTAACGGTGCGTAAGCTGCGCCAGAAGTTGGTGGTGCTGGAGCAGCAGCAGGCATTAGATCGGGAGCGTTCGCGTATCGCACAGGACATGCATGATGATCTGGGTGCTCGCATCACGCGAATCGGTCTGCTCACCGAGTTGGTGCGGCGTAAGGCTCCTGCGGGAGAGGAGATGGACCGGGTATCCCACCGGATCGAGGAAGCGACGCGTGAAGTGGTGCAAACTCTGGATGAGATCGTGTGGGCGGTTAATCCCAAGAATGACACGCTGGATCGCTTGGCGGCGTTCATCGCGCAGTATGCTGAGGATTATTTTGATATCACCCCGATCCGTTGCCGTTTTGATATGCCCACGGACCTGCCTGCCGTGCCGTTGTCGGCGGAATTGCGGCACAGCCTGTTTCTCGTGGTCAAGGAGTCGTTGAATAACATCGTCAAGCATTCCGAGGCCAGCGAGGTCAAGATCACACTGTCCTTCAAACAGTCACGGCTGGAGATTCTGATCGAGGACAATGGCAAGGGATTCGCGCTGGAAGAGACAGACCCGACCCGCAACGGACTGATGAATATGAAGAAACGCATCGAGGACGGAGGGGGTAAACTGGACATGGAGAGTGAAAAGGGGAAGGGAACACGCCTGCGCCTGGGAATCAAACTGAGTACGTAGTTTTGCAGCTTGGAGATGGGGGGAATGGGTGGTAAGGTAATCCTGTTCCTAGCAATCAATCGTATGGCCACCAAAGTATCAATTGTCGAAGATGACGGGGGTGTCAGAGAGAGTCTGGCGGCCCTGATCAACGACGCCGACGGGTTCGAGTGCGTCAGCTCCCACACCACGGCGGAGGATGCCATCAAGCATATCCCGGATAAGAAACCGGATGTCGTGCTGATGGATATCAATTTGCCGAACATGTCGGGCATCGATTGTGTGAGGAAGCTCAAGGAACTGGCACCGCAGACTCAGATCATGATGCTGACGATGTATGAGGATCCAGACCAGATCTTCAATTCACTGGCGGCGGGAGCCAGTGGCTATCTGTTGAAACGGACACCGCACGCAAAGTTGCTTGATGCAATTCAAGAAGTGCAACGCGGTGCTTCGCCCATGTCTGGCAAGATCGCGCGGGTGGTGGTGCAGTATTTCCAAAAGAAGAACAAACCGGATACAGATGCGCAGGCGCTCTCGAAGCGTGAGCAGGAGATTCTGGAATTGCTAGCCAAAGGATACCGCTACAAAGAGATTGCCGACACGCTCAGCATCAGCTTCGACACGGTTCGCAGCCATTTGCGGAACATCTACGACAAGCTGCACGTCAGTTCGCGCACGGAAGCGGTGGTCAAGTTCCTCAATAAGTGACTGCTTCCGGGTGCGTGTAAAGATTCATCGTTTCGCCACGCATGAAGCCGACAAGTAATTGGCCGCTCTCTTTCGCGAAATCCACGGCCAGGCTTGAGGGGGCAGAGACGGCGGCAACGATGGGGATGCGTGCTGCGAGGGCTTTCTGCAGGATTTCAAACGAGGCGCGTCCACTGACTTGCAGGATGCAGTTTTCCAAAGGCCATACACCGGCTTCCAAGGCGTGGCCGATGACTTTATCCACGGCATTGTGGCGGCCCACATCTTCACGGCAGACGAGCATGTTTCCCTGCAAATCAAAGAGTGCTGCAGCGTGAAGTCCGCCGGTCTGATCGAAGGCGGCTTGGTGGTGGCGCAGAGTCGTCGGGAGTTGCCGCAAGACCTGGCGGCTTACTTTAGGAAACTGCGTAATGGGCGGGAAGTGCTGGTGGACTTCATCGATGGACGCCTTGCCGCAAAGTCCACAACTGGAGGAGGCGAAGACATGGCGGGTGAGCTTCTCGAAATCGGGCGCTACCTCATCGGTAGTAAAAACGTTTAGGACATTTCCGGTTTGTGCGGCTTCGCCAGTCTGGCAGTGGGCGATATGGGTGATTTGATCGCGGGACGTGATCAAACCTTCCGAGACGAGGAATCCAAGGGCGAGTTCGGCGTCATGGCCGGGCGTCCGCATGGTGATGGCGATGCTCTGGCTTTGCAGTCGGATTTCCAAAGGCTCCTCGGCGGCCACTGCGTCCTGCTCTGAAAGGGACGGGCCGTGCGCTGTCACCTTCGTGACGGGACGATGCTGGATAGAGCCGGAACTGGATGGACTGGTCACAGGTGAAAGCATAGTGACGTCAGCGGGAATGTGCAATGAGAGCAGATTGCGGATTGAGGCGGGAACGGTGAACCGTTACACCTAGCACAACGATCACATTTGATGAACAGGTATCTAACCGAGTTTTGCGGGGTGTTCTTCTGGGTGCTTTGTCTGGGTTGCGTCTCCATCGCTGCAGGTGCGGGGACTATGCCGGCGATCGCTATCGGAGCGGTGGTGGCGGTTATGGTGGCGTTGGGCTGGGGTATCTCGGGAGCGCATTACAATGCGGCGGTATCGCTATCACTCTGGCGGGCTGGTCTTTTGCAATCCAAGGAACTGGTGCCGTATGTGATTTTTCAATTTCTGGGCGCGGGTGCCGGGGCAGCAGTGGTGAAAGTCATAAAGAGCGGATTCAAGGCGGGGTCGATGGAGCCGAAGGTTTTGCCAGCACTACTGGTGGAGTTCCTGTTCACGCTTCTACTTTGCTACGCGATGATCCATCTGCACAAACAGCGCGATAAATGGTCTGCTTTGGCAGGCGGTGCAATGATCGGGGGATTAGTTATGGCGGGTGTATTTGCTGCTGGAGCAGTTTCGGGAGCGTCGCTGAATCCGGCGACGGCTTTAGGTTCTTGTGTGATGGGTTTGCTTTCATTTAAGAGTTTGTGGGTTTTTCTCTTTGCGCATGCGGTGGCAGGATTGTTCGCCCCGATGGCATACAGAGGGTTAAATCCGAAACTATAGGGAGTGGCTGGCGTGGCAAGGGGCCGCATGCCCGCACGTGAGACACGTGCGCTAAAGTTTTTCGATGCGGACCTGGCAGTTGTAGTCAGGTACGCCTCCCAAGGTATCGACCGCGCCGCGATGTATGATGATGTTGCCTTCCGGCCACATCACTTGGAGGTTTCCTCGCGCAATCGGCGCGATGAAGACGCGACCTTCGTATCGGCCTAGTGCATTTACCAAGGCGATGCGGTCATCCTGCTTGAGATGCGAGGCAGCAGCGTCGTCCGGATTCATGAACACAGCGTCGCGAGCGGCACCAGTGAGCGGGTCGATCTCGGCGTAGATGAGCGTGTTGAACTGTTTGCCGCGACGGGTGCTGGCTTCAAAGATTCCGGCGGGGCGGTCCTTACGCAAGTTGGGGATGTTCACCACGCGGAAACGGCCTTTGCCATTGGCGGTGGGAAAATGGCCGTCGGCACAGAGATGCGGACCGCCATATTGCACGGCATCACCTGTTTTCTGCAGGTTTTGGATGCCTTCGTAAAATGGCACGACCCGGGCGATTTCTTCCCGGATATTATCACCGGTTTCACAGCCTAGTTCATCGGCACGGTCGGGGTACGCAGCGGTGGCGATGTCGGTGAGGATTTTCCATTCGGCACGAGCTTCGCCGACTTGGCGGGGAATCTCGGGGCTGAAAGCGATACGGCGTTCGGTGGTGGTCTCGATACCGCCGCCGTCCTGTTCGTAACGAGTCTTGGCGGGGAGCAAGAGAACTTCCTCCTGCGGCTCGATGAACATCTGATCTGTGAGGATGATGTCCTGATGCACGCGGAGCGGAACATTGCTCATGGCCTTCGCGACGTAATCCGGCTCCGGAAGTGTGCGCAGGAAATTGCCGCCCAAGCAGTAGAGCATGTCCAGCTCGCCTCGGGCACAGGCTTCCACCATCTCAGTGGCGGGCAGGCCGGGCCAGTCGGGGATCTCGAAGCCGTAATGATCGGCGAGTTCACGGGCGTTATCAGAATTGATGGCTTTGCCGCCGGGAAAAGCGGTGGCGTAAGCACCCATCTCCGCGCCACCTTGCACGCTGGAATGACCACGGATGGGCATGAGGCCATTTTTATCACGACCTACATAACCACGGGCGAGTCCGAGATTGAGGATCATGGAGACGCCATCGCCTCCGAAGGTGTGTTGCGTGATACCCATGCTCCAGACGAGCACGGCATTTTTCGCATCACGGATCAACTCGGCGAACTCGCGCATGTCCGCTTGGGTAAGGCCTGATTCGCGTTCCAACTCTGGCCAATCATGCTGAGCGACCGCAGTTTTCATCGCCTCAAAATCGCTGGTGTGCTTAGCAATGAATTCGTGATTCAGCCAACCCTCAGCGATGAGGATTTTCAGAATGCCATAGAGAAACGGGATGTCACCGCCTTGAGTGACGGGGAACCAGTAATCAGCGATGTCTGTACCGAAGAGGGCGCTGCTGGTGGTAGAGGGCACCCAGTAGCGTTTCATGCCCGGCTCCAGATACGGGTTCACCATCACGATCTTGGTGCCGAGTGCTTTGGCTTCGTGCAGATACTTGGTGGTGACGGGTTGGTCGTTCGCCGGGTTCGCGCCGAAGAAGACGATTAGATCCGTGCCATACCAGTCTTTGTAACTGCACGTAGTGGCGGCGACTCCGATGCCGTATTTCATCGCCCCTGTGGACGGCGAGTGGCAAAGGCGGGCGGCGTTGTCGATATTGTTCGTACGGAGGAAGCGGGCGACCTTTTGCGCGACGTAATAGACCTCATTCGTAACGCCGCGAGAGGTGACAAAGAACGCCAGCCTTTTCGGATCGCTGGAGCGGATGCGTTTGCCGATGCGTTCGAGGGCTTCACTCCAAGTGATACGGCGGAAGCCTTTGTCGCCTTTGCAACGCAGCATCGGGTATGCGAGGCGGCCGAGTTCACGGAGTTGGGCGTTGTCGAAGCCATTCTGGATGGCCCCGCGGCCACGTTGAGAAGTGGGCAGGGGGCTGTGGCCGATCTGCAACGCAAGCTTGGAGCGGAGGGCCTCGATATCGGAGAGGATATTGTGATCGAACTCCGGCATGGTGTTGAGCCGGAGCAGATTCAGGCGCGTCATGCAGAGATGCACACCGGAGATGGTCCAATCATGCAAACCGGCGACCCCAAGGGCGCAACCATCGCAGACGCCTTTCGTGACCACTTTCCAAGCGTAGGGAAGATTGTCGCGGTTCTTCCAGACGATGCCCACCATGTCGCGGAAGTGCTTGGGCTTGGTCTCGCCCAGACCGAAGGGGATGGCAGAACGCAGTTTATCTTTCCAATCCTTGGTTAGCTTGCGGGTGGACATGGGGCTAAAAACTATCAAACACTGTGAGGGATTCTCACCCCTCACCCTTGGTCCCTCTCCCCGTTGAGGGGAGAGGAATAGGGTCGGAAGCGTAAAACTATTTCGAAACTTACTTGGACTTCTTCAGGCCTTTGCCAGCGCGGCCTTTGAAGGTGAGTTCGGCGATGCCGGACTTGTCCAGGCCACCGAGACCCATCTTGGTCATCTTGGTGAACTGCTTGTAGGTGGCCGTCGCGAGCGGTGCGTTAATCTTCTTGGCCTTAACCAGAGACAAAGCAATGCCGGAGTCTTTCGCGGCGTGGGCGCCGGAGAAGAAGCAGGAGTGATCGCGGTTCATCATGTCCTCGCCGTCGGTGACGAGCACGCGGGAGTTGGCACCCGTCTGGGAGAAGACTTCCATGACCTGCTTGAGATCGTGGCCGAGAGCGGCGGCGAGACCGAGACCTTCCGCGAGACCGGCGGTGTTGATATTCATCACCATGTTGACCAAGGCCTTCACCTCAGCGGCTTTGCCGGGGCCGCCGATGTAGCGTAGCAGCTTGCCTTCATCGCTCAGTTTTTCCAGAAGGGGTTTCACCTTGTTGAAGGTGGCTGGAGCACCACCGACCATGAGATAGAGAGTGCCGTTACGGGCCTGGTTGATGCTGGAGGCCATGCAGGCTTCGAGCGAGGCGGCCTTGGCTTTCTTGGCGAGCTTGTCCACTTGCACATGGACCTTGGGCGTCAGCGTGGCGCAGTTGATGAAGATGCGACCAGCCGCTTTCTTCAGCAGATTATCCTTCTTGTTCGTGAAGATGTTCAACTGGGCTTTGTCATCAGTGACGACGGTAATGATGACGTCGGAGAGTTCGGTGACACCGGCGAGGGTGGTGCAGGCGGTGGCGCCGACTTCTTTGGCGAGCTCCACGGCTGATTCCTTGCGGACATCATAGACGGCGCTGACTTCGTAGCCGCATTCCTTGAGGCGACGGGCCATGTTAGCCCCCATGCGACCGACCCCGACGAATCCAATTTTCTCTGACATAAATGTATAGATAGTTAGCTTTATGCTCCGCCCAGCCGAGCTGGAGACTTGGGATTTGACGGGGGAAATTCTAACGAAAAGCCACCGAGGGGCTATGCTTTTTTAGGGAAAAGAGATGGATAAAACTCTCAGCTGATGAGGTTTAGCATCTGTGATTAGGGCGAAGCCTGCTGGTTTGACTGGTCAGCAAAGCTAACGAGGCGTCAAGCCGCCTCGGGTGGAAAGCTGCGTCGAGCCGCAGCAATCCAAATATTAGGAACAACAGTTGTCCTGCTTCGGTCGGCCTTGTAGGCTTCGCGGCTCATGTCGGACAAGTCTGGACCAACTATTTTGTGCGCTACGGAACTGGTGGTGCGTCATAACGACCGCTATGTGCTGGAGCGGGCCTCATTGAGCATCCATGAGGGCGACCGCATCGGCCTGGTGGGGCGCAACGGCTCGGGCAAATCCACGTTCCTGAAGATCATCGCCAAAGAGCTGGAGCCGGACAGTGGCGAGGTGACGCAGAAGAAAGACCTGGTGGTGGGGTATCTGCCGCAGACGTTCACGTTGGATGAGGATCTGAACGTGCTGGACAACGTGCGGGCAGGTGCCAAGCGGGTGTTGGACCTGATCGCAGAGTTTGAATCGCTGCCGGGGCACTCCAACCGGCATGAGGAGATCGAGGAGCATATCCAGCGGCTAGATGGCTGGAACATCGATAACCACATCGAGACGGCGATGGCGAAGCTGAACTGCCCAGCGCCGGATCGCGACATCAAGACTTTGTCCGGCGGAGAGAAACGTCGCGTGGCTTTGTGCCGGGCGCTCATCGCCCAGCCGGACTTGCTGATCTTGGACGAGCCGACGAACCATCTGGATACGGAATCCATCGAATGGCTGGGTGAATTTCTCAAGGGCTACACCGGGGCGTTTCTACTGGTGACCCATGATCGCTACTTCCTCGACAGCATCACAAACACCATCGTGGAGTTGGCGAACGGGCAGTTCTTTGCCTACGACGGCAATTACACGGATTACCTGCTGGGCAAGGCGGAACGCGAAGCTTCCGCCGAGGTGACGGAGCACAAACGGCAGATGTTCCTGAAGCGTGAGCTGGACTGGGTGCGGCGTGGTCCAAAGGCGCAAACGAGCAAAGCTAAGGCGCGTATCGACCGTTACTTCGAGGTCGCCAACCAGAAAGTGGTGGAAGCCGATGGTGATGTGGATCTGGTGATCCCGCCGCCGCCGCAATTGGGAAACCGCACGGCACAACTTGAGAATGTGGCGATGGAATTGGGCGGACGCCGATTGTTCTCTAATATCAACTTGGATTTCGCAGGTGGCCAGCGCGTGGGTATCACGGGGCGTAATGGGTTGGGCAAGACGACCTTGTTGAAAATCCTCATCGGCCAGATGGAGCCGACGGAAGGCACGGTGCAGATCGGTCAGCTCACTAAGTTCAATTACGTGGATCAAGGACGGTTGCAACTCAATGAAGAGGCAACGGTGCTGGACGAGATCAGTGACGGCACAGAGTTCGTGCAGTTCGGCGAGGGCAAGCTATCCCTGCGCGCCTATCTCAAGCGGTTCCTGTTCACCGATGACCGGATCGTGACGCAGGTGAAGCATCTCAGCGGTGGGGAGCGGAGCCGCTTGCTGCTGGCGCGTATCTTGAAGAACGGCGGTAACTTCTTGATCTTGGATGAGCCGACGAATGATTTGGATCTGCCGACTTTGCGCGTTCTGGAAGAGGCGTTGATGACCTTCCCCGGAGTGGTGCTGGTGGTGAGCCATGACCGTTATTTCCTCAATCGCGTTTGCACGGGCATATTGGCGTTTGAGGGCGAGGGCAAGGTGACGTATAGCGTAGGCGACTACGAATACTACCTGGAAAAACGGAAGCGGGAAGAGAAGGCGGCCTTGGAATGGCAACGAGCGGCGGCGAAATCTGCAGCGAGCAGCAAGCAATCGGCCGCAGCCAAGCAACAGCCCACGCAGAAAGTGAAGAAGCTGTCGTTCAAGGAGCAGCAGGAGTTGGAGGGTATGGAGGCGGCCATTCACTCGGCGGAGGAAAGTATCGCGAAAATCGAGGCAACTCTGGCGGATCCGGAGTTTTACAAGAAGAACGCGGCGCAGGCGAACACTCTGATTTCTGAGTTAGACGGTGAGAAAGCCAAGCTGGCCAAGCTGTTTGAGCGATGGGAGGAGCTGGAGGCGATCAAGGCGGGAAACTGAGAAGTTAGAGTTTAGAAGGAAGAAACTGGTGTACTTCAGCGGGCTTGGGCATTTTGGAAACTTGCTGGAATGCGAGTTACGCAGAATAGTGTTTTTGTAATTTGTCGTAGTGCAAATGGTTGCAGGAAATCGTTCTGGCGCAGCGAATATTTTTTGACTTGGCAGGTTGCGAAGAGGATTATTTCTTCGTGATTAAGGAGGTCATAAGTCGGTTACGGTGGATGGGGAGTCGCGTGGGCGAATCGGTCGGAACTTCATTTCAAGATTTCAAAGAGAGAAGAGTGCTAATGCTGATGGCATCAGCATGCCCTGTTTCCATTAGGACGGTTATTTGCTTCGTCATCGGCCGGCTGCCCCGACTTCTCAGCACGGGGTTCAGGCCAGCCAGCCCGACCAAAGCTGGACATTCGATTGCGGATGCAGGAGGGGGAGTTTTTAGCAGCTCAAAATGCGGAGTAGCGCAGCGTATCAGTTTTTGTCATAACTCCGGCGTGACTCATTTCATTCGCTTCATTTTGCTGGTCATGGCCGGACTGCAGTGTGTCTCGGCGGCAGAGTATGACTGGCTCATCAAAGGTGGTCGAATCGCAGACGGCACAGGCAATCCGGCCTATTTCGCGGATGTGGGTATCAAGGGTGGTCGCATCGTGGCCATAGGGAAGGATTTGCCGGGAGAGGCCAAGCAGGTATTAGACGCCAAGGGGCTGGTGGTGGCGCCGGGTTTCATCGATGTGCATACGCACGCGGAGGGGATCGAGAAACAGCCGTTGGCGGAGAATTTTGTGCGGATGGGTGTCACGACACTAGTGCTGGGGAATTGCGGATCTTCACGGCTGGATATCGGGAAGTATTTCAAGGAGCTGGAAGATGTTCTGGTTTCTCCGAATGTGGCGACGCTCATTGGTCAGGGCACAGTGCGGGGGCAGGTAATGGGTGGTTCCTTCAAGCGGCCACCGAATGCCACCGAGATGGCCAAGATGAAGGAGTTGGTGACGAAGGCGATGGAGGATGGCGCGGTGGGAATGTCCACCGGGCTGATCTATCTGCCGGGGACATTTACCGAGACAGAGGAATTAGTAGAACTGGCGAAAGCAGTGGCTCCGTTCGACGGGGTTTATGCGAGCCATATGCGAAGTGAGAGCAACGGCATATTCAATGCGTTGGATGAATTGTTCCGCATCGCACGGGAGGCTGGTGTGCGGGCGGAGATATCGCATATCAAGCTGGCGGGCAAATCGGCGTGGGGACAGACCGACAAAGTGCTGGCGGCGATCGAAGCGGCGCGGGCGGAAGGACTGGATATCACCCAAGATCAATACATGTATCCGGCATCCAGCACAGGGCTTTCGAGTCGCGTGCCGGAATGGGCACGAGAGGGGAATGATGCTGAGTTCCGGAAGCGGCTGGCGGACCCGGCGTTGAAAGCCAAGATGGTGGTGGAGATAAAAGAGAGTGTGGAGAAGAGTGGAAATGAAGATTTGAGCTATGTGTTCATTGCGGAATATCGGAAGAACCGGAAATTGAACGGGCTTAACCTGGCACAAGCAGCCGAAAAAGAGCGGGGGAATACCTCGTTAGATGCCCAGATTGATTTGCTGCTGGAAATCACCGCGAATGGTGGGGCGTCTGGTGTCTTCCATAGCATGAGCGAGGATGATTTGCGGAAGTATCTGCAACATCCGAACACGATGATCGCGGCGGACAGTGGAGTGCGGGTGTTCGGCTCAGGCGTGCCACATCCTCGCGGGTATGGAAACAATGCGCGGGCATTGGCGGAGTATGTGCGGAAGGAAAAGATGCTGCGTCTGGAAGATGGGGTGCGGAGGATGACATCCTTGCCCGCCACGACATTTCAACTGAAGGACCGGGGATTGATCCACGTGGGAATGTGGGCGGATGTCGCCGTGTTTGATCCGGAGAAAGTGCAGGATAATGCGACCTTTACCGAGCCGCATCATTATGCGACCGGCTTCCGGCTAGTATTGGTTAATGGTCAAGCCGTGGTGGAAAATGACAAACACACGCAAGCGCGTCCGGGGAAGATGCTGCGACATGAGGTGGGAGGGACGCGATGAGCATGACTAAACAGCAAACATTCCATTGCGAGTTCTCCATTACTAAAAGCCTGAGTGCAGTGAGACTGATTATGATGGTTTGGATGGCTCTATGGGGGCTTTTCGCAGCTGAGTTGACTGCGGCGGAGTTGCAGCGTTTTGAGGTTGCAGAAGCCAAGGCCAGATCGGGAGCAATCGTGGTGAAGGGAAGCGCGGCCTTGGTGCATACCGCACAATTGCTGCCGCTGGATGCTTACGGAAAACTAGGAGATACCAATCAGCACGTGGAGGCTGTCTTTAACTTGTTGGACAAGGTGTTGGAAGCAGCCCAGGCCAGTCGGGAGACAGTGGTAAAACTGAATTTGTATGTTGCTCGCGATGATGTGACAGCAGGAGTGCGCGCGGAGATCAATCGGCGTTTTGGCCAGAATCTCCCGGCGGTAGCTTTCGTGCGAGGCAATCTCCCGCAGAAAGGAGCTCTACTCGCGTTGGATGCGGTGGCGGTTTCATCAAGCAACAGCGATAAAATCGAATCGGTGCAGTTGCTTGGCATACATCCGGTGCCCGGAGGAAGCCATTACACGATACTGCCTGCGGGGCGTAAGGCTTATGTTTCCGGTCTGGCCGGTGAGGGGACGACGCAGGCAGCTACGGAAAGCGTCTTGAAGCAATTGTGGGATACCTTGAGCTTCTTGGAAGCCAAGCCGGAGCAGATCGCGCAATTCAAGGTTTTTGTTAACCCGATGACGGAGCAACAGGTGGTGGTGGATGCGATCAAACAGCGTTTTCCGCAAGGCCCAGCGCCGGTGATTCACTTGGTCGAATGGATGACTGCTTCTCCAGTAGAAATCGAGATGATTGTGGCGCTGCCCAAGGCGGAAGGGTTGCCGGTGGTCGAGTATCTGACCCCGCCCGGGGCGAAGGCTTCACCGGTGTTCAGCCGGGTTGTCCGAGTGAATGGCGGGCGAGAAGTCTACCTCAGTGGATTGTATGGAGAGCAGAACACCATGGGTGAAGCCCAGTTGGCCACGATATTCCTCGAGATGAAGCGATTGGTTGAAGCGGCTGGAAGCGATTTTCGTCACATGGTGAAGGCCACATATTACGTGGCCAGTGACGTCACAAATCGTCGGCTGACAACGATCCGGACGGAGCAGTTTGATCCGAACAGGGCGCCGGCCGCATCGAAAGCGGCGGTTTTGGGGACAGGGCTTACGGGGCGGATGGTGACGCTGGATATGATCACGGTGACAAAAGAATAGAACCGGAAATTCGCCTTGGTGAAAGGGTATGGATTTGGCTACATTTCAATTATGCAAGTTGTAATACGGCAAACTAGTATCCTGCTGCTGGCGCTGCTGCTGGGCGGCGTGATGAATCTGCAGGCGGGCAAATCTGAAAAGGGTTTTGTCAGTCTCTTCGACGGCAAATCACTCAAAGGCTGGACTTTATTGGGCGCAAAGGGTGGTGGATATGGAGTAAAGGACGGCATCATATATTGCGCCAAAGGCGGGGGCGGCAATCTACTGACCGAGAAAGAGTATGCTGACTTTGTGCTGCGTCTGGAGTTCAAGCTGGAAGCAGCCGGGAATAACGGTGTGGGTATCCGGGCGCCGCTGACGGATAAATCTATTGCCTATGACGGCATGGAAATCCAGATTCTGGATGATGCCGATCCTAAGTACGCGGGCATCAAGCCGTGGCAGGTGAATGGTTCCGTCTATGGCCTGATCCCGGCCGAGCGCATGATGTTGAAGCCTTTGGGCGAGTGGAACGAGCAAGAGATCACCTGTATCGGTCGCAAGATCACCGTGAAGATGAACGGAAAGGTGATCCTGAATGGGAACCTTAATGATGTCACTGATGCGGAAGTGATCCAGAAACACCCGGGTATGTTCCGCGAAAAAGGCCACATTGGCCTGCTGGGGCACAATGATTATGTGGAGTTCCGTAATATCCGTGTGAAGGAACTTGCGAAGCCCAAGATCACGAATCAACTGCCTGATGGTTTCGCGCGTTTATTCAATGGTGTCGATCTGAGCGGTTGGCAGGGTTTGGTGGAGAATCCGCCGAAGCGCAAAGCGATGCCGCTGAGCGAATGGGCGGTTAAGCAGATCAAGGCGGATCGCTTGATGGAAAAGAATTGGGTGGTGAGCAAAGGTGTTCTTAATTATGTGGGGGATGGTTTCGAAAATCTCTGCACGGTGCGCCACTACGGCAATTACGAACTGGTGCTCGACTGGAGGATTCAGGAAAAGGGCGACAGCGGCGTTTATCTGCGTGGCTCTCCCCAGGTTCAGATCTGGGATGATAGTGTTGGTTCTGGGGGCCTCTTTAATAACAAGGTGAATCTCAGCAAGCCCTTGAGCCGCTCAGATTATTTCGTGGGCGAATGGAATCGTATGCGCATCCTCATGCTGGGCGACAAAGTGATGGTCTACCTGAATGATGACTTGGTCACCTACGACACGAAAAAGAAGATGGGGGTGACGATGGAGAATTATTGGGAGCGGGACAAGCCGATCTATGATTGGGAACAGATCGAATTGCAGGCTCACAAGACCCCCGTGCAGTTCAAGAACATCTTCATTCGCGAATTGCCTTAAGTATGAGCGAGGGAGAGAAATCATTGAGAGCAGCTTTGAGCCGCCGTCGGTTCATTCAGCAGGCGGGTTTGGCGGCTGGCGGTATCGCCGGAATGTTGGCTGCAGGTCAGGCAAATGCTTCATGGTTTCGGCGCAAGGGACAGGCGAAATCTCCGAATGAGCGTTTGAATGTGGGAGTGATCGGCATCGCCAATCGCGGTGAAGCCAATCTCAAAGGTGTCAGCACGGAGAACATTGTCGCTCTGTGCGATGTGGATGCGAACTACTTGGACAAGGCGAAGGAGACGTATCCAGATGCCAAGCAATACCGGGATTTTTTCCATCTGATAGACGACAACGACGTGGAAGCGGTCGTAGTCAGCACGCCAGATCATACCCATGCAGTGGCGACCATGGCGGCGTTGGATTCGAAATTACCGGTCTATTGTGAGAAGCCGCTTACCCACACCGTTTCTGAAGCTCGAGCCATAGGTGACCGTGCTCGTGAACTGAAGCTGGCCACCCAGATGGGCAATCAAATCCATGCTGGCAGTAATTACCGTCGGGTAGTCGAGTTAATCCAGTCGGGAGCCATCGGCGAGGTTGCGGAAGCACACGTGTGGGTGGGGACAGTTTGGGAGCCGATGCCTCGGCCCAAGGATATCGTGCCGATCCCAGCGAACCTGAAGTATGATCTTTGGTTGGGACCGGCCAAGTATCGTCCATATCATCCGGAATATCTGCCGTTCAAGTGGCGACGTTGGTGGGCCTTTGGTGGTGGCACCATGGCTGATTTCGGTTGCCATTACATGGATTTGGCCCATTGGGCCTTGAGCTTGCGTTATCCAATCGAAGTCCACTCCAATGGGCCGACACCGCATCCAGAATGCGCCCCGAACTGGATGGTGACGAAGTTCACCTATCCAGCCCGGGAGAATCTGACGGGTGTGGAGCTTAATTGGTATCAAGGAGGGAAACGACCGCCACACTTCGAACAAGGGTTATTGCCTAAATGGGGTAATGGTGTGCTTTTTGTGGGCGCCAAAGGCATGCTGCTGGCTGATTATAGCAAGCATGTTCTTTTGCCAGAAAAAGACTTCGCTGGATATCAACCGCCGACTCCGTTTATTCCGGATTCGATTGGTCATCACGCTGAGTGGATCCAAGCATGCAAAGGTGCGGGCGGGACGACGTCGAACTTCGACTATGCCTCAGCATTGACTGAAACGGTGCAATTGGGCAATGTCTCCCACCGCATCGGGAACAAGCGCATGGAGTGGGATGCGGTCTCTCTTAGCTCACCAAATTGCCCGGAAGCAGAAGGATTCGTGCAGCACAATTATCGTCGGGGCTGGCGATTATAAGGGGAAGGCTTGGCGCTGGCGTTGAATCAGTCGCGTGCTATAAGTGAGGAACGTCAGTCAATTCGTCCAAAGTTTCTTTGTAGACTCGCAAGGCGGCGGGACCAAAGCAGCAAAAGACGACTTTTTCAAATTCGGGACTGTCACTAAGAAATGCAATGGCTTCGCGGATGGCAATCTTCGCCGCACGGTCCATTGGAAATCCATAGGCACCTGTACTGATAGCAGGGAAAGCGATTGTTTTCAATCCGTTCTCGATGGCGACTGCGAAGCTTCTGCGATAACACCTGGCCAGTTTTTCGTCTTCATTTCTTTGGCCTCCATTCCAGATGGGGCCGACTGTATGAATCACATGTTTGGCTGGAAGATTATAACCCAGGGTAATCTTTGCCTCACCAGTGGGGCAGCCTTTTAAGCGTTTGCATTCCTCATAAAGCTCTGGTCCGGCTTCGCGATGGATCGCTCCATCCACACCGCCACCTCCAAGCAAGGAGCTGTTGGCAGCATTCACGATGGCATCAAGTGACAATTTCGTGATATCATCAGAGATAATCTCAATGCGCGGATGCATCGGACTACGTTTAACCTTCAATCCGTCCGACCGCCAACCGAATTTTTAGTTTTCACGCCTGTATTTTAGTCTAAAACTGGGATGGCTAAAATTGGTTGCAAGCAATATATGGTTGATGGATGGCAAAATAAGGCAAATCATTCACTTTCAATGACTTAGATTTGAATAATGTTGCTTTAGTAAAAGCCATTGTACTTATACTGTGAAACGCAATCGGAGACACACAGCTTATGGAGTGTGAAATAAGCCTAATTGGCAACAACCAGAGCTTGAGCGATTGCTGCGGACTCGGATAGGGTTCATTTGCTTGCGGGCGTAGGCAAATGATTCATTTTGAGATTTCAGAGATTTAATCCTTAACGGGATTAAAAAGCAGCTTACCGCCGTGCGCGACGACTCGTTTGGAGTAGCGCCAAACAGTATGTTCAAGCGATTGCCATTCCAGTGGAAGGTGACCATGGTCAACATGATGACCAGTGTCATCACCTTGCTTATCGCGTGCACAGCGATTGTTGGTTACGAGGAATACACCTTTCGTCAGGACAAGGTGCAGAAGCTGGGGTCTATCGCCGAGCTGGCAAAGGGCAACAGTACCCTCGTCCTTTTGCAGAAAACGGGCGACCAGAAAGACCGTAATCCTTTCGAGTATCTGCGCAACGATCCAAGCGTCTTGGCCGCGTGTCTTTATGGCATGGATAATGAACTCATAGCCAAGTATATCCCGGCACAAGGCAATGAGTTTTTACCCCGTGAGCCATCCAAAGTACGCTACCGGTTTGATGACAAGGCCCTCTATCTTTTTGAACCTGTCGTTTACAACGGCAAGCAACTTGGTACGGTTTATCTTAAGGCGGATCTGAGTGAGCGCTTTTCCGATCGCCTGGCCCAGTACGCCAAGATTCTCGTGGTATCATCGCTGATCGCCTGCTTGATGGCTTTGCTGTTTTCGTTTCGTCTCCAACGCATCATTCCAGTCCCATCCTTGAGCTTGCTGGCACCGCCAAGACAGTATCGACGAATCGTGATTATTCGGTCCGCGCCCGCAAGACCAGTGAGGATGAGATTGGGCAGATGATCGAGGCGTTCAACCGCATGCTGGCAGATATTCAGCAAAGAGATGCTGAGTTACAGGCGGCGAACAAACGGGCTGAGGAAGCCAATGCATTGCTCGAACAACGGGTGGAAGAGCGCACCGCCGCCCTCAGCCAGGCTACGCGTGATGCCGAAGATGCACGGGAAGCAGCGGAAGTGGCCAATCAGACCAAGAGTGCCTTCTTGGCTAACATGAGCCATGAGCTGCGCACTCCTCTGAATGCAATCATTGGTTACAGCGAGATGCTCAAGGAGGAAGCGGAGGATTTGGGGGAAAAATCCTTTGTCGATGACTTGAACAAAGTTCACTCCGCCGGGAAACACCTGTTAGGGCTGATAAATGATGTGCTCGACATATCCAAGATCGAGTCCGGCAAGATGGATCTTTATCTGGAAACCTTTGATGTCGCCCAACTCATCAAGGAGGTTTCCAATACGATCACTCCGTTGGTGGCCAAAAACTCGAACAAGCTGAAGGTGATTTGCCCCCCGGAAATCGGCACGATGTATGCCGATGTGACGAAACTTCGTCAGGGGCTTTTCAACCTCCTGAGCAATGCTTCCAAATTCACCAGTGAGGGCACCATCACCTTGGAGGTTGCGCGGGGGAAACCGGACGGAAGTGAATGGATGTCTTTTAAGGTAAGTGATACTGGAATCGGTATGACCCAGGAACAAATGGACCGCTTGTTCCAAGCTTTCGTGCAGGCTGATGCTGGTACAACCAAAAAATTTGGCGGCACAGGTCTAGGCTTGGCTATTACCCGGTATTTCTCCCGCATGATGGGGGGGGATACCACTGTGGCCAGCGAGTTTAAAAAGGGTTCGACCTTCACCATCCGTTTGCCAGCTCGAGTTGGGACAGATACGCCCGACGTAGGTATTGTTTCCTCAACTTCCAAGTCGGACTCCACCATGGTGGAGGCTACAGCAGGCAGTGTTCTGGTGATTGATGATGATCCCACTATCCATGATTTGCTCAAACGTTTGCTCCAGCGGCAGGGCTTCACAGTCAACGGTGTCCAGTCAGGGCGGGAAGGGTTGCAGGTAGCCCGTGAAATCAAGCCGGATGTAATCATTTTGGACGTGATGATGCCCGAGATGGATGGGTGGAATGTTTTATCCTCTCTGAAAAATGATTCCGTACTAAGCGAGATACCAGTTGTCATGCTCTCGATGATCGAGGACAAGCACATGGGCTTTGCTTTGGGGGCGGCCGACTATCTCACCAAACCCATCAATCGGGATAAACTCTCCGGATTGTTGCGTAAATACCGTCGATTCTCTGATGAATCTTTGGTTCTGGTTGTCGAGGATGAGGAGGGTATCAGACAGTTCATGCGCGTTCTGTTGGAGCGTGATGGCTGGTCTGTGATGGATGCTGCAAATGGTCAGGAAGCACTTGCGATGATTGCTGAGAGACGTCCCTCTTTGATTCTCTTAGACTTGATGATGCCGGAGATGGACGGCTTTGAGTTTGTATCACACTTGCGGGAGGTGACAGAATGGAAGGACATCCCGGTCGTGGTAATCACCGCGATGGAATTGACCGCCAATGATTACAAGCGCCTCAATGGAAATGTCACCAAGATCATGCGCAAAGGCAGCTATGAGCAGGAGCAACTGATGGCGGATGTAAGACAATTGGTCAGCTCCTTTATCGAGTCGGGCGCCGCCAAAAGCGGGGAAAAATAGCGGGCAACTTTCAAGGAACACATTATGGCCAAGATACTTTTAGTTGAAGACAACGAGATGAACCGGGACATGCTTTCCCGGCGTTTGGAACGACGCGGCTATGAAGTCGTGATGGCTGTGGATGGCAATGAAGGAGTTGCCAAAGCGCAAAGTGAGAACCCGGACCTGATCCTTATGGATATGAGTTTGCCAGTGTTGGATGGATGGGAAGCCACCAAGCTGTTGAAGTCTTTTCCAGTGACGCAGAAGATACCTGTGATCGCCCTTACTGCGCATGCCATGGCAGGTGACCGGGAGAAGGCAATCGAAGCCGGTTGTGATGATTATGACACCAAGCCCATCGAGCTAACCCGACTGCTGGAAAAAGTGGAGGCGTTGTTAAAAAAGAATTAGATCAATCCTGAAGACTGCTTAGCGTAGTGTTGCTATATGTCAGACTCGAGTTCCAGCAAGCCAGATGAGTTGCCGTCGGTTGAGGTGGATCATCAACTGGGTGAAACAGATGTGCTATCAGGTGTGCGGCACAGTCTGCGCACGCCGCTCAATCAAATCATTGGCTATTGTGAGATGCTTCAAGAAGACCTCTCGGATTTGGGGCAAGAGCATTTGCTGCCTGACCTGCAGAAAATCCACACCGCCGGCGGCCAGCTCTTGGCCCTCATCAATGAGGGTTTGGCCCCTTGGAAACTGGAGACCGGCCGCGTAGACCTGGACAGCATGCGGTTGGAGATGAGAACCCCGCTTAACCTGATCATAGGCTATGCAGAATTGAGTCAGGAGATGATGGATGATTCGGGTAATTTGCGCATCACCGCCGATTTGCAAAAGATCACTGCTGCTGCCCACAACCTGTTGACTATGTTCAACAGCCAGACTTTTCCAGCGCAGATCAATACTACCAGCCGACATAATCTGCCTGGTGGCTCGGCAGATGCAACCTTGGGCCGCAGCACAAGTTTTCTTAGAAAAGTCGATGCTGAGGGTTCGGGCAATGGACGCATCCTGCTCATTGATGACAATGAGATGAACCGCAATATGCTGGGCCGTCGCCTGGAACGCCTCGGCCACAAGGTCATAGAAGCGGAAAACGGCCTCGAAGGATTGAGCATGTTGCAAACTGATGATTTCGACCTGATCCTTCTGGATGTGCTGATGCCGGTTATGAACGGGTTTGAGACGTTGAAGCAGATCAAAACGGACATGAGATTGCGGCATCTGCCGGTAATCATGATTTCTGCAATGGATGAGGTCGATGCAGCGGTGAACTGCATCGAGGCCGGTGCTGAGGATTATCTGCCCAAACCGTTCAATCCAGTCCTGCTCAAAGCCCGCATTTCCGCATCGTTGGAAAAGAAACGCCTGCGTGACAGTGAGCAGGCACATACGGCCGAACTCCAGGTCGAGCGGGAGAAATCAGACCGGCTGCTGCATTGCATCCTGCCCAAGGCGATTGCTGAGCGTTTGAAGAATGGCGAAACCACCATCGCCGACACCTTCGATGAAGCAACGGTGTTGTTTGCCGATATCGTAGATTTTGAGCATCTCTCCCGGCAATTCCCGGCGGAACGTATGGTGCAATTACTCAACGACATCTTTTCCGGATTTGACTGGTTGGTGGATATGCACGCCATGGAACGCATCCGGACAGTCGGAGATTCCTATATGGCGGTAGCCGGGGTGCCCTCGCCACGTGAAGATCATCATGCGGCGGCCGTCGAAGTGGCCATGGAGATGCTGCGCATCACAAACCGTTTCAACAGCCGCAATGGTGTCGATTTTAAGGTGAGAGTGGGCGTTTGCACCGGCCCGGTGATGGCGGGTATCGTGGGACGTAAAAAGTTTCTCTATTATCTCTGGGGACAGACGGTCAACATCGCCCGCGAATTGGAAGCCACTGCCCCGGCTGGTGGTATTCAGGTCAATGCAGGTTTGTATGACCTCTTGCAGGAAAAGTATCTGTTCAAGCCGGGAGAGAAGCCGGTGACTGTGGGGAAAGACCGGGTGAGTACTTTTTTTGTCACTGGCCGTCCGGTAAAAAAGTAACTTTTTCACCACCGCAAACCTTTGCCTGTCTTGTTTTCCGCCGAGATAACTTCATAAACAAAAGGCCCGGCCTGATTAAATCAAGCCGGGCTGAGGGGAGTTGAACGGTATTACTTCTGGTTGGACAGGAATTCCACCAAATCCCGAATCTCGCGTTTGGTCATCAAGTCTTTGACCGTATCCGGCATGCCGGAGAGGCCTTTGGCACGGTTGGCGATCTCAACCTTCTTGATTTTTACCAGCTCCATGAAGCCGTCTTCATTCACGATCATGGAGAGAGTGTCAGCCGTTTCTTCCTTGACCACCCCCAGATAGTTACGGCCATTCTTCAAGTTCACCGTGACGTTCTCAAAACCTGGGGCCACCACCTTGTTCGGGAAGATGATGGACTCGAGGATGTATTGGCGGTCATGACGCTTGCCGATATCGCCCAAGTTCGGGCCGGCATCGCCGCCTTCAGCACCTTGCACCCGATGGCAACGGATGCAGGAGACTTCAAGTTTCTCCACGAAGACTTTGCGGCCTGCGTCTTTGTCACCACCCAAGAGGCATTCTGCGTAAGCGCCAAGGCCGCCTGCATCTGGGCGTGCCTTCTCGAATTTGGCCAAACGGTCTTTGATTTCGGCTTCGGGGCGTTTGGTCGCTGCTTCCAGCAAGTCGAGCTGTAGATCTTTACTAACTTTGCCTTCGATCAGATTGTCCAGCCATTGGTTTAAGAGCGCAGCGGCTTCTTTGCCAGCGATGGTGGATACGGTGGCGAGAGCGGCCTGCTTCTCGCTGGTTCCACCATTCTTCAAGGTGTTCGCCAGAGTTGCGACCGCTCCGGCGCCAGTGCTGACGTATGCCGCCAATTTGGTAGCGGCTGTGCGCAGTTCAGAGGCTTTGTCCTGACTGGCTAGCTGTACGGCTTCAGCCAACTTGGGCGACTTGGTGCTGCCCATGTATTTCAGGGCAGCGACGCGCAGTTTTTTATCAGCCTCTTGATCGCCGACGAGGGTGAAAGCCGGATCACTCAAGGATTTCCAATCCAATGACTCGGCAGTCTCTAGCAAGGCGATCTTGGTGATGGCCGAAGACTGGCTTGTGATCAGCTTGGCTGCCATGGGTTCCAGTTGGGAAGCATCCGGGGTAGCGCGCTTCGGCAAGGGGCGCCACAAGCCGCTCACTTGGTCGCGGCCGCTCGGTTCGGCCCAGTTGCCCAATTGAGTCAGTGCTTCGATGCGTATGTTCTCGGGAAGATTGTCATCACCTGCAAGTTTACTGAGCGCATCGGCATTGGCTGCCGCACCCAAGCGGAAGTTGGCATTGATGATCCGGCGCAGGATGGCATCGCGCGGAGTCGGTTCCGTGTTGCTGCCGGCAGGCATGGCGGCAAATGCGCTGGCGCGACTGGTCAAGCCGGCGAGGGCTGGGAGAGCGGCAACCACCGGTAGGTCATTGATAGCTCGGGCGGCTTCCGCGACCACACGTGGATCTTTGTCCGCTAAGTAACGAGCGAGCTCAGGGGAGGCATTGCGACGCAATGCAACTGTGGCCGCCAATCGGATAGCAGCTGAGCTGTCAGTGGAAAGTGCGGCCAGTTCCGACACCTTGGCGCAACCGACCAGGCCCAATACGCCAGCATTACGCACCCAAGGATCTTTGTCATCATTCGCTTTCAGCATGGCGAGCAGGGCGGGAACGCTGTCTTTGTTGCCCAGTTTGCCTGCCGCAATTCCGGCAAAATAACGAACGCGAGCTTCCTTGTCTGAGAGCGCGTTGACGACCGCACGCTGATACTTGGTCAGCTTAGCATCGGCGATGATCTTCAAAGTTTGCGCCCTTACTTCCATTTCCTTGTCGAGGAGCAGAGGAGTCAGTTCCACTGAACGTCCCTGACGGGCGAGTTGACCGAGACCCCAGATGGCATGCAGACGAGCATGAAGCGTGGGGCCAGCGGCAGCGACTCGAGTCAGCTCTTTTTCCGCCTTCTTATCTACCAAGGCGAACTGCGCCTCCTGGCGCACGCGCTGATCTTGGTGGGCGATAAACTTCACCAACTCATCCTTGGGATGCTTGTCGAAACCTTCGGCGAATAGCTTTTTTACTTCGGCGGCTACCGGCTTTTGGCTCTCTTCCGGATAGGAAAGACGATAGATGCGACCCTTACCCAGACCGCTCCAGCCATTCACCCAGTCCGTAGCATAGATAGAGCCATCATAGCCGAACTCGATGTCTGTGGGCAGGAAGCTCCACCAGAACTTCTTGTTGTCCTTCAGGGAGAAACCAGCCCCTTCCGGCTGCACGGCAAAGCTATAAATGCCGCTGTTCGGGTTGCCACTGAAGTTCGCGAGGAAGAAGCGCCCACGCCATTCTTCAGGGAGAGCAATACCCGGATCATAGGTCAAGCCGCTGGGGCCATTACCTACTTTGCTGGAGACCGGCGGCACCGTGTAGGCGGCGCGATCCTTGAAGTATTCATAGCAGAGACGCTCGCCCAACCAGGAACCGCGTCGCATAGGGCGTTCGATGAACTGCCAACCGATCCGCCAGCCGCTGTCGCCGTCTTCGGCCGCGAATACGACCCGGGCCGGATCGCCGGCATCCGAGTTATTGTCGCAGGTCCAGAGGTTGCCCATGTCATCGAAGACAAGCTCCTGTGGGTTGCGCAACCCGCGATGGAAGATTTCCAAACCGGAGCCGTCCAATTCGCAGCGATAGATCGCGCCTTCTTCCAGATTCTCCACGACCTTGCCGTTCGGCAGTTCGATGTGGGCGCCACGATCACCGATGGAGTAGTAGAGACGGCCGTCTGGTCCGATACGCAGACCATGGCTGTCATGGCCGAGGAAGCCGAAACGTACGCCGTAACCGTAGCTCAGGCTTTTCTTCACATCGGCTTTACCGTCACCATCCTTGTCTTCGAGTTGCCAGAGATGGGGGATGTTGGTGTACCAGACTTTTCCTTTGCGCACCAGCAGACCAGAGCCGACGCCATCCGCTTCTTCATGGAAAGTGGAGAGGACGGACGAGGTCTCAGCAACACCATCGCCGTTGCTGTCCCAAACGATGGAGATGCGGTCCTCATTATCCGTGAACCAGTTCAATGGCTTCTCGCCTTTTTCACCGGCGTGACGGCGGGTGTAGGCGATGCGCTCGGCTACGGACTTGGAAGCCAGTTCCTCATCCAGCCAGTGCATGATGCCGCGAATGTCGAGCACGCCCGCATTGAAGCGGAATGTCTCGGCCACGTAGAAACGGCCCTGCTCATCGATGGTGAAGGAAACCGGATTGGCGAAGAGCGGTTCTGCAGCGGCCAACTCCACCTTGAATCCGGTAGGGAGCTGGAAGCCTTTCATGGCATTCACGCCCTCATCCGAGGCGGGCATGACCTTGGGGCCTTGGCGGGCAGCTTCGTTTTCAGCGGCCTGAACGGGCGTGAAAACGCAATACAAGGATGCAAAAATAGCAGTTAACGCAATAAATCTACGGAACATAAGGGCGAAGGATAATAGGGAACTTGAGGGATTCTAGTTCAAAGTTTATCGTTTGTTGTTGAAAGCATTGTCACACACGTGCTTGGACGCTGGAGAGGTTTAGGATGCTCAATCTAATTTCTTTGGCTTCGAAGGGGTGCCAAATCCACTGCCGAAGGCAGTGGCGCATTCGTCACTTTTACTGGGACCAAATCTTCAAAAAAGAGAAGGATCCGAAGGGGGATGTAAAAACTAAACGATTTGCTTATGTGTGCGATCCGACACGGATGCACGGCAAAACTTAGACCAGTTTCTTCAGTTTAGGGTCTTCCGAGAGCTTCTTGACCAGCTCTTTGATCTTTTGGGCTTGGGATTTGTGGGCGACAAGCGTGGCATCGTCGGTTTGCGCGACGATGGAGTCTTTCAAGCCTACCAAACAAATGGGCGTGCGGTTTTTAGTGCGTGCGTCGTAAATGACATTGCGTGCGGCATCGACATGAATGAAGTCGCCCACTGCGCAATTTCCTTCAGCATCCGGCTTGAGGTGATGAGCCAAGGCAGGCCAGGCACCGAGGTCATCCCAGGCAAAGGAGCCATCCGCCACCACGACGTTGTGCGCTTTCTCCATCAGCGCGAAGTCGATAGAGATCTTTTTGATCTCTGGATACTCCTTGGCTAAAACTTTTTTGAGTTTGGCGGGAGACTTCGCAGCATCAAACCAGCGATGGCACGCCGCCAGCATTTCCGGCTGATGCTTCTGCAGCGCCTCGGTGATAGTTACAAAGGACCAGATGAACATGCCAGCATTCCATCGGTAATGCCCGCTGTTCAAATACTCCAAGGCCTTATCGAGATTCGGTTTTTCAACAAACTTTTCCGCTCTGAAAAAGGTGCTCTTGTAATTCTTCACTCCATGCGGCGGTGGCAATGGTTCACCTACGTGGATGTAACCATACCCCGTAGCTGGCTCAGTCGGTTTGATGCCGATAGTGACAATGGCCTGACCGCGTGAGGCCAAATCAAAGCAATCAGCAAGCACCTGCTGGAATTTCTTCTCCTGAGGGATGACATGATCCGCTGGCAGCACGGCCATGGTGGCTGTGGTGGAACGGGCACCAACGATGGCTGCCCCAAGTGTCACGGCCGCACAGGTATCACGTCCGATGGGCTCGGCAATGATGTTTTCCTTAGGTAGCTTCGGCAGTTGCTTCTGGACTTCCGGCGCTTGGGTCGAATTGGTGATGATGATGATGTTCTTGAGTGGAACGAGCTCAAGCACGCGGTCTACTGTCTGCTGCAAAAATGAGCGTTTGCCCAAGAGAGTGATCAACTGCTTCGGAGTCTTCTCCCGGCTGACTGGCCAAAAGCGTTCACCGCGTCCGCCCGCCATGATGATGACGTAACGGTCTGATTGCTTACTCGCTGCACTCTTTTTCATGGAAATTAGTTATTTGATAGCATCCACCAAAGTCTTCACGAAAGCTGCGACTTTGGGGGCTAGGTTGGCGTCTTTTCCGTTTTGGGCAATTTGGTTCACGATGGCACTGCCGACGACAATGGCTTCCGCATTGCTTGCTACAAGCCGTGCTTGCTCCGGGGTAGAGATACCGAAGCCGACCGCGATGGGCAGCGTAGTATGTTGGCGGATCTTCGCCGTCATGCTGGCGATGTTATCGGCCACGGTTTCCTGCATACCAGTGACACCTTCACGCGAGATATAATAGATGAACCCCTTCGCCCGCTTGGCGATGATCTCCATTCGGCTTTCAGGAGTGGTAGGGGCGATGAGATAGATATTGTTCAACCCGGCTGCAGTCATGAGTTGCTCGTAATTGTCTGACTCCTCAGGCGGCAAGTCCAAAACGAGGAGACCATCCACCCCGGCTTGCGCGCAATCATCGATGAATTGTTTTAGCCCACGCTTGTGCAGGAGATTATAGTAAACATAGAGAACGATGGGAATCTGCGATTCCTTGCGGATGGCCGAGATGGTAGCCAACAATTTGTCCGGAGTGGTGCCGGATTCGAGTCCGCGCTGTGCCGCCATCTGATTCACGATGCCGTCTGCCAATGGATCGCTGAAAGGCACCCCAAGTTCCAAGACATCCACACCAGCTTGGTCAAAAGCGATAGCCAGTTGGCGGGTGGCTTCCAAATCTGGATCACCGGAGCCGATATACGCGACAAAACCTTTTTTACCGCTCTCCCGCAAATGGGCGAAGCGTGCTTCAATCCGATTCATTGCGGTGAGTGTCCCGAGTCGCACGGGAAGTTTCAAGCCGGACTTGTGACGGGTTGCTCCAGTCTGATGGATCAGAATTAAGGCTGTTTCTGGTTGCCCAGCCAGTTCAGGCGTAATCCCTCGAGCGTGAGAGAAGGCCTCACCTCGGTGATTTCTTTCATGCCCTTGGCCATGAGGGCGGCGTACCCGCCGGTGGCGATGACCGGTAGTTTGCGCGCTTTCAATTCCAATTTCAGTTCGTGGATCAATTCACGTATCAGGCCACGGTATCCGTGCACGGCTCCGATGAGCATGGCTTGTTCAGTGCTTTTGCCGACTACGCTTTTCACATCGCGTATATTGATGCGCGGGAGCAGGGCGGTTTTCTCATGCAGGTAATCCGTCATGGCGGATAGGCCGGGTGCAATGATGCCGCCGATGTAATTCTTATCCCGGTCAATGATGTCAAAAGCGACCGCTGTCCCGAACGCCACCACGACGACGGGTGAAGGATAGTAGTGGCTCGCCGCGATGGCGTTGGCGAGGCGGTCGGCCCCGATACTGGCTGGTTGCGGATATTTGATGCCGACCCCTTTTGCGCTTTTGTGCGTGAGTATTACCGTTGGAACGTTTCCATAGCTTGAAGCCGCTTTGAGGATATGCGGCGTAGCTTTGGGGACCACGCTGCCGACGGATACGCCATTTATCTTTTTGCTGCCGACAAAAGCTTTCAGCTTTGCCTGAGCAGTGCGGTTAGACCATTCCGCGGTGGGGATATTTGTCTGGCGGATGACCTTGGAAGAGGACGCCAAACCCACGTGTGTATGTGTGTTGCCGATGTCGAACAAAAGCAGCATGTCGTTTCAGCATGGCGAAGTTACCTGAAGCTGGAAAGAGGGAAAGATGCGCGGGGCTTGGCGGCCGGAGGACTTACGTTTACTTTCCTTGCCATGAAACCGAAGGTCTATGTCTATCGCGGTTGTGACACCTGCCGCAAAGCACTCAAGTATTTGGCAGAGCAGGGGGTTGATTTCCAAGAGATACCCATCCGTGAACAACCGCCAACCAAAGCGGAATTGAAGCGGATGTTGGCGATTTACGACGGTGAGATACGCCGCATCTTCAATACGTCTGGCATGGACTACAAGGCACTGAACATGAAGGACAAGTTGCCAAGTATGTCAGCGGATGAAGCCCTGACTCTACTGAATCAGACCGGAAATCTGGTTAAACGGCCTTTTGCTTTGACTGATAAAGGCGGGGCGGTCGGCTTTAAGCCTGAGGAATGGGCGAAACTGTTCTGACTGGGGTTTCAGGTGAACCGCAGATAGATACACTTCAGATACATCGCTTCCGGAAAGGTGACCGGATGGTCTGGGGCATGGCCGGTGCGGTCCATCTCGGTGAAAGGGCGACGGCTCATTTGTGCAGCCCTCAGCACGGCTCCGAAGAATTCTTGTGGAGTGACATGGGCGGAGCAGGACGCTGCTACGAGGATTCCGTTCTTATCCAATAACCGGATGCCGGAAGCGGCCAAACTCTCATAGGCCGTTATCGCGCCTTGTCGCTCGGATTCCCTTTTAGCGAGTGATGGGGGATCCAGAATGACGAGATCAAAGTGGTCTCTGGTTGATGACAGCCATTGGAAAGCATCTGCTTGGACACGATGATGCTGGCATTGGGCAACTGCTGGCACGCTCTCATTTAATGCGAAGTTTCTATTCGCGGCATCCAGCGCATGGGCACTGATATCCAGATCAGTCACACTCGTGGCTCCGCCGCGAGCGGCATAAAGAGAAAAGCCGCCCGAGAAACTGAATGCGTTCAACACAGTTTTGCCTGCCGCCAGTTGGCCCACCCGCTGACGGTTTTCGCGCTGATCTAGAAAGAAACCGGTTTTTTGGCCACGTAAGACATCAGATTCAAAGCGAAGCCCGTTCTCTAGAAAGACGACTTTGCCGGAAAGCGGTTCACCGAAGACAATCTGCCCGTCTTGCAGATTGCATTGTTCCCGTGCCAACGCTTGTATGTTCCGGCTGAGGCGTAGCACGATGCGCTCGGGCGGAGTGGCTGCTTGCAGGCGATTGACGACCTCATCGAATCGCGGCAGCCAAACTCCGCTGTAAAGCTTGAGGACCAAGGTGCGATCGAAGCGATCGACGACCATGCCTGGCCAGCCGTCATTTTCCCCGGAGATGAGCCGGAGACCCGTGGTTTCAGATCCGCCCAGTCCAACGCGGCGGGTGAGGGCGGCCTGTAATCGAGCCTGCCACCATTCCTCATTGACCGTCTGGGGTGAGCCGGCATGGAGCATCCGGAGGCGGATGGGGGAATCTGGATCGAACAAGCCCAGACCCAAGAACTTATTATTTTTATCATAGACGACGGCCAATTCCCCCAGTTCTCCTGACCGGTTCTGCTCTTTGATACGTTCCGCATAGACCCAAGGATGGCCTGAACGAGCCGCTTTTTCAGCTGCGGGAGTCAGGCGTAATTTTAATTTGCTCGTGCTCGGATTGCTCACGTGGTGGCACCGTAGCCAAACTCAGGGGAGGGTGTCGATGCTCCTTAAGGGATCTTGGAATCGATTATTTAGCGCTCATAAAGGCTTGACGCTGAGGGGGCTTCCGTCTTGCATTACGAAAGCATGAAAAAGAACTGGATAATTTTGCTTACGGCGGCTGCGATGACGGTTTTCTTCACTGGCTGTGTCAAGACCGTGGACGGCCACATGAAGGCTGGCGTGCCTTTCATCAAAGACAGGATTGTCAGCAGCTACGAACGTCCGGTTGCCCAAATCTTTGCGGCGGCCAAGGAAGTGATCGCGGCTAATGGTACGCTGAATCGCGAAGACACCATCAATAAGACGGTTGAAGGCAAAGTCAACCAACGCACAGTGTTCGTGAAGGTCGCGGAAGTGGACCCGAATGTCACCCAAGTGATCGTGCAAGTTCGCACCAAGGCCGGAGTCTCTGATATCGATCTGGCGGCGGAACTAGACAAGCAAATCGCCTTGCGCCTGAAATAACCAAATTTTTAATAGATTCCCAAGCCGGACCTGAGGGTCCGGCTTTTTTATTGTCTCAGGTGAAACGCTCAGTGAGCCGCTCCGGATGGCGGGCATGGCTCACGGCGGTATCATAAGAGATTAGACACTTGCAGTAGAGTTGATGCAGGCAGGTATCCATGAGCACCATCCCATCGCGGGCGCCGGTCTGGATGACATTGTCTAGCATGTGCAGATGGTTTTCGCGGATCAGATTGCGCACGGCTCCAGTAGCCACCAGCATCTCGTAGGCGAGTACGCGTTTGGCACGGTCGGCGGAAGGGATCAGTTCTTGGGCGATGATGCCTTGCAAGGAGTTGGACAACTGCATGATGACCTGCCGCTGGTTGCTGCCTTCATACAAGCCGATGACACGTTCCATGGCATGGGCCACGTCCGGTGAATGCATCGTGGCGAGAACCAGGTGACCGGTTTCAGCGGCAGTCAGCGCGGTGCTGATCGCTTCATGATCTCGCATCTCCCCGACCACGATCACATCAGGGTCTTGTCGCAGGGCATGGATCAATGCGCGGCTGTATGAGCGGGTATCAGTTTGCACCTCCTGCTGGACCACGATAGCTCGCTGGTTCTCATGCACGAACTCGATCGGATCTTCGATGGTGATGATTTTGCACCGCCGCTCGCTGTTGATAAGGTTGACGAGGTAATTAAGCGTAGTGGTCTTGCCGGCACCGGTCGGCCCGGTGATCAAGATCAACCCATGAGGGCGCCGGGCGAAGTCATCAATCTTTTCCGGCAGACCTAGCTCTTCGCGTCCCGGAATGCGATCTCCACAGAAGCGGACACTGAGTTCCGGAATGCCGTTGCGCTTGTAAAGGGTGATGCGAATGCGTCCGGCGTGCTCGTGCAAACGTGAAATGCAAAGCTCCCATTCTTCATCAAAGCGGGCAGCTTGAGCCGGTGTCAGAAGGTCGCCGGTGATCTCTGCGAGTCCGGTTCCACTGAGAACATCCGTGCTCGTGATGACGATCTCGCCATTGATACGGAACGCAGGAGAGACGCCTGCGATAAGATGCAGGTCGGAAGCCTGCAACTCGACGGCCTTGGCCAGCAACCAATCAAACTTCGATTTACTCATTCGGAAAATAGGCGGCGCAAATTAAGACGGAGACGTTGCCAGAGACCCATCTGTGCCATCTGCTTAATGCCTTCATATACGGCCGGACATTGTGAGTCGAGTTCACGTGCTTGAGAAAATGATTTTTCAGCCAGATGGGGGAGTTTAAGGGCCAGTTGGCAGGTTCCTAATTGGGCCCAAGCGATTGCCCGGGCTGCATCTAACTCCACGGCTTGCTGTGCGTGTTTTAAGGCGAGGGCGAATTTTTCATAATAAGCACAGACACGAGAAGCCAACCAAGGGATGAGCCAGTCGCCGGTGCTGAGTTGGAAAGCACGCTCGAAACAATCTGTGAAGCGGGGCTCTTTGGCTTGCAGGAAGACATCCCCGCGGGAAAGCCAGACATATGGAGTCTCGCCTTCTTCCGCCATGGCATTGTCTGAGTAGGTGATGGCGGCGTGAGTGTCACCCATGCGGGCTAAGGCGACAGCTTTGGCAGCGAGCAGATCGGCACAGTGGGGCAGCTTTTCCAAGCCCTTATCTGCCCAAAGGTTGGCTTCCTTATATTCGCCAAGCTCGATGAGCATGCGAACTTGTCCCAACCATGCCTCTGAACTTAGGGGATTATATTCTAGTATCTTGGAAAATTCGCGTAATGCTTGTTCGAACTGTCCCTTACCTAAACTCTCCCAAGCCCTGAGCGAATGGCGTTGCTCGTCAGAAATTGTTGACGCGGCTCGATTTTTTTGGGCGGTGCGGTGCTGCCCTTCAAACTCCAGATGTTCAAATCTTCCCACAACTTAGAAAGTTAGTCCGTAAATATGAGGAAACTTGCCCTAAAAGATATAGCAACACTGGTCTTTAGGCCAGTTAAATGGGGGGACAGCGGCGAAGGTCCCCAACCTTCGCCGCCAGAAACGTCTCAGGCACCCCTTCCGACTGCGACGTCCCCTAGGTTCCCCACCTTTTCCAGCCGCTATTGCGCAGTCGGAACTACTCCGTCGCGCTTTCCCTGGCGAATCATTGTGCGGCTACGGAAGTGTTTGACCGGGCTGCCTTAAAATCGTCACGCGAGTTTTGAAAAATTTTCTTATATTAATTTACTGAGGTGTTTTTCGATGCTTTCGTCTTACTTCTGGAGACTTGCTTTATCGCCTGGTAATGGGGGAAGCCGGTAGGACGGACTATCACTAACCAGACTTTAATTGATTCTTCCACTGGCATTTCGGGCGCGTCCTAGGGCCCAATCCCGCAGTGAATCAATCTGTTCTGCCATAGTTGTGGCGAGCGGGACTGTCTGGCGGATGGCTCGCTCCACATCCGCATGATTAAGTTGCCGCTGCGCGTAAAATGCGTCGTAGAGCGCGCTATTGATGGCCTCCTCGATTTCAGCTCCGCTGAACTGGTGGCTGATCACGGCGAGTGCGTTCAGATCGAAATCTTCAATTATCCGGTTCCGCTTTTGCAAATGGATGGCGAAAATATCTCGTCGTTCCTCACTGGTGGGCAAATCCACAAAGAAAATCTCATCCAGTCGGCCTTTGCGCAACAGTTCTGGAGGCAGGTTGGAGATGTCATTGGCCGTGGCGACGACAAACACGGGAGCTTTCTTTTCCGAGAGCCAGGTCAGGAAAGTGCCGAGCACGCGTGACCCTGTGCCGCCATCCGTCGTGGCGGAACCAGCGATGCCGGCGAAGGCTTTATCGATTTCATCCACCCACAAAATGGCGGGTGCGACGGATTCGGCCACGGCGATCGCTTTACGGATGTTCTCCTCAGAAGATCCGACCAGACTGCCGAACATACGGCCGATATCGAAGCGTAGCAGGGGGAGTTGCCAGTGGCTGGCCACGGCTTTAGCGCAGAGGCTTTTGCCACAGCCTTGCACTCCCAGCATCAGGACCCCGCGAGGCTGTGGCAGGCCGAAAGCACGTGCTTCTGGTGTCATGGCGAGCGCTCGTTTTCCAAGCCAATCCTTCAACACCCCCAGACCGCCCACATGCGCAAAGCTCTCGTCTGGAGAAAAGTACTCCAACAATCCGCTCTTGCGGATAATCTGCTGTTTCTCGGTAAGGACATCGTTGACCCCTTCCGCATTGAGACGACGGGAACGCACAAGGATACGGGCGAACACATTTTCAGCCTCTCCCAAGGTCAAACCGAGTGCAGCTTGTAGCAGGCGTTCGCGGGAGTTGGCTTCCAACTCCACTGTGCAGCGACCTCCTTCTTGGATCTGGTCGATGATGTTGTCCAGCAACTGGCCAAGTTCGCCCTGATCTGGCATGGCAATATTGATCACGGTCAGTTCTTTTTCCAATTCTACCGGGATGTCTTGTACTGGGGAGAGGAGAAATATCGTCTTGTGACTGTTCTTCAAGCTTTGTGCCACTTCACGCAGACGGCGGATGATCGTGAACTGGCCCCGGCTCAAGAATGGATGAAAATCTTTGAGAACGAAAATGGTAGGGTCCACATGGTCTGCGATGGCGTCTAAAGCAGCTAGTGGATCACGGGTAGCGGTATGACGCGGCTTGGGTGAGCTATAACCATTGGATTGAGCGACCAATCCAGTGGTGCAACTCCATTCGAGCAATTTCTTGTTGTGCTGCTTGGCGACTTGCGAAATCAGATCCTGTGCCCGCGCCTCCTCACTGGTGACTAGATAGACGAGGGGATAGCGGGCTCTAACCAGCGTATCGAGTTCCTCCAAAATTGTGTTGGCCATGGCACAAAGTCATCCGTCTGGTTGGTGAATCTATGGATTGATTTTGCTCCGTAAAGGGCATGCCTGTCCAGTGTGCAAGCTGGTAAAACTGCTTTTTAATAAAAAAGACCATTCAATCACCCATCAACTTACGCCACCAGGGCTTGCTTTGGGTGGCTTCATCGGTAGCGCTCGTAGCGACACGGTGGGAGAGGGATTCGGGCGGTGGGTTTTGTTCGGCATCTTTACGGAGCATGTCCTCGACTGAATGATACGACTGCACGATGGTTGATGCGGACTGATGCAACGATTCATGAGAATGCTGTTGCTGATCCTGACGCAGGTGTTTGTTATTGGCGTCCATATCGATTCCTATTCTGTGTCACGAAAGATTCCGGCGAAAGCCTTGCGTGCGCGGTGTAATTTACCACGAACGGCATCGGCTGACTGGCCGGTCAATTCACCTATCTCACCGTAGCTCATCTTTTCATCGGCTACCAGCAGGAGCAAGAGGCGATACTCTTCCGGCAACCTGTCCAACGTCTCCTGGATACGTTCGCCCAGTTCTTTGAACTCCAGCACTTGAAGGGGCGACTCTTCCGGCGAGGCCGAGGTTTCCCAAACGGCATCGTCCGCATTGCTCACCATATTCCGGCGGTGCCAGGTCTGAAGGAGGTTTTGGCAGTGGTTGATGGTGATGCGATACAACCACGTCCGGACGTTCGCCTCGCCACGGAACTGGTCCATTTTCTTGAACGCCTTCAGGAACACATCATGCGCCGCATCCTCTGCTTGGGCAGAGTCACCCAACAGGCGCAACGCCAGGTAATAAACCTGACGCGAATGCTCCTTATACAACGCCCCAATATCTTCCGATGGCCACTTGGGCATCGGAAGGTCCTCCGAACTTGTCTCTGGTCCCCCCATCACAATTACGTCGTGTGTTTAGAATTAGACCAGAGAGAGACCGCAATGTCACGCGGTCAAATGGAACGGGACAAGAAGTCTGGCAAATCAGAGCCGGGCGTTATCGATCAGGCGCGTATTTCCGAAGAAAACGGCTAGGGCCATATGGGTGCCACGACTGATTTTGGTGGCCGTCGTCAGGGCGTCTGGCACAAAGAACTCGATGTAATCGAGACGGGCTGCGGGTTGTGAAGCGATCAACTTGGCGAGTTTCTGTTTCAAACGCGCGGCAGCGAGTGGAGCCTTTGAGGCTTTGACTTCCGCTTTAGCCGTTTGAATGGCCCGCCAGAGGATGGTTGCTTGGGTGCGTTCTTCCGGGTTCAGATATTTATTCCGTGAACTCATCGCCAAGCCATCTGCTTCGCGATGCGTTTGGGCGACGACTATCTTCAGCGGGAAATTCAGATCGCGAACCATGCGCTGGATAATGGTGGCTTGCTGCCAGTCCTTGGCCCCGAAGATCGCTACATCCGGCAGAACGATGTTGAACAACTTTGAGACGATGGTGGTAACTCCGCGGAAGTGTGTGGGACGTGAGGCACCCTCCATCGCTTGCGAGAGCGTTTCCTCCAGCACATAAGTGCTATAAGCGTAGCCCTCTGGGCGCGGATACATATCGGTATCCGTAGGCGCGAAGATGATATCTACTCCACCCGCATGGCACAGGGTGGTGTCGCGCTGTAAGTCGCGTGGATACTTGCTGAAGTCTTCCTTAGGGCCGAACTGAGTCGGGTTGACGTAGATGCTGAGGACGACTTTGCCTTTGGGCCCAACTCGTTTCCTCGCTTCGGTGACCAGACTGATGTGGCCGGCGTGCAGATAACCCATCGTGGGCACAAAGCCGATTTTTACGCCGGAACGTTTCCATTTCAACGCGAGCCGCTGCATGGCGGCGATGGATTTGACCGTACGCATCGGTTACTTGGCGGTGTATTTCGCCGTCAGCGCCTCGCGCGCCTTCTTCACTCGCTCGATGGCTAGCTCGACGGTATCACCCGTCGCGGTCAGATGGCCCATCTTGCGGCCGACACGCGCTTCGCGTTTGCCGTAGAGATGCAGCTTCACTAGCGGATCTTGTAAGGCGGCCGTCCAATCGGGCTCGCCATACTCCCACAGGTGACCGAGCAAGTTCGCCATAGCGGCAGGTTTGGTCATGTCGGTGGAGCCGAGGGGCAAACCGCACACGGCGCGGACTTGTTGTTCAAATTGGCTGGTTACGCAGGCGTCGATGGTGAGGTGACCGGAATTATGCGTGCGTGGGGCCAGTTCATTGACGAGCACACGGCCATCACGCGTGAGGAACATCTCAACGGTGAGCAAACCCACGACGTTCAGTTTCTCCAAGATACCTTGCGCGATCTTGCGGGCTTCATCGGCAAGTTCGGAACTAATCGCGGCCGGCGCAAAGGTGATGTCGAGGATGTGGTTCGCGTGATCGTTCTCAAAGACAGGGAACGTGACGACCTGACCATCAAGCGTCCGGGCGCCGATGACGGACATCTCTTTCACGAAATCCACAAACCCTTCGTAAATGGATTCCACGCCTTTCATCGCTTCCCAAGCTTTGGTGGCATCAGCAGGTGTTTTTAGCTTCATCTGGCCTTTGCCGTCGTAACCGAAGCTGGCGGTCTTCAACACTCCGGGAGCGCCGATGGTGGCGACGGCCTGTTCGAGTTCCGCAAGACTGGTCACGCGCTGGAAGGGCGTCGTTGGAAAGCCTTTATCCTTCAGAAAACTTTTTTCACGCAGACGGTTTTGCGAGACGTGGAGAACATGTCCATCCGGGCGAACGGCAGCGTGCTCAGCGCAAGCCTTGGCTGCATCATGAGGGACGTTTTCGAACTCGAAGGTGACGACCTCAACCTGCTTCGCGAATTCGTGGATACGCGGAAGATCGAGGTAATCGCCTACGACATCGATGTCGGCTACGGCACTGGCTGGGGAATTCGCTTCGGGCGAGTAAACGGCGACACCGTAGCCCAGTTTGCGGGCGGATAGGGCGAGCATGCGGCCCAATTGGCCACTACCAAGTACACCAATGCGGGCGCCGGGAAGAATCGGTTTGATCGACATGGATAAGGGAAATTAGGACTGAGGCGGCAACGTGCGATTGGCCAGCACCTTGGCGGTTTGCTGTTCACGGAACTTCTCGTAAGCCGCGCGGAATTGCGGATGCTTGTTGCCCAAGATCGCCGTGGCTAGCAAGGCGGCATTGATGGCGCCAGCTTTGCCGATGGCCATTGTGCCGACGGGAACGCCACCGGGCATCTGGACGATGGAGAGCAGGGAATCCATGCCTTTGAGAGCTTTGGATTCCACCGGCACACCCAGCACGGGGAGTTGCGTTTTGGAGGCACACATGCCAGGGAGATGCGCGGCACCACCCGCGCCGGCGATGATGACTTCAAGCCCGCGGCTCGCCGCTACGTCCGCGTATTCAAAAAGCAGATCGGGCGTGCGATGCGCGGAAACGACCTGCGCCTCGAACGGCACTCCCAGTTCGGTCAACTGGTTGGCCGCATGTTGCATCGTTTCCCAATCGGATTGGCTGCCCATGATGATACCGACCAAGGGCTTGGATTCTGTCGCCATAGTGGAGACAGCTTATACTGAGCGAGGGGGCGTCGTCGAGGGGGGAGAACAGACCTATTTGACGGAGCTAAGTACCTTGGGAGCGGCTTTTTCCAGAGCCTCCAAGACAATTCCTGGGGTGAGTAACTCAGGCAGGACAATGGGCTGAGCTTCAGGGTCAGCTGGGAAAACGACCACCAAAGGGACCCCGGCGCGGCCGTATTTCTTAAGTTCTGCAGCTATGGCCGCATCTTCATAAGTGTAATCACCCAGTAAGGATAGGGCCCCGATGGCATCCAATTTCTCTTTTACCGAAGCAATCTCGATGCTCGTCCGCTTGTTTGCCTGACAGGTAACACACCAGTCGGCGGTGAAATCGACAAAAACCGGTTTGCCGCTTTTCCGGGCCTCGGCGACGGCCTCGGTATTCCATGATTTCCACTCAATGCCTACTTTAGATTCCAAGGTCGTGGCGGAAGTGCCGGCTCGATCTGGTGAACGCCAATTGAGCTGGCCTTCCAAAATGTAGCCAAGACTGCCCAACAGCAATATGCCAGCGAAAGCCGCAGAGACCCCGCGGTGTTTGCTGCCGCGCTGGACGAATTCTCCAAAGATATATGCGGCGAGTCCGACAAATACCAATAGCAGCCCGATCCAGAGCACACCACTACGGCCGAAATGTCCAGCGGCCAGACTGAACAACCAGAAAGCGGTGGCGATCATGGGGAAGCCCATGAGGATTTTGAATTTCTCCATCCAAGCACCGGGTTTGGGTAAGAACTTGAGCCATTTAGGCTGCCAACTCAAAAGCACATAGGGAAAAGCCAAACCGAGGGCGATGGTCACAAAGACCAATAGAATGACGACGGCCGATTGGGCGAAAGCGAATCCGAGTGCGACACCCAAGAACGGGGCGGTGCAAGGGGTGGCCAGAATAGTGGCGAGGACACCATTAAAGAAGGCGCCGGAAGCACCCTTTTGCGCAGCGAGTTGTCCCGCGGCTCCCATCACATTGCTGTTCATGGTGACTTCAAACACGCCGAACAGATTCAAGGCGACCAATGTCACCAGAATAGTCAATATCACCAGGAATTGAGGGTTCTGGAATTGCATCCCCCAGCTGGCAGCCTTGCCAGCCTGTTGCACACCGATAACCAAAGCGGCCAGTACCAGAAATGACACCACCACGCCCAAGGCATACACCAACCCCAGCATTCTAACGCGTTTCGGGTCTTGTTGGCTTTGATGGACGAACCCCAAAATCTTCAGAGAGATGACGGGGAGCACGCAGGGCATGATGTTCAGGATCATACCGCCGATGAAGGCGTAGATGAGCATTGCGAACAACGAGCGTGGGGCGATATCGGGTTGTGTGGCAGCTGGCTCACCTGAGGCCTGATTCGCGGAGGCGACGTTGCCTGCGGCTGATTCCAAACCTCCGATGGTGATAGCGGCCTCATAGGCGGTGGTTGGCTTTTCCGGGTTGCTGCCGCCGACAATCAGGCCCTTGATTTCGGCCGGCCATTTGCCCTCATCACTGGTCAGAGTTTTCCGCAAAGTGTAACGACCATCCTTAAGGCCGATTTTTTCCGACTTGGGACCGAGGGTGAAATCTTCACCGCGATAGGGGAAAAAGTCCCAACTTGCGATTGATGTGTCGGGGCTGAACTCAATGATGACATTGCGGCTGTTTTCTTTGATCGGACCATCCCAATGAGCCGTAGCCTTCAAGGTGGTATTTGGCTTGGGTAGCTTGTTTTGCCATTCTTGGATGAGAGGAGCATCGCTAGAGGCTTTGGTTTCTTTGCCGATGCTAAATTTGCCGGTGACCTCGGTTCGACCGGGGACACATAGCTTTTCACATTCCAACCAGGAGACGCGGGCATTTAGATCCAGTTCGCCGTTAGGTAAATTCGCCCCAATGGTGAGAGGGACAAGGAGCATGGCTTGGCCGTGATGGACATAGGTGATGAGATCCACGGTCTTATCTTCATAGACCTCTGGGGTAGGCCACTGGATCTCACCAGCCGTGATGCCATTCGGCAGAGTCCAGATGATTTTGCTGGCCATGCCAGATTCGCCCGGGTTTTTCCAATACGTATGCCAGCCGGGCAGCATTTCCAGCAGGACCCCGACAGTGATGGTATCACCCGCTTTGACGGTTTCCACCGGTATCACCAGCCGGGCGGTGGTGGCGGCGCCGTGGGCTGAGAAACCCACCAGCATCGCCAGGCATACCGCCAAAAATCTGCTCAATGTCATGTTCATGTGAGGAACGAGCCTTGAATCCATTCCAAGTTACCTTCGTTTGGACCTTTTCACAATGGCAACGTTCAGCCAAGCGGGACAGTGGACAAGCTCAGTCATTGAAAAGTGCATGATTACCAACTACTTTTGCCCAACATGGCATCACCTATGGCAAACGGCATTCGCTGGCTCTACACCGGCTCGGCAGCGTTTGATGCCATGGTTCAGGCCATCGATTCAGCTCATCGGTTCATCCGCCTAGAGACCTATATCTACCGTAACGATGCCGTGGGTTTGCGCATCCGGACGGCTTTGATTGAAGCGGCTCAGGACGGTGTCTCCGTTCAGGTTTTGGTAGATGCCTGGGGTTCAGAAGATTTGGATGATTCTTTTTGGGAGCCATTGCGCCGGGCGGGGGCCGATTGCCGGTGGTTCAATCCGCTGCAGTTCAACCGCATCGCCATCCGAAATCATCGGAAGCTGCTGGTTTGCGATGATTCGGTCGCCATTATCGGCGGCTTCAATGTCGCTGCCGAGTATGAGGGAGACGGGATACGCCATGGCTGGCGGGATGTAGGGATCAGTATCAGCGGTCCTATGGTTCTCGAGTTAAGCCGTTCATTCGACCAGATGTTCCAGCTCGCCGACTTCCGGCACGGCCGACTCACATCGTGGCGTCGAAATAAACGTACGCTATCGCCGGAAACTGTGTCCGGGGATGTATTAATGAATACTCCGGGTATCGGGCGCCACCCGATCAAAGCCGCTCTCTACGATGATTTGGCTTCGGCCAAGAAAGTACAGATCATTTCCGCCTATTTTTTGCCCACTTGGCGGATACGCCGCAGCTTGCAACGCATCGCCAGAAAAGGCGGGCAGGTGCAACTGATTTTGGCGGGACGAACGGACGTGTGGCTTTCCCAAATGGCGACCCGGAGTCTTTACGGTGGTTTGCTTCGTTCCGGGGTGGAGATCTACGAGTATCAACCGCAGATACTGCATGCGAAACTCTATCTGCTGGATGATAAGGTTTATGTGGGGTCGTCGAACCTCGATAAGCGGAGCTTGGGTATCAATTACGAATTATTGGTCCGCTCCAATACCCCGGAAGTCTTGCGGGGAGGACAGTATTATTTTTCGCAATGTCTGGAGTATTCCAAGCGCGTCACCAAGGAAACATGGCCGGGCAAAAGGTCGCTCTGGACCCTTTTCTGGGAGAAGGTGGCTTATATGTTCCTGGTGCACGTTGATCCCTACATCGCGCGGCACCAGCTGCGGATATTGAGGTGAGAGAGCCATTAAGTGTATTTGGCGAATACGTCTTAGTGGGACTTGCCGCTCTGCCAAGGGTGGATTAGGTTGCTCGGCCATGGACAACTCAGTGCCACCCAATCTACCGCCTTCCGGACCGACGGGGTCGGAAAACACTCCCCCGACTCCTCCACCGATACCGCCCCAGCTTTCTACTCCATACCAGATGCCACCGCCCTTGGCGGTTGCTCCACCAAAGAAAGAAAAACGTAATCCGCTGGTTTGGGTTTTGCTGATCCTGCTGGCCTTGGGCGGCGGGTTCTTCATGTTGATCGGTGTGTTCGGGGCTTTTTTGGGGGGCAGCGGAGCGGGCATGTCCACAGGGGGCACTTCGCGTTCGATGTTGCAGGAAGTGGTGCTTGAACCCAGTGATTCCGCGAACAAAATCGCAGTTATCGGTGTGGAGGGGGTAATCTCCGGTTCTGCCGTAGACCATACTGGCGCATCGATGGTGGACATGGTGAAGGAGCAACTTCGTCGCGCAGGTGATGACGACAAGGTGCAGGCGGTTATTCTCAAGGTGGACTCTCCAGGTGGAGAAGTGCTGGCCTCAGATGATATCTACCGTGCTATCCAGAAGTTTCAGAACGAACACGGCAAGCCGGTGATCGCTTCCATGGGGAGCATGGCTGCCTCAGGAGGTTACTATGTCAGTGCGCCCTGTCGATGGATTGTGGCCAACGAACTGACGCTTACCGGCAGCATCGGTGTGATCATGTCCGGCTATAACTACCGCGGCTTGATGGACAAAGTGGGTGTGGTGCCGCTGGTTTACAAGAGCGGCAAGTTCAAAGATATGCTCAGTGGCTCGAAGAAGCCTGAAGATATCTTGCCGGAGGAAGGTCAAATGGTACAGGCCTTGATCGATGAGACTTACGGCAAGTTCAAATCAATCGTGAAGGCCGGTCGCGAAGCTTCCAATAAAGATAACAAAGGGCAGGGGAAACCTTTGGCCGCAGATTGGGAGGACTTGGCCGATGGGCGCATTCTATCAGGCAATCAGGCGCTGCAAGCCGGTTTGGTGGATGAATTGGGTGACTGGGAAACCACGGTGGATCGAACACTGAAGATTGCCGGTATCAATGATGCGAAGCTCGTTCGCTATGCCCGGCCATTTACCTTTGGCAGTCTCTTGGGTTTTTCCAGCAAGCCGCAACCGGCAACGGTGAAGATCGACATCGGGTTTGATGCCCCGAAATTACAAGCTGGTCACCTGTATTTTCTATCAACCAGCGTGTTGCACTAAGTTTCGCTTCTTTCAGTGACCATCTGTATCTCGGGATGCACGTGGTCTTTTTTTGTGCTGGGCATAAATTCATGAATGGAATTCCGGATGTGGTGTTTCAAACCCTTGCATCTCGGCTTTAATCCCTCATAATTTCACCCCCCTATGACCCGGGACGAAACGCTGCTGATGGTGGCTGACAGTGAGCGTGACGCGAACATGCTGTATGCCGTGCGTATGTTCGTGCCGGATGCTTTTATTTATCTTCGCATCAATGGGCGGCCGATGATCGTGCTCAGTGATCTCGAGTTGGGCCGAGCCCGCAAGCAGGCCAAGCATTGCCGGGCGGTATCCTTCTCATCCGTAGCCCAAAAGCTCCAACGCGAGAACGGAAAGAAAGCGAATTCAGCCGAGGTCATCAAATCCCTGCTCAAAGAAAAGCGTAGGAGCAAAGTATTCGTGCCGGCGAACTTCCCTCATGGTCTCGCGCGGCAGTTGCGCCAGCTTGATATCAAAGTGAAGGTGGCCAAAGGGGCGGTTTTCCCGGAGCGCGAGTTCAAGAATCCGAAAGAGATCAAATGCGTCAGTGCCGCCTTGATGATGGCAGAGGTCGGCTTGGCGGAAGGGATACAGGCGCTGAAATCTTCCAAGATCGGTAAAGGCGGGGTTCTGCTTTATCATGGAGTTCCGCTCACTGCTGAGAAACTAAGGTCCATCATTGATATCGCCATCATTCAGGCTGGAGGCATTGCCAGTCATACGATCGTAGCTTGTGGTAAGCAGGGGTGTGACCCGCATGAGCGCGGCTATGGTCCGCTCAAGGCCAACCAGCCGATAATCCTGGATGTTTTCCCCAAATCGCAACGGACCGGCTATTACGGTGATATCACCCGCACTGTGGTAAAGGGCCGAGCCAGCGAGCCATTGCGGCAGATGTTTGATACCGTAGTCCGTGGACAAGAGCTGGCCATCAGCAAGGTGAAAGCCGGGGTGAAGGGGGCAGTGGTTCACCAAGCCGTCCAAAAACTGTTTGAGGATGCGGGTTACAAGACCGGTCGGGTAAGAGGCCGGGTCCAAGGCTTTTTCCACGGCATCGGGCATGGTTTGGGGCTGGAAGTGCATGAAGCCCCCCGTCTGGCGGCCAATTCAGAGGATGTCCTTAAGACCGGCCATATCGTCACCATCGAGCCGGGGCTTTATTACCCGGAAATCGGGGGGATACGGATGGAGGATGACGTGTTAGTCACCCGGAATGGGGCCCGGAATCTGACCAAGTTTGAGAAGGTGTTGGAGGTCTGATTTTTAAGGGGGCGGTTGGAGGACGTTCATTCCAATTTTCAGTTCTGTTTCCAATCGCGTATCCCTTTGGCGTATGGCACTTTGACTCGCTTGCCGGGTGTTCAATTTGTTTGAACGGTTTGCCAGTGTGAGTTGTCATAAAAAGTGTAATAAGTATCTTAATGGTGAAGTGATATGAATGAACTGAACGGACTAGGACTCTACTTGGTGTGCTTGATTCCGCCTTTGCTGCTGGGGCTATATGCCCAGTTCAAGCTTAAGTCTACCTATGAACGTTATAGCCGCGTTCCGGTAGGGACGGGGCTAACCGGAGCGCAGGCGGCGCGTGAAATCTTGGATTCGGCCGGGTTGCCCAATATGGCAATCATGGAAGTGCCCGGGCATCTCAGCGACCATTACGACCCGATCAAGAAGCGGCTATGCCTTTCCTCGGAGAACTATCACGGGCGTTCATTGGCGGCGGTAGGGGTGGCGGCTCATGAAGCCGGTCATGCCTTGCAGCATAAGGCTTCTTACGTCTGGCTCAATCTGCGCATGGCGCTTGTGCCCATCACCAATATCGCCAGTGGCGGTGCGATGGTGCTGTTTTTCTTGGGTATGTTCCTGAGCATGGCCAAACTGGCTGTGTTGGGTATCATTATTTACAGTGTCATCTTCGCGTTCCAGCTTATCACCTTACCGGTGGAGTATGACGCCAGCCGACGCGCAAAAATCGAATTGTCCCGTTTGGGAATCGTGCATCCGGGCGAGTCGGGCGGAGTGTCGAGTGTATTGAGCGCGGCTGTTCTGACTTATGTGGCGGCCATGGTCCAGACTTTGATGACGTTGATATACTTCATCATGTTGTCGCGGTCGGGGAACCGCTGACATCGGTTGGGATAGGGAATAAACATGGGTAATGAGGCTCCGTTAGCTGGAGCGATGCGAGAGGCGAGAAGCGTCAATTTGCTTGCCCTGCACGCTCCAGCACCTAGCCTCGAAAGGACAAGGGTATGCCGCCAAAGAAAACAGGGAAGAAGGCCAGCAAGCGTTCTGCGAACACGGTAGTCGTCGCACCAACAGCAGAACCCGTTGTCACCAGTGACAAGGCCTTTGTTTCCGCTCCTCAAGTTGAGGTGGCACAGGTCCGGCCTGAGCCTGCACCAAGTGAGCCGGCTCCGGCTCGCGAACGCACCGCCTACGACGGTGATACGGCTATCAAGCTTTACCTACGCGAAGTCGGTCAAGTGAAGCTCCTGACGCCGCAGGAAGAGATCGAACTAGCGGCCAAGATCAAGAAAGGCGACAAGAAAGCCCGCGAACACATGATCAAGGCCAACCTGCGGCTGGTGGTCAAAATCGCGCATGATTACGATGGTTTGGGGCTTCCTCTGCTGGACCTGATCAATGAAGGTAACATTGGCTTGATGAAGGCGGTGGAACGCTTTGATCCGGCCAAGGGCGGCAAATTGTCCACGTACGGTTCTTGGTGGATCAAACAATCCATCAAGCGCGCACTGGCTAATCAGTCCAAGACCATCCGTCTGCCGGTGCATCTGGTTGACAAGATTTCAAAGATGCGGCGCACGGCCATGAAGTTGCAGGAAGAATTTGGCCGCGAACCGACAGATGAAGAGCTGGCGGAGGAATTGAATACGTCGGCTTCACGGGTAGCGGCCATGCGTACGGCGGCCATCCGACCGGCTTCGCTGGATGCTCCCATCAGTGAAGATGAGGATTCCAACAGCTACTCTGAAGTAGTCGCCGATGAGAACGCCACATCACCGTATGCCCAACTGGAAGACAAGACAGTGAACTCCATGCTGGAGGAGATGGTCACCAAGCTGGACCCGCGAGAGGCGGCCATCTTGCGCTATCGCTTCGGCTTGGATGGCGGAAACGAGAAGACATTGGAGGAAGTGGGGCAAAAATTTGGCGTGACGCGGGAGCGAGTTCGTCAGATACAAAACATAGCACTGCGCAAGTTGCGCAAGATGATCGAGAAACTCGAAGCCAAGAAAAAATAAAGCATGTCTTCAAACGCTGTCTCTACCTCCGATCTCGCCGCCGCCATCCGCGATGTGCCTGATTTCCCCAAACCCGGTATTCTCTTTAAGGACATCACACCGGTTTTGGCGGATGCCAAGCTATTTGCGGGCGCGATTGATTTGCTGGCTGGTGACTACAAGCCGGGACAGGTGGATGCTGTTGTTGGTATCGATGCCCGTGGGTTCATCTTTGCCTCAGCCGTTGCCATCAAGCTGCAGGCAGGCTTTGTGCCGGTGCGCAAAAAAGGTAAGCTTCCATACCAAACGCACGAGGAAAGTTACGATCTGGAGTATGGCAGCAACACAGTGGCGATCCATATCGATGCCGTCAAACCCGGGGCCAAGGTGCTGCTTGTAGATGACCTGCTGGCTACTGGCGGAACTGCAGGGGCCGCTGTCTCTTTGCTCAAGAAGGTGGGGGCTGAGATCTTGGAAGTATCCTTTCTCATCGAACTCGCTTTCTTGAATGGACGTGATCGTCTGTCTTCCACGCCGATCCGCTCCTTGGTAGTCTATTAAGCCCGGCATGGTCTTATTTTTACGGCTCGCACAGGGAGCTGCCGGCTGCCTATTCTCCAGCGTTTGACCGATAAGCACTAAGGCATGGACTGGCTGTTGGCATTGGACAGAGATCTGTTTCGATTCGGCAACGATGCGTTAAGCAATCCGTTGTTCGATGCCATCATGCCGTTTTTTAGCGGCAATCCCTTTTTTGTCCCCGTGGCACTGATCGCAGCGGTCTGGCTGCTCATCAAGGGAGGGGCCAGGGGCAGATTGTGTGTTTTCTTTCTCTTGCTGGCTGTCGCCATCGGGGATGGCCTGATTTGCAATTCATTGAAAGACGCCATCGGTCGGCTGCGGCCCTTCAATGACCTGCCGGAGACCATCATGCGCGTAGGGAAGGGTGGCAGTGGCAGCATGCCATCCTCTCATGCGGCAAACTGGTTTGCTGGCACAATGGTCTTTTGGTTGTTTTACCGGCGCTCTTGGAAGTTTTTCCTGCCGATCGCCTGCACGGTGGCCTTCTCGCGGGTTTACAATGGCGTACATTATCCGAGTGATGTCTTGGCCGGTGCATTGCTGGGAGCTGGTTATGCTTTTGTGATTGTGCATGCGGTCGATGCGCTTTGGCGCACCGCAGGTAAAAAGCTGTTCCCGGTCTGGTTTGAGCGGATGCCTTCATTGCTCTTGCGTGACGCCGGCCATCGCCCCCAGTTGGAACGCTCGTCGGAAAGCTGTCAGCAACTCAAAGAGAAGCAATGGATACGGCTCGCCTATGTGTTGATTGCGGTCATCTTCCTGGCGCGTATAGGGTATCATGCTGCGGGGAAGATCGAGCTGACGGAGGATGAAGCCTATCAATGGCTCTGGTCCAAGCACCCAGCGCTCTCTTACTACAGCAAGCCGCCGATGATCGCTTATACCCAATGGTTGGGAACACACATCTTCGGTGATAATGAATTGGGAGTCCGTTTCTTCTCTTCTTTGCTGGCGGCTTTGATGTCAGTGGTCTTGCTACGCTTCTTTTACAAGGAACTGGGACTGCGTCCGGCATTGTGGTCGGTCATATTACCTCTGTGCATGCCGTTGATCACGGTGGGCTCCATCTTGATGACCATCGACCCACTCAACGTGTTCTTCTGGATGATGGCCATGCTGAGCGGCTGGAAGGCGGTGCAGACTAACGCGACGAAGCATTGGTTGCTGGTCGGTCTATGGATGGGACTAGGCTTTTTGAGTAAGTATACGGCCTTGTTTCAGTTGCTGAGCTGGGCGGTGTTCTTTGTCCTTTGGAAACCGGCGCGTGCTAGCCTCAAGACGAAGGGACCATGGCTTGCGTTGCTGCTGAATGCCTTGGCGACCATTCCAGTGCTGAGCTGGAATTCCCAGCATGGATGGATCACCATGGAGCATCTGGCTAATCGGGGAGGGCTGGATACGAAGTGGAAGCCGACCCTGCGATTCTTTATCGATTTCATTGTGGTGGAACCGTTGCTGTTCAATCCGTTCATTTTCATCGGTATCATCTGGGCAGCGATAGCTTTCTGGAAACGGGATAAGGGCAATCAGATCATGGTCTACTGCTTCAGCATGGGAGCGCCGCTGTTTCTGTTCTATTTCCTCTACACTTTCCGGGCGCGCGTACAGCCTAACTGGATCGCCCCGGCTATCCTGCCGTTGCTCTGCCTCGGCATTTTCTATTGGGAGAAGCGTTGGCGGGAAGGCGTGCGTTGGTTCAAACCTTACCTGATTGGCGGGTTCATCGCCGGCTTTCTGGCGTTACTTATCCTGCATGACACGAACATCATCGGGAAATTGGTCGGGAAACATCTTATGGGGCATCAAGATCCATTGCGCCGGGCTCGTGGGTGGAGTGAACTGACTCAAGCTGCGGAAAAAGCCCGACAGGAGTTGCTGAAAGAAGGTAAGCCGGTGTTCATCATCGGCGGGCACTACGGAGTGACTGGGTTGATGTCTTTTTATTTGCCCGAAGCCCGCAAGGATGTGGTGGAGATGCCGCTCGTCTATTACCGATGGTCCGAGCATCCCGAAAACCAGTTCTATTTCTGGCCCAGCTATCGGGAGCAGCGCAAAGGGCAGAATGCCATTTATGTGATCCGCGAGGAAGAGGCGCAGAAGATTCCTGAGTCATTGAAGGCGCAGTTTGAAAGTGTGCGTGATCTAGGTGTTTTTGAAATCACTTACCGGGGACGGGTATTTCATCATGTCCAGTTGATTGAATGCCGCAATTTGCTCTAGGCATGAAAGAGCATTGCTTCGAACTGGTGGATTATGATTTGGGGGCGACCTTGGCTTCTGGACAGGCTTTTCGTTGGCGTTTCCATGACGACGCGTGGGAAGGAGTTATCGGTCAAAACTGGGTGCGGCTTGAAGAGAAACCGGGACATGTGCGTGTGGAAACAGAAACCGCCATGGAAGATTGGAACTGGCTGGAAGACTATCTTCAGACCGAGGTAAATCTGGCCGAAGTGGTGGTATCTTTCCCGCAAGATGTCCCGATGTGCGAATCGGTTGCTGCTTGCCATGGCTTGCGACTGTTGAAGCAGGAACCATGGGAGTGTCTGGCGTCATTCATTCTGTCTTCGACCAAGCAGATTGTTCAGATACAGCAGATTGTTGAGCTGCTATGCTGCCGCTATGGAGAACGGGTGGCGGCTCCAGTTGGCCGTGAGCCACAATATGCATTTCCCCGGCCTGAGCGGTTGGCACGATGCACTGAAGCTGAGCTTAGAGAATCCAAAATGGGTTTTCGTGCCAAGTATCTGCTCGCTGCTGCTCAAGCAGTAGCCGTAGGTAAGCTGGATCTGGAATCGCTCCGACAGATGTCCTGTTCGCAAGCGCGAGATAAGTTGATGGAGTTGCCAGGAGTGGGGCGCAAGATCGCAGATTGTGTGCTGTTGTTCGCCTATGGTTTCCAAGAAGCATTTCCGGTGGATGTCTGGGTGTTGAAGGCACTACAGCAGCTTTATTTTCCGAAACGCCGTGCTTCGGCCAAGCGGTTGGCGGAATTCACCGCTACGTACTTTGGACCTTACAGCGGCTATGCGCAGCAGTATCTTTTCCATTACATGCGAACACAGGTAGGTCGTAAGGGCAGGAAGACAAAATGAAACGAACACTGGAAGTCCTATTCACTCCGGCAGAGTTCAACATGCTGGGTACACGCGATCTGAGCGGCTCCGTTTGCGTCGTGTTTGATGTCCTCAGGGCTACGAGTGTCATGGTGAAAGCCTTGTCTGAAAATGCTGAAGGAATCATCCCGGTAGGGACGATACAAGAGGCGGTGGCGCTACATCACAAAAAGCCAGGACTTGTGCTGGCGGGAGAACGGCACGGGTTGCGAATCATGGCCGATCAAAGTGGCGGAGTGAGTTTTCAATTGGGCAATTCACCTCGTGAATTCACTCGCGAAAAGGTAGGCGGAAAAACAATCGTCACCACCACGACCAATGGGACCAGAGCTTTGCAGTCATGCCGGGGAGCTTCCGAGGTGTTGATCGCATCATTCCTGAATTTGGATGTGGTGGCCGGGTATCTGGCCAAGGAAAAAGCGCGCTCACTGGTAATCGTTTGTAGTGGCACGGGTGAAGAGGCGGCCTATGAAGACACCTTGGGAGCAGGAGCGCTATGCTCCGCGTTAGTCGAGAATGGATTCGATGGACGGGTGATCGATTCCACCCGGATAGCGATGGCGGTATATCAGCAGGAGCAGATTGATTTGCTCGGGGCCATGCAGCGTGCCAGCAATGGAGCTCGTTTGCTTGGAATCCCGGAATTAAAGGACGATGTGGAGTTTTGCCTGCAGCGCAATGCGATTCCTTTGTTGGCGCAGATGGGAGCCGATGGGGTAGTGATGCGCCGGGGTTAAAGCATTCCTTTGGCGTCGGCCCAGACACGCAAGAAAGATGTGGCAAAGTCTTGCGGTCTGGATGAGGTCCATTCGTCCAGATGCTTCACGGAGAACCATTCGCCGGTTTCAATCTCCTCGGGATGCAGGACAAATGGGCCTTCGGAGACGGTGTGATAGACCCAGACAAATTCTTGGCCAGTTTCTTTGCATGCCTTGATATAGCAGAGGCGGCGGGGTGTCTCGCTGATGCTTAGGCCGATCTCTTCGCGCAATTCACGGATGGAGCAGGTGTCGTAATCCTCGCCACTATCCACATGACCGGCCGCGGAGGTGTCCCACAGACCGGGCGATGAGTCTTTGCTCATGGAGCGTTTTTGCATGAATACATCACCTTTTGCGTTAGTGACGATGATGTGGACTGCACGATGTTTGAGGCCAAGTCGATGCACCTCGCGGCGTGACTTTTGATCGATCACTTCGTCGTGGTCATTGACGACATCAAAGATTTCTTCGGCCATAGGATGATCAGGCTAGGGCTTTAGTCAGTTCAGCAAATTGTTCCAGGCTTACTTTTTCTGCTCGAATCTGGGACGGGAGTCCAAGGTCATTGAAGGCCGATTCAAGGCGGTCCATCGGCCAGTTTTGCTTCAGTAATTTCATCATCATCTTGCGTCGTTGACTGAAAGCCGTCTTCACGATGCGTTCGAACTTCGGCACCAATTCGGGTGACAGTAAAGGTTCCTCCCGGCGAACCAGTGTGATGCAGGCCGAATCCACATCGGGTGCGGGGAAGAAGCATTTGGGCGGAATTTTGAAGAGTTCGGTTGCTTGATAGTGTAACTGAACGAGCAGCGTGAGGATGCCGTAATCATCTCCATCGGTTTTGGCCATGAGCCGCTGGGCGACCTCCAGTTGCAGAGTGGCCACCAAGCGGGCGGGCTTACGCGGGTTATGGGCGAGCTCGACCAAGATGGGAGAGGCGACGGAGTAGGGCAGATTGGCGACAAGTTTCCAGTCATGCCAATCACGCGTCTGATCTTCCACTACGCGCAGAGCGTCGTCATGTAGCAGGTTGAAATTTGGCAGCTTGCCAAAGCGCTCTTCGAGCAACGGGATGAGTCTGCGATCTTTCTCGATGGCGAGAACTTCATTGCCTCCGGCCAACAATAATTCGGTGAGCGGTCCCAATCCTGGGCCGATCTCCAAGAGTTTATCGGCGGGCTGGATATCTCCGGCAGAAGCAATACGACGGAGCTGATTACCGTCATGGAGGAAGTTTTGCCCCAGCGATTTGGTCAGCATGATGCCGTGCTGCGAGAGCAGGGCGCGCATCTCGGTCTGGTTCATACAGCGGCCTCCAACAGGCAAGACTGCAAGTTCTTTACGGCGCGTTTAAGTTCCGAGGAAGTGATAGTAAGCGGTGGAGTAAGCGAGATAACCTCGGCGAACTCGCCTTCCGGCAGGAGGATGAAGCCGCGATGGAGCATCCGTTTGATGGTGTTCAAAATAATATGGGTAGCAGGTCGGCCATCGGCCTGACGAATTTCTAAGCCAGCCATGAGGCCGGAAACACGTGCAGATAGGGTTAAATCTTTTTTTGGCAGTTTGATCTTTTGCAAAAGATTCAGCAATTCCTTGCCCAGACTGGCGCTACGTTCGGTCAATTTGCGTTGATGCAATTCTTGGATTTGAGCCAGGGCCATGGCGCAGCCGACTGGGTGACCGAGGAAGGTGGAGGTGTGGATGGCTTCGCCATTCGAGGGTGGCCAACCATTATCCATCACTTGCGCTGAGCCGACGCAGGCAGAAAGTGGGAAGCCGCCAGTTAGTGCTTTGCCGAGACAGATGACATCGGGGGTAATCTTGCTGTGCTCGCAAGCGAACCATTTGCCGGTGCGACCTAAGCCGGTGTAAATCTCGTCGAGAATCAGGAGCGCCCCGTTTTCATCGCACAGTTTACGGAGTAACTTCAAAAAACCTTTAGGAGGAATGTGAATGCCGCCGCGAGCTTGCATTGGTTCCAGCAAAATAGCGCCGATTTTCTGGGTCTTAAGAGCCGAGCGGAGCAGTTCTTCGACGGACTTCAGATCATTGGCTGATTTCGGAAACGGCACGAAATGACCGAAGGATTTTAGCTGGGAGCGAAACTCGCTACGAAAATGCTGGCGATGCGTGGCGTTCAGCGTGCCGTAACCGAGGCCGTGATAGGCGCCTTCAAACGCGATGATGCCGGATTTGCCAGTAGCGAGCTTGGCTGTTTTGAGGGCGGCTTCCACAGCCTCAAAGCCCGAGTTGCAGAAGATGGTTTTGCCGCGGCCACCTTTTTGCCAACGGCCGAAAGTCAGTTCGCTGAGCTTCTGGGCAAGCTGGGCTTTAAGCGCATGCGGATGAACATCGCCCATGGCATGGAGTAGTTTGCCCATCTGCTTCTGGCCGGCTTTGACGACTCGAGGGTTGGCGTGACCGGCGGCAGCGACCCCAAAGGCGGCAGTGAGGTCCAGATACTTGCGGCCCTCAGCATCCCACACGTAGTTGCCTCGTGCCCGCTCCCAGACAATGGGCCAAGAGCCGTCCGGTTCGGTGAACAGGACGTTGCGTGACTCATAGGTCTGCAACTGCTTCAGGACTTGCTGTGTTTTTGTGGGCATGCTCAGCTCAACTGTGCGGGTAATCTAATGCGGCACCCGGTAAGTGTGCCACGAGAAAAGCAGCTTCTTACTTCAAGGATGCTAGAAACTCTAGTAAGTCGGCGGCTTCTTGGGCGGTGAGAGATTGCAGCAGAAGTTCAGGCATGGCGGAGAGCTTCTGTTCCTGCACGGTGGCGATGTCTTTGCCTGCCAGCTTGATGACTTGAGCGTTGGTGTCCTTTAGTTGGATTTCAGCGGGAGTGCGGCTAAGGAGGAATCCGGTGTAAGCGAGGTCGGTCTTGGTTTCGATCGTGTAGGTCTTGAATGCCGGATCAATCAGCTTGGAGGGTTCTAAGATGCTTTCGAGGATTTTGGCCCGATCAAACTTGCGACCGATGGTGCTCAGGTCAGGGCCAAAGCTGCGGCCGGTCCCGTTAACCTGATGACACTGGGTGCATTGCAAACCACTGCCGTTCATGAAGAGATTGCGACCACGGCTGATATCACCAGTGAGGGAGAGGATGTCTTGGGCGCGGATATTGGTGCCAAGGGTGCGGGCGCGCTGCTCGCGAGGGATGAATCGCTCGAAGAGGTCGCGTATCTCCGGATGCTTGGAGGCGAGGCCATTTTGGATAAGTTGATCACGTTCCTGGGCGCTCCAGTTGGCTGGCGCACGCTCCAACGAGCAGAGGGCGGCGAGACTCTGAGAAGGAGTCTCCAATTGGGTGTTCACGTCAGCTGTTTCATTCGGCTTCATTTCGCGAATCCAGCGTTCCAGAAGTTTCGTGGCTGTTAGATCGACCTCTTGTGCTCCCAGATAAGGCATGTGGCCGCGGCCTAGTTTGGCGAAGCGATACAGCAGCACAGATTCTTGCGGACGACCGGGGGTGATTACGTGGGGATTATCCAGACCGAAGGTGCCTTGAGTAGGTGCAGCATCGATGGCGAGAATCTTGTCGTTGGCTAGCTCCCAGCGGAAATCGATGGTCGAGGCACCACTGCCGCCAAAGCGATGGCAGTGCGAGCAATTGACGTGCAAGTAAGCTCGTGCACGATCGTTTACGGAGGCAGACTCATCGTCGAGTGAGGCCATGCGATTATACTTTGGATCCGGATAGTCGAACAGGCCTAGGCTTCTAAGTGCTTCCAACTGGTTGCGCTTTTTGTCGGCTTGGGTGATCTCCCGGTCCAATTGAAACGGGGCAAAGCTGTGAACAGTGCCGGTGCGCGTGAGATGGCAGACCATGCATTCAGTGCGATTAGAATAGCGCCAGGTCCAAGAAGAGCTTTTGCCGGTGACGGGGTCTTTGACCAGATAGGATTCCTCTTTGCCGTCGCCTTCATAAAGCACCGCGTCCTTTTGGTCATTGGCCCAATGGTAACTATAGGCGCGCCAGTCAGCTCCCGTGTTATGAAGGATCTGAGTTTCAAGCTTGCGCCGGCTCTTGGGATTGCCTTTCTCCAGTTCCACGTAAATGGTACGCGCAAAGACAGTATTGGAGGGGAAGCGCCAGGCATCTTTGGTTTCGCCTTTGCTGAAATCACCTTTGATGAATTTGCTGATGGTGCTGCTGCCGGGCAGGGCGATGAAGCGTTCGGCAATGGCGCCATCGGACCACATCTCGGTATTGATCTCGTAAGGCAGGACACCTTCGGCGAGTTGATGTTTGGAAGTGGAGTAGAACAGGCCGGTGTCACTAAGTTTCTTGGGGAAGTGGCCGGAGATGACGTTGGCCTCGTTCGATTGCAATTCAAAGATGCCTCCATCATAGCTCACGATATATAGTTCGCCGTCATGGTTCTCTGCAAAGCAGATGATGGGGATAGAAGTGTTGGCGATCTCTCGGACTTCGGGTTTGCTGTTCGCCATTTCACGCAAGGCCCAAATCTTGCCGGTGACCCAATCGCCGTGGATATATTTGCCGACGAGGGCAGGATGCTTCTTGCCGCGATAGACGAAGCCTCCGGTGATAGAACGGGCTTCGGAATGTGAGTGGGCGTAAGTAGGGGCGGTCACCGGAGTAGGGCCGAGCGGATCGGCAGGGTGGATGACTTGCGGACCTTCCATAACACTCCAGCCGTAGTTGGCTCCACGTTGGATTTTGTAGACCAGTTCCCAGATTTCCCAGCCGACATCGCCAACCCACAGAGCTCCGGTTGCTGAATCAAAGCTCATGCGCCAGGGATTGCGCAGGCCGTAGCACCAGAGTTCGGGGCGGGCACCGGGTGTCTTGAGAAAGGGGTTGTCCGCAGGGATTGAGTAGAGTTTGCCGTTAGCCGGGTGATCCACATCAATGCGGGAAATGGCACTCATGAGGTCGCTCAAGTTCTGGCCGGTGCGGATGGGGTCGGGAGGGCTGGCGGGGCCGCTATCACCTGCGGAAAAGTAGAGCATGCCATCGGGGCCGAACTTCAACGAGCCTCCGTTGTGACCGCCGGAACGCCAGGTGATGATGATCCGCTCGCTCTTGGGATCGATGCGGAATGGCTGTTGATCTGGTAAGATGAATTCAGAGACGCGAGTGCAGTCATCCACATCGGCCTTGGTGATGTAACAAAGATAAACTTTGCGGTTCTTGCTGAATTGCGGATGGAAGGCGAGGCCGTAGGTTTCGCGGAATTCAGGCAAGTCGCGCTTCAAATCCATGACGAGATTTGTGCTGATCGTCCGGGCATCATCTGGAAAGGAATAGATGGGGCCGCGTTGCTCGACGAGAAACCAGATGTTGGTGCCGGGCATGGGCACCATTTCCACGGGGTTACGGAACTGGAGATTAGAGAAAACTCGAGCAGCTTGGTAAGGGGCTGGGGCATCGGGTGAGCCTATCAAGCGGGAGGTTGCCCACGGCAAACGCTTGATCGGCAGTTCACCTGCGCTTGCGTAAAGGATTGCGATCAGGGGCATGAGCCTCAGCGCGACACGCAGGAGCCAAATGGGACGTAAGCCGTCAGGACCGATACGCATAGGTTTGGACTGAGGCATGATTATGGAAACAGAATCATATCGGTTTGTGATGGTAAAGCAATGGCAGAGCGGATGCTTATTTCCTTGCCAGTCAGCCAGTTGGCACAGATAAGGAAACTGTTCCACAACTCCAATGTGACTGCACTGCGGAGCTTAACCCAGTTCCTTTGGCGAACAAGCATACAGGCGGGCCGGATACTACGGCCAGGGATTCAGTCGAGTTGAAACGTCGTATCACTCAACTCGAGGAGGAAGTCTCATCTTTACGCTTCGACAAGCAGCAGGTGCGTCAATCCGCCATCGCTGAATGTAATGTGGAAATGGCCCAGCTGCGACAGACTATCCAAGTGTTGCGCGATGAAATGGATGCCATGGAGTTTGAAAAGCAAAAGGCGGTGCAGGCGGCAATTGCTGGCGCGCAATCGGAAATCAATCAGCTTCAGGAAACCGTGCACAAACTGCGTCAGGTTTTAGATGATTCTCATTTTGAGAAGGAACAGGCTGTGCAGCAAACCCGCACAGCATCAAGGGCGGAAGTGGAGCAGTTGAAAGCCACGGTGCAGGCGCTTCGGGATCAACTGGACCAGAAAGCAAATTAATTGAGAATCAGCATTCATGCGAAAAGCGAAGGCAAAAAAACGCACCATTATCCACGGGCTTGATGGTATCACAAATACCGAGAAGAAGCTGCGGCATCTGGAGATGCTTCTGGGCATCAGCCAGCAAGTCTCAGCCATCGAGACGCTGGATGAAGTGCTGGAAGTGCTGGTACGGTTGAGTGTTGAGCAAACGCATGCAGAGCGCGGTTCCCTCTTTCTGAATGATCCGCAAACGGGGGAGCTTTATTCGCGGATCGCGCTGGGGAACATCAGCCGGGAAATCCGAATCCTCAACACGCATGGCGTCGCCGGTCATGTCTATACGCATGGTGAGGGAGTGATCATCCCAGATGCGTATTCGGATGAGCGGTTCGACCGCACCATTGACCGGCAGACAGGTTATCTCACCCGGAGCATCCTGAGTGCACCGATCAAGACACTTAAAGGCGAAATCATCGGTGTTGTTCAGGTGCTGAACAGGGTGGGGGGCGAATTCAGCCGCCAGGATTTGTCCGTGCTGGAAGCGATCACCAGCCAGGCGGCCATCACCTTGCAGAGTCACCAGCAGGCGGAAAGAATCCAGCGTTCGCGTGAGCAGGAACTTGAGTTTCTGGATGTCGTTTCCGATGTGGCTTCCGAGCTGGACCTCGGACCGTTGTTGCAGAAGATCATGGGCGAGGCTCGCAGGATGTTGAAGGCGGACCGGGCTACGCTGTTCCTGAACGATGAGAAGACCAAGGAACTGTGGGCTGAGGTAGGTACAGGGTTGAAGAGCACGCAAATACGTTTCCCGAATCACTTGGGTATCGCCGGGGCGGTTTTTACCTCAGGGAAATCAGTCAATATCCCCTATGCTTATGCAGATCTGCGCTTCAACCCGACAGTGGACAAGAAGACAGGGTATTTCACCCGGAGCATACTGTGCGTGCCGGTCATCAATAAACAGGGGCTGAGCATCGGTTCAGTGCAGGCCTTGAACAAGTCAGGCGGGGTCTTTACCACGGAAGACGAGACGCGTTTGCGGGCTTTTAGTGCGCGTATCTCTCTGGCGTTGGAGAATGCGAAGCTCTTCGCCGATATCCAGAGCATGAAGAATTACAACGAGAGCATGCTGGAGAGCATGTCCAACGGAGTGATCACGCTGGATGAAAGCGGTCAAATCATCACGTGCAACCGGGCGGGTTACCGCATCCTGGGTTCGTTGCCGGAAGACACTGTGGGCAAGACGGTGCAAGAGTTTTTCACCAAGGATAACCATTGGTTGCTTGAAAAAATCGAGCGGGTGGAAAAGACAGAGACGACCGAATCTGTTGAAGATGAGGAATTGAAGTGTCGTGAGGAGATGCGTTCCGTGAATGCCACGGTGCAACCGCTTTTCGATATGGAACACAAGCGATTGGGCACGATGTTGCTGCTGGAAGACATCAGCTCTGCCAAACGCATGAAATCCACCATGACGCGCTATATGGACCCGGAACTGGCGGACAAGCTGCTGGCTGGCGGTGGGGTGGTGGATGAGGGGCGCAGTGCGATCGTGACGGTGTTGTTCGCGGATATCCGTAATTTTACCAGCCTGACGGAATCGCTGGGGCCGCAAGGAACGGTGAACCTGCTGAACGAGTATTTCGAAATCATGGTGGAGTGTATCCAACGCGAGGGTGGCATGCTGGATAAGTTCATCGGGGATGCGCTTATGGCGGGCTTTGGTACGCTAGTGGCGCATGATGATGATGAAGACCGGGGAATGAGGGCAGCCATCGACATGATCCAGAAGCTGGAGAAATTCAACAAACTCCGTAAGGAGCGGGGAGAGAAGCCGATTGAGATCGGTATCGGGTTGAACACGGACCGCGTTGTGGCGGGGCCTATTGGATCAGCGAGGCGACAGGATTATACGATGATCGGTGACGGTGTGAACCTGGCGGCACGATTAGAGAGCGCGTGCAAGCAGTATCATGCGCGCATCCTCATCAGTGAATTCACGATGCGGAAGTTGCACGGGAAGTTCCGGTTGCGTGATGTGGACAAAGTCGTGGTGAAGGGGAAGAGCGAGCCGGTGGGCATATATGAAGTGCTGGACTACCATACACCTGACACTTTCCCAAACATGGAGGCGGTGCTGGAGGCATTTAATCGCGGGTTGATGCTTTATCGCCGGGGTGATTGGGATAAGGCGTTGCAGTCATTTGAGTCGGCCTACGAATTGAACAAGGAAGACCGCATCTGCCTGCTTTATGCGGATCGGTGCCGCAAGCTGAAAGCGGAGCCGCCCCCGGATGACTGGACGGGGGTGTGGGTGATGCGGGAGAAGTAGGACGGTAAACCACGGAATGCGCTAAATAATCTGGAAAAGGCACGCTAGTTCCTTTGTTGGATTTGGCCTTGCATGGGGTGAAGTTGCGAGCAAATGCCTTGCAGCAAAGCCGCCAACCGAGGATAACAAAGGGATTAAATATTCATTCACATGAAGCACAAAGTATTAGTCATCGTCGGTGATGCCACGGAAACCGTGGACACGTTGTATCCATTTTACCGTCTGATCGAAGGCGGCTACCAACCGGTGGTCGCGGCGCCGGAGAAGCGGCGCTACCAGATGGTGTTGCACGAGGTGAAACCGGGTTGGACGATCACGAAGGAATGGGAGGGGTATTCCATCGAAGCCGAGATCGCTTTCAAGGACATCAATCCGGACGAGTATCTGGGCATCTTTTTCAGTGGCGGACGCGCGCCGGAGTATATCCGTGAGGATGAGGATTTACTGCGCATCACCAAGGATTTCTTTGCGAAAAACAAGCCGGTGGCGAGCGTGTGCCACGGTGTGGAGATCCCGGCCCGGGCGGATTGCGTGAAGGGACGTCGCATGGCGACGGTGGGCAAGTGCAAGTTCGACCTCGAGATCTGCGGCGGCATTTATGTGAACGAGCCATGCGTTATCGATGGCAACTTGGTGAGTGGACGCACGTTCCACGATAACGGTTACTTCGTGGGACCGTGGATCAAGCTGCTGGATGAAGCGGCGGCAGCATTGGAGAAAAAGAAAGCGGCCTGAACACAGGACAGTATGTCATGATACAGAAGAAGGGAAAAAGCTGGAGCCTCACACTCGGGGCACTTTTGTTGTCTTTAACGATGGTATGGGCGGCTGACCGGCCGCCCATGCCTTTTTCCAAAGATGGGAAGTTTGGTTATCGCGATCGGAAACGGGTAGTGATCGTGGAACCGAAATTCGATTTCGCGAGCGAGTTCTCCGAAGGTTTGGCACCAGTCGGGCTGGGGGCATACCCGAACACGAAGTGGGGTTATATCGATCTTACTGGCAAGATGGTCATCGAGCCGAAGTTTGATGAGGCCTATGCCTTTTCAGAAGGCATCGCCGCCGTTCGCATGGAAGTGACGGAGAAATCCAAGGGCAAACTGGGGTATATCGACAAAACGGGTAAATACATCGTGGAGCCGAAGTTTGATGAGGCAGAACCTTTCAAGGATGGCAAAGCGCGGGTGCGCATCATCAAGGAGGGTTACGGCTATATCAATACGAAGGGTGAAGTGGTGGAGCCGCTGAAACTATGAAACGTCTAGCTATACTCTTTACTTTTTTGTCTGTGCTGGTGGTGAATGCCACTGCGGCGCAGCGTCCGCCCAATGTCATCCTTGTGATGACCGATGACCAAGGGTATGGCGATGTGGGAGCGCACGGCAACACGATGATCCGTACGCCTAACTTGGACAAGCTGTACGGGCAGTCAGTGCGTTTAACGGATTTTCATGTAGATCCGACATGTTCCCCTACGCGTTCGGCGCTGATGACTGGACGCTATTCCACAAGAACTGGGGTGTGGCATACGATCATGGGCCGTTCGCTGATGTACCATGACGAGGTGACGGTGGCGAATGTCTTCAAGGCGAACAAATATCAGACAGCGATGTTTGGCAAGTGGCACTTGGGCGACTCATACCCTATGCGTCCGCAGGACAGGGGATTTGATGAGGTGTTGGCGCACGGTGGTGGTGGTGTGGGGCAGACGCCAGATTATTGGGGGAACGATTACTTTGATGATACTTACTGGCACAACGGCAAAGTGGAGCCGCAGAAGGGATATTGCACGGATGTGTTTTTCAATGGGGCTTTAAGCTTCATCCAGAAGAACAAAGAAAAGCCATTCTTCGTTTACCTGCCAACGAATGTTCCGCATGGGCCATACAATGTCGCGGAGAAGTATAGCGAATATTATCGCAAGAAGGGGGTGCCAGCTACGATGGCTAACTTCTACGGAATGATCGAAGAGTTCGATGAGAACATGGGGCGACTCATGAGTAAGTTGAAAGAGTGGGGACTGGAAGAGAACACTGTGCTGATCTTCATGACGGATAATGGCACGGCGGCGGGAGTGGCCAAAGTTAATCCGGGCGGTAAGGGGAAGAAAGCCGCCGAGTCGGCTTCATGGTCAGGCTTCAATGCCGGAATGCGCGCAACGAAGGGGTCGCCGTATGATGGTGGGCACAGGGTGCCGTTTTTCATCCGCTGGCCAAAAGGTGGCATTGGCGGTGGCAAAGATGTGACGCAGATCGCGGCGCATGTGGATGTGTTCCCGACGCTGGTGGATTTGTGCGGATTGAAATTTAAGGAGAAGAACCCGTTAGATGGGCGCAGTCTGGTGCCTTTGCTGAAGGGGGATACCAAAGACTGGCCGGAGCGCACATTCTTCGTTCATACTCAGCGCGAGGAGATTCCACCTAAGTGGAAGAACAGCGCGGTGCTGACGCCGCAATGGCGGCTGGTGCATGGCAAGGAATTGTATGATATCAAAAATGATGTCGGTCAGGGCAAAAATGTCGCCGCAGAGCACCCGGATGTCGTGGCCAAGCTAACGGCCGAGTATGAACAATGGTGGAAGACGCTGGAGCCGAGCTTCGAACGCTATGGCTGGATCACGCTTGGAGCACCACAGGATAATCCGACCTTCGTCAATTGCATGGACTGGCATGCGGAGCAGCCGCAGATACCCTGGAATCAAGATATGATCAACCGAATGCCGGTGGCTAATGGCTATTGGATGGTGGATGTGCAATCGGCAGGTACATATGAATTCACACTGCGACATAAACCAGAAGTCGCAAAGTTTCCGCTACAAGCCACCGAGGCGCGAGTTAAGGTGGGTGAAGTGATGGTCAAGGGGCGGGTGTCTGGCGGAGTGACGGAAACAAAGCTGACACTGAAATTGCCCAAAGGCGAAGCCAAGATGGAAACTTGGCTAAAGGATGAATCGTCCGGCACCGAACGTGGCGCATTCTATATCGAAGTGAAGAAGGTGAAATGATATGAAGCGATTGGCCGTAGTGTTTGGTGCCGTATTGGTGGCCTTGTGGGCGCAAGCAGCTTGGGCGGTTGGAAAGCCCAATGTCATCATCGTACTGATAGATGATTACGGTTGGTCTGATGCGAGTTGCTACGGGAGCAAGTTCTACAAGACTCCTAATGTAGACAAACTGGCAGCGGAGGGCGTGCGTTTCACGGATGGCTATGCCGCGTGTCCTGTCTGTTCACCGACCCGGGCAAGTATCATGACGGGCAAATATCCCGCCAGATTGCATCTGACAGATTGGCTGCCAGGTCGTGGAGATCGACCGGATCAGAAGTTGCTGAAGCCGGAAATTGAACAGCAACTGCCATTGGAGGAGGTAACGCTGGCTGAGGCTCTGAAAGCGAATGGCTATGCCACGGCACATATCGGCAAGTGGCATTTGGGAGGGGACGGCTTTCTGCCTCAGGATCAGGGTTTTGATCTCAACATCGGCGGAGATCACACAGGTTCGCCTGCGAACTATTTCGCGCCATATGAAGCAGTGAACAAAAAGGATGGAGCCAAGCGCAAGATACCGGGACTGGATAACGGCGCTTCCGGCGAGTATCTCACCGATCGGTTGACCACGGAGGCGGAGAAGTTCATCGAGGCGAATAAATCCAAGCCATTCTTTATATATCTTTCGCACTACGCCGTGCATATCCCGCTCAAGGCGAAACAGGAGTTGGTGGATAAATACAAGAATGAGGGTGGTGTGGGAAAACAGACGAATGCGATCTATGCTGCGATGATTGAGTCGGTGGATCAGAGTGTAGGACGAGTGATGCAGAAGTTGGAGGACTTGAAGCTGGCCGACAATACCTTGGTGGTCTTCACATCGGATAATGGCGGCCTCAGTGTCATTGAAGGCCCGAACACGCCGGCGACAATCAATAGTCCTCTGCGTGAGGGTAAAGGTTTTCTCTACGAGGGCGGTATCCGGGTACCGTGGATCATCAAGTGGCCCGGTGTGACCAAGGCGGGCACGGTTTCGCCAGTTCCTGTGAGCTCAATCGATTTGTATCCCACCATTTTGGAAGTGACCGGCACGCCGATGCCCAGGGGAGTCAAGCCTGATGGAGTCAGCTTGGCTGGATTGCTCAAGGATGGAACCGCCCCCAAGCGTGATGCGCTGTATTGGCATTATCCACATTACAGCAATCAAGGGGGACGGCCGGGCGGGGTAATACGCGAGGGCGATTGGAAGCTGATCGAATTCTACGATGATGGGCGCTGGGAACTGTTTGATGTGCGGAAGGACAAGGGCGAGGCACGTAATCTGGTAGAAGACCAGAAAGCAATAGCAACGCGCTTGCAACGGAAGCTGGATCAGTGGCGTCGCGATACCAAAGCGCAGATGATGGATGAGAATCCGGAGTTCAAACCGAATCCACAGTCTCCGAAAGGAGATATCACGCTCTTGGCCAAGTATGCTGATATCCATGGCACGATGGTGCGATATGAACCGTTGCCGCATAAGAACACGCTCGGCTTCTGGGTGCGGTCGGAGGATTCCGTGAGCTGGGATTTCACGGTGACCAAGCCGGGCAAGTTCACCGTAGAGCCGTTGCAAGGCTGTGGTACAGGGCAGGGCGGTAGTGAGGTGGAATTCAGTGTGGGTGAGCAGAAGTTGAAGATGACTGTGGAAGACACGGGGCATTTCCAGAATTTCAAGGCGCGGGAAATCGGGACTATCACGCTAGATAAGCCCGGGCGGTATACCTTGCGTGTGCGACCCCTTGCAAAAGCGAAGAATGCCGTAATGGACCTGAGGATGGTGACGCTGAAGATGTCAAGATAAGCCCGTTTTGTTGAAAACGAGGTTAAATTTCCGCTTTCCCTTTTGCCTGAACCTTCCCATTGTTTCCGACCTGAGTCATGAAAGTTACTTACAACTGGCTTAAACAATACGTGGATTTTGACTGGTCGCCGGATGAGATGGTCGAACGGTTGACCATGATCGGTCTGGAAGTGGAAGGCGTGCAGAAGCTCGGCGGCGAGTTTGAGGGCATCGTCGTGGCGCAGGTCATCACGCGCGACAAGCATCCGAATGCCGACAAGCTCTCCGTCTGCCGGGTGAATGACGGCAAGGGCGAGCGCCAGATCGTGTGCGGGGCGCAGAATTTTCAGGCGGGTGACAAAGTGCCGCTCATCCTGCCGGGTGCTTCGCTGCCGATGAAGCCGGGTGACAAGGAGCCATTCACCATCAAGGTGGGCAAGATCCGCAGCGTGGAGTCGCACGGCATGATGTGTTCGCCGCAGGAGCTTGGTCTGCCAGATCAGGTGGATGGTCTGCTCATACTCAAGCCCGAGGCCAAGGTCGGCCAGCCGTTCGCCGAATACCTCGGTCGTTCCGGTAGTGATGTGGTGTATGATCTGGAAACCACCCCGAACCGTCCTGACTGGAACAGCGTGATTGGTATCGCACGTGAAATCAGTGCGTTGACGGGGAATCCTTTGAAGCTACCGGGTATTTCCCTGCCGCAATCGGTTTCGAGCGAAAAAGCCGCTGACCTGGTAGCGGTGCAGATCCAAGATGCAGAATTGAGTCCCCGTTACACCGCCCGGGTGGTGAAAGGTGTGAAGGTCGGTCCGAGTCCGGACTGGCTGCGGGCGACATTGGAGAAGGTTGGCCTGCGGAGCATCAGCAATGTCGTCGATGTGACGAACTATGTGATGTTGGAGATCGGCCAACCGTTGCATGCGTTCGACTATCATCTGATCGCCAAGGGCGCAGAGGGCAAACCGACCATCGTTGTGCGTCGTGCGACTGAAGGTGAGAAGTTCAAGACGTTGGATGATGTCGAGCGGACTTTGACGACGGAGAACCTGCTCATCGCAGATGAACAGAAGGGCATCGCGCTAGCAGGTGTGATGGGCGGTCTGAACACAGAGATCAACGACCAGACGGTGGACGTGCTGATCGAGAGCGCTTACTTCAAGCCGCAGAACATCCGGGCCACCTCCAAGAAATTGGATCTGCGCACGGATTCTTCCTACCGCTTCGAGCGGGGTGGTGATATCGGTATCTGCGATTGGGCAAGTCTTCGCGCTGCGCAGCTCATCTTGCAGACAGCCGGTGGGCAACTGGCTGAGGGCGTGGTGGATGTATGCCCCCAAGCGATTGAGCCCAAGGACATCACGCTTCGCCATACTCAGGTGGGGATTGTTGTTGGTATTGATATTCCGATTGAGCAGCAAGTCGGCTATCTGATGAATCTGGGTTTGGAGATGGAGACTGCTCCGGGTATCGCCCCGTCCACCGGCGTGCGTATGCCACATTCGAGCACTTTCCGTATCCCGACCTATCGTGTGGATCTAAAACGTGAGATTGATCTCATCGAAGAGATCGTGCGTATGTATGGCGTGGACAAGATCCCGGCCACACCGCCTCGCGGGGCCATCGGTGCGCATCCGTATGATTCAGTGCATGATCAACTGGCTGAAGTGCGTCGCATTTTGGTCGGCCTAGGATTGAATGAAGCGCAGGGCCAGACGCTCATCGCCGACAGCGCCGCCAAGCTGGTGACAGTAGGCGATTCTTTGGTGGCCCTATCGAATCCTCTGAGCAGCGACATGAACGTGCTGCGCCCAAGTCTCTTGCCCGGACTGTTGGATTCACTGCGGCACAATGTCAGTCACAAGAATTATGACGTGGCTTTGTTCGAGGTGGGGCGGGTGTTCGTGCAAAATGGTGCGGCCACCAAGGAGGAACGTCGGGTGGCCATCGCTTTGACCGGCCAACGGATGCAAAACTTCTGGAGCGGTGAAGAGCGTGAGGCGAAGTTTGATGCTTACGATCTCAAAGGTGTACTGGAAGATTTACTGGAATCGTTCGGTCTGCGTGGCTTTGGCTTTTCGCGCCGCGACGGCACAACCGACTTGTTCCTTGAGTCGGGGACCATTCAACTCGGCAAGCTCCCGTTGGGTGAATTTGGTCAGGTGCTGCCACCGTTGGCGAAGAAGTATGATCTGCGAGATGGGGTCTTCGTGGCCGAGCTGAATCTCGATCAATTATTGCAGCGTCGCAATCCGTCTCGTTCCTTCAAATCACTGCCGCAATTCCCGGGCAGCCGTCGCGATGTGGCCATGCTGGTTCCAGAGGCGACCACGCATGACGCCGTGCTTACGGTGGTTCGTCAGGCAAAGCCGGCAAATCTGGAAACAGTCGAATTGTTCGATGTGTTCCGTGGCAAGAATGTGCCTGAGGGACAGAAGAGCCTGGCGTATGCCTTTACGTATCGTGGCGCGGACAAGACGTTGACGGACACGGAAGTGAACAATGCGCACGAAGGTTTGCTAAAGCAGCTCACCACCAAGCTCAACGCGGTGATGCGTTAAGCGCTTACGCTGATTGGATTCGTGAACTGGCTAGTGATATCACCGGCCAGTTTTGTTTTATCGCTTTTGCAGCCAAGTCAGGGATGGGCGGTCCACTGATTTGGCGAGTTCCTCCGCAGTGCTTTTTTCGGCGCGGCCAAGGCCCTCTTTGCCATCGTAGAAAGCTACGAAATCCAGTTCGTGGTCGGGCTTGTTCAGATTGTTCGCGAAGTAGCGGACCAGCTCGGTGGGGGGCAAAGTGCGACGGCCCATCACATCAACCAGCGGGATGTTCAGATAGGAGTCATAAGCACGATAGACCAGTTCGGTGCACACCAGCTTGTCGGTGCTGAAGAAGTCGAACTCGAAGTCATATGGTTTGTCGAGATGGCTGAAGGCGACCGCGATGCCCTCGCGGATCTGCTCTTTGCTCAGGCGCGGACGCAGAATGGCCGCCGAGTCCGCGATCCCAAGGCAATGTTCAAAGGTGGTGATGCGGACACCGGCCGGCACGGCTTCGAGGATGACGTGCTCATGTCCCTCTTCGTCACGCTCGGTGAATTTTTCCCAATGCGGTTTTACGCGTGGGTCCTGGTCCAGCCCCATGGCGATGAGGTCTTCGACCGTGCCGACATAAAGAGCCGCATGAGCCCAATAGCCAGGCATAAAGGCACGTGAGAGAAACCAGTTCTGACGTTCCAGCAAGATGTCGCCGGGTTGAACCGTTTTCCGGAGTTCGATCAATTGCCGTGGCTCGATTAGTGCCTGACCGGCACGGGGTTGACGGACACGAGTGTCACCGACCCATGTTGAAACGGCGGCTTGACCGCGATAAACGGCCGCTTTGCCAAGGAATTTGGATTCCTTGACAGCCGCCAAAAAACTCTCCTGCAATACCGGCACCTTGCCGTCCTGCATCAGCGATCTTGTTTGGCGGAGCTGGGTCTCGAAAGTTTGGTAGGGTTCATTCTTTGTCAGCCCATGTTTTTCCAGCTCAGGCAGGAAACGCTGGTGATGTGCAAAGCCGTTGGCCAGCAGCTTGTGATGCGCGGGATGGCGCAGATTCTCGCGAACCTGGTCGTATAAGCCGTTTGGTATGTTCCAGCGGGGATCGCCTTCGTTCAGTTTCTTGATGACGACGGGGTCGTCCGCGAACATATAAACAAATTTGTAGGAATTCTCATACAAGGCTGCACCACTGGTAAGCATCAACAGAAAGCCGCGGAGCCGGAGTTTGTCATCTGCGATCTCGGCATGCCCCTGGTAATCACAAAGGATGCGGAGCAGTTCGGTGCGGTAGCCGATTAGGGCCAGTTCCAGGCCGCGCACGAGATCGTCATCGTCTTGATTGTAGAAAGTGCGTTTACCGGAAAGAAACTCCTGGTTTAAGACGACGGCTTTCTTTTCCAAACTGGCCAGGCCCGTAAGCAGATCGGCGAGAGCTTTCTCATCGGCTTCGATTCGGGCGATCAAGGTTGTGGGCGAAAGTGAGCGCAAGTCCGGCCCCTGTCTGGTCAGTTCCGGGAAAGCTTCGTTGCGCGTCAGAACGGTGATCCAGATCAACAGGAAGCCCGCGACTCCAAGGCCCACGGTCCAGCGCGCCGTCCAGCGTAATAACCACAGCCAGGAGAAAGAACTTGCGGGCTGTGTTTCCAGCGGGTGCTCGCGGCTGAAATCATTCCCCAAGGCCTGTAATTCTACGCCAAGGCGGGCTTGCTCGTTGCGGATGCCCTTCAGCTTCTCGCGATGGAACATGGCTAGAATCTGGTGCCACCATAAGTTCGCAGCTTCAACCACCTGACGCCAATAGCTCAACGCATAAATCCCGGCGAAGGGCATGAGCAGGCACCAAACCGTGGTCACAGTTCGCAAGAAATAGGTCTGTCCCCAATACCAAACGAAGGCATACCACGCGATGTAGATGGGCAGGCCAAAGGCCATCCGGGCTTGCGCCTGCGTGATGCGTTTCCTGGCCGGGCTGCGATTGGCGAGCCAGCGTGTAAGAATGAAGGGGACGAAGTGGTGCATGGTGCACAGCACGGTGGGGATCACGCCGGCGCAAAGGGTAAGCGTGCGCCAGCAGAGCAGGGCGGCAAAGCGCGGTCCTTTTAACCGCATGATCGGCGACCCCGGGGTGAGCCCGATGGCCGCCAATTCGCGATGATGGCGTAAGGTGGCGATGGCCAATGCGCGTGAGCGTTTTTTCTCGGTGCGGTTGAAATAATTCATCCCCTCAGCCAGCCATTTACGGCGCTTCAACCCGATGATGGGATCTTGACCAGGCTGGAACCTGGCGGGAGCCAGCGCCTCCAGATCACCTAACAATGATGCCCACTCAGCTTCTTCCAAATGGATGATGGAGGCGCGCAACCGCAGGTTGATCTCCCCGGTGAGATGCCGGATGCGTTGGGCATCGGTCTGAGTATCGTCTTTTCGTGTGGAGACCTGGATGGGTTCACCCACCTGCACCCAAATGGAACTACGGAACTTTTCTTTGCACTCGAAATTAAATCCGACCGGCACGATGACCAGATCTTTAACCCCGTTCTCGAGTGCCTTGATGGCGATGCGCGGTGCGCCCGAGCGGATTTGCTCCAGATGCAATTCATCATGGCTATGGCCCTCCGGGAAGATTCCCACCGCGTCCCCAGCGGCTACGGCCTGTGCAGCTTTCTCGATAGACTCCAGGTTGCGGCACACCTGTTTGGCATCGTCACTGGCGCGATACGCCGGAATCATTCCCAAACCACGTATGAAGTGGCCCAATATCGGGATCTCAAACAGCGGAGCTTTCGTTAGAAAAATCACCGGACGGCCCGCGACGATGCCGAGCAAGACCGAATCGATCAGCGCGTTCGCATGATTGGCGACGAGCAATACCGGTCCATTCTTGGGGATGCGGTCGCGTCCGGTGATCTCGATACGGGGATAGTAAAGACGGATGAGAAATCGGAGCAGTTGATGAATGATGGTGCAAATAAGTTTCATCCCGGTCCAAGCGGTTGCCTGATTTCCTAAGAGTGCGCTTGCAGCGGCATCAGGTCAATGTTCCTAAGAAATGGCAAAAGAAAAAGGCATGCCCTTTCGAGCATGCCTTGAAAACTTGCACAGTTCAGCTTACTCCCACTCGATGGTTCCCGGCGGCTTGCTGGTGATGTCGAACACGCAGCGATTCACGCCTTTGACCTCGTTGATGATTCGGCTAGCTAATTTCTCAAGCAACTCGTAGGGCAGCTTTACCCAGTCAGCCGTCATGCCGTCTTGCGATTCTACTGCACGGATGGCGATGGTATAATCGTAAGTGCGTTCATCACCCATCACACCCACGGACCGCACGGGCAAAAGAACCGCGAAGCTCTGCCAGATCTTGTAATACCAGCCGGAGCTCTTCATTTCTTCCACTACGATGGCATCGGCATTGCGTAAAATCTCGCAACGGCTTTCGTTCACTTCGCCGAGGATGCGCACGGCCAAGCCAGGGCCAGGGAAGGGCTGACGATATACGATCTCTTTCGGTACACCGAGTTCGAGTCCAAGCTGGCGCACCTCATCTTTGAAGAGATGCTTCAAAGGCTCGACCAGTTTGAACTTCATATTCTTCGGCAGACCACCGACGTTATGATGGCTCTTGATCATCGCAGCTGGATTACCTGCGATGGGTACAGACTCGATGACGTCAGGATAGAGTGTGCCTTGAGCCAAGAATTTGGCTTTGCCGGCCTTTTTGGTCGCGGTATTGAAAACTTCGATGAATGTCTTGCCAATTACTTTGCGCTTGGTCTCCGGGTCAGTGACCCCTTTCATGCGCTTCATGAAGATTTTAGAAGCATCCTCGTATTGCAGCTTGATCTTGAAACTCTTGGCAAAGACATCCTGCACCACCTGGGCTTCCTTCGCGCGGAGCACACCATTATTCACGAATATGCAAGTGAGTTGGTCGCCGATGGCCTTGTGGATCAAAGCGGCGGCTACGCTTGAATCTACCCCGCCGGAGAGTCCGAGAATGACGTGTTCCTTGCCGACTTGGGCGCGGATCTCCTCTACGGCCTGGTCGATGTAGCTGCGCATCGTCCAGTCCTTGCCGCAACCACAAATGCCGTGTACGAAGTTGCTGATGATCTCCTTACCGCGAGGGGTATGGACAACTTCAGGGTGGAATTGCAATCCGTAGAAATGGCGCTTGCGATTCTCGATGGCTGCGTAATCCGAGTTCTCCGTGGCGGCCACCGGCTTGAAGCCTTCCGGCAGCTTGGTGAGTTTGTCACCGTGAGAATTCCAGACCTGCAGCGTCTTGGGCAGCTTCTTGAAGAGCGGGCACGTCTTGTCTTTGACCGTCAGCGTGCCTTTGCCGTATTCGCGCTTATCACCACGTTCCACTTTGCCGCCCAAGAAGTGGCCAAGTAGCTGCACGCCGAAACAGATGCCCAAGACGGGGATACCCAGCTCGAACACGCCTTTATCTGGTAATGGTGCTTTGGCCGAGTAAACGCTGGAGGGTCCGCCGGACAGAATCAAGCCAGACGGCTTCAATTTGGCGATCTCGTCCGCCGGGGTGTTGAAGGGCAAGATGACAGAATACACATTGCACTCGCGGATACGGCGCGCGATGACTTGTGTGTATTGTGACCCAAAATCAAGGATGACGATCTGTTCGTTCATGAGAACAAGGGCAAAGTGTTTGCCTTCCGCAAAAACGTTTGGCGAGTGAAAAGTGGAGAAATTTACCGGTAAACCTGAACCGAACCTGGGACTTATTTGGGAACGACCTTCACGGTGCCTTTCGCGGCATCGTATTCGAACTTCATATTATACGGCGGAGCAGGGAGTGCTTTCATGGTGCCGCTGGTCACCAACTCGTTCAAATCCTTGGGATTGCGGCCTTGTTCGACCTGAAACATGGAGATCGCAGAATTGAGCGACGTCGTGTCCACGGAAGATTCGGCCGTTTTCTTGGCTTTGGCCACAGTTTTCAGGTAGTCGGTCGGGGCGTCGACGGGGTTTTGGCCTACCTGAGACTCAGCCGGCTTGGCTGCCGGGTCGGATTGGCCGCAACCGACCAAGAGCGCCGAACCGGTCAACAAAGCAATGACAGATTTGTTCATGGCTCAAAGATACCATTTGGCACACCCGAGGCAAGCTGCAAGCGTGATGAGAAAACGGCCTAAATTAGGCGTTCATTTGGCTTTGAGCCGCTGTGCCGCCAGCTGACGGGCCAGCTCGACCAAAGGGAGGTCTTGAATCAAATTAGCGAACTTGAACGGGGGCAGGCCGCTTTGCGTGCGACCCAAAAGGTCGCCGGGACCGCGTAGCTCCAAGTCCGCCTCGGCGATGCGGAAGCCATCGGTGGTTTCTTCCATCACTTTCATGCGCTGTTTTGCCTCATCGGTCTTGAGTCTGGCCAGGAGAATGCAATGGGAATCATGGGCCCCGCGCCCGATGCGCCCCCGCAACTGATGCAGCTGAGCCAATCCGAACTGTTCGGCATTTTCGATGACCATCACCGTGGCGTTGGGCACATCGACACCTACCTCGATCACACTGGTGGCCACAAGACACTGAAGCTTGTTCTCACGGAAATCCGTCATCACTTTGTCCTTGTCCTCGGAGGACAATCGACCGTGCAGCAAGCCCGCCTTGAATGGAGCCAGAGAGAGAGCAAGTTTATTGAATTCACCTTTGACGGCTTTGACTTCTTTTTCCGATTCATCCTCCTCTACCCGGGGATAAACGATATAAGCCTGCCGTCCCTCAGTGAGTTTCTCCAGAAGGAAGGCCAGCACTTGCTTGAGCTTATCCGGAGTACGGACGTAAGTGCGGATGCGTCCCCGATTGCCTGGCATCTGATCGATGACAGAAACATCCAAATCGCCGTAAAGAGTTAGCCCTAGGGTGCGAGGGATGGGGGTGGCAGTCATCACGAGCAGGTGCGGATATTTGCCTTTACGCACAAGTGATTCGCGCTGCGACACCCCAAACTTGTGCTGCTCATCGATGATAACTAGGCCGACCATTTCCTGACGGAAGGCATCTTGCACTAGGGCATGTGTGCCGATGATCAGGCAGGGGCGATCATGAGAGAAGTATGACTTTCGGCTGCCTGATTGAAATTCGACGGGGATTTTTAGCGGCTCAAACCAGCGCTGGAAATTTCGGAAATGTTGCTCGGCAAGTATTTCCGTGGGGGCCATGAGCAGGACGGTATATCCGCTCTCTATGGTCATCAGGGCTGAGCACGCGGCGACGGCTGTTTTGCCAGCACCGACATCTCCCTGCAGTAGTCGGCGCATGGGGTGCTCTCCACCCATGTCGTGACGTATCTCCCGCAGCACTTTAGTCTGCCCGTCCGTGAGCTTGAAGCCAAGCTGCGCGAGAAAGGGTTTGATCAGGTGGTTGTCTCCGGCACAGGGCAGGGATACGGCATTTAATTCCAAGCGACGGCGACGACCTTGTATCTCTTGCTGCAAGGCAATGAGTTCGTTCAAGGCGAGCCGCTTGCGGGCGATATCCGTATCTTCACGTTCCTCAGGGAAATGGAGCATGTGCAGGGCATTGCTAAAGTCAGGATAACCAACTTGCGAGGCCTCAGGGTATGGTTCGATTAGAGCGGGCTCGAATTGTTCCAAGTTGCGCGCGATGAGTGAGCGGATCCAGCGCTGCGGCAAACCCTCGGTGAGTGGGTAGATGGGGACGATGCGGTTCAGGTGGATGGACACTTCCTCACCGGGATCGATGACTTCCGTTTCCGGATGATCCATGGTGCGTGGCTTGAGCGAGTTCGGCTTGCTATACACCATCACATCATCGCCCTGCTTGAAGTAGTTCTGCATGAACGGGAGATTCCACCAGCGACAATGCAGGCGGGCAGAGCCGTCATCGACCACCAGCTCAAAGACTGACTTGCGACCTCGGGCAAAGGTATTCAAGCCCATGGTGATGACTTTCCCGCGAACTGTGGCAGGGGCATCGAGAGTGAGGTCGGCTATGGAAAGAAAATGGCGCCGGTCTTCGTATCTTCGAGGGCGGTGATACAAAAGGTCCTCAACCGTATAGATGCCAAGCCGGTGCAACTGAGCGGCCCGCTCATGACCAACGCCATATAGGCTTTTGACCAAGGTCTTCAGATTGAGCGGCGCGTCCGGCATGGGAGAGGTTTAGCGGGCAACTGGCTGTCGACCAAGTCGGAAGATAAGGAGATTAAATGTCCCCTTGCAAGGTGTGGGGTGGTATGCCAGCCTTTTAGAAGTATGTCGTACCAAAGGAGGAGTAAACTGTGCCAAGCGGCGAAACTGCTGGCAGCGGCCGTTTTTCTGTTGCTGATCAGTTCGCTTTCTACGATGGCTCAAACCTCCATGAAAGTTGAAGTGTTGCGAGGCTTTGGAGTTTTCAATGGCCCCCCTGCATATGTTCCTGTGGGTGAGCTGCTGAAGGCAGAAGATGGTCGCCTCTATGGTTACACGCGGGAGGATGGAACTAATGGCATAGGGACCGTGTTTCGGTTTGATCCGGCAAGTAAGGAATTCACCGCAATCAAATCACTGGCTCCGAATTTGGCTGAGGGTTTCTTTACCGAAGGGCAGCTTCTTTTGGGCAGCTTGCAGCAGGATGGAGATGGATATCTTTACGGAATTACCCGTGCTGGTCAGGGAGTAAACCCTCCGTTTTATGGGGATTCCATGTTCTTCCGATTGAAACCAGATGGAAGTGAATTCACCAGTCTTAAGAAGTTCAGCAGTGCAGAAGGGGTGGCAGTAGCTGATGGTGTTCTATTGGCTGGAGATGGGAGACTGTATGGCGCACTTATGACGGCGGGCGGAATTTTCCGTATGAATCCCGATGGTTCAGGTTTTGAGATGCTTGCCGTGCCGGAAACGCTTGTGCCGAGCAATCATCGCTTGGTCGAAGGAAGTGATGGGCTGCTCTATGGTGCGTCGGAACAGGGCTTGGATATATTCCGGATCGCCAAAGACGGCAGTGACTTTCAGACAGTGGTGGCTCCTCGTGGTGCCAATGTCGGGGTGATAGTCCGTTTCTTCGAGGGGAGTGACGGTAAACTATATGTGCTTCAACGTGGCGCTTGGAACGCGGAGCCGGCTATACTGTCTCGCGGCGATAATATGGACATTCTGTTTCAAGGAAGTCGCGTGTTTCGGGTGGACAAGGACGGCAGCAATTTCACCGTGTTGTTTCAGTTCAGCAGCCAGACAGATTTGCCAACCATCGCCCGTGGTATGATGGCGGGCAGTGATGGCAAACTCTATATCACGTGTGAATCTCCAGATGCGGTGGATGCGCGAGGCGCAGTTTTTCGGATCAATCAAGACGGTAGTGGCTATGAACTCCTGCACCTGTTCAAAGCGGAGACGGATGAAGGACGAGATGTAGCCGGAGGTGTGACGGAAGGGAGCGATGGTCGCCTGTATGGCTTGCTGGAGGCGGGAATGGGAGCTGGAGCGGGCGGCGTCTATGGCTTGGCCAATGATGGCAGTGGCTACGCGATTGAGCATCAGTGTATCGCCATGGAGTTGAGAAACAATTGGCAAGGTTCAAGCCATTTGCATACTGGCGACGCGGCTTATCCGGTCGGGGGTGTCATTGATGGGGGAGATGAGTTCCTTTATGGAACCACCATGCGAGGAGGTGTTTTTCCGCGGATGAGTTTTGAGGCGAGGAGCGGAGGGACTGTTTTTAAAATCCGGAAGGATGGTTCTGGTTATCAGATTCTTCATTCAGCCGAATATGGCGGCATCAAGGCACCTTTGTGCTTGGGCAGCAATGGCGTCCTATACGGTGTGAACTTGGCTTACGGTGAAGAGCCCAACCCGAACGGTTTTCTGTTTCGTATCGGTCGTGACGTGGGTACGTATGAGCGGTTTTACACGTTTGATGGCGATAATGGTCGTAACCCGGTCGGCAAACTTATCGAAGGACCGGATGGGAAACTTTATGGACTCACAGAAAAGGGCGGAGAATTTGATTGGGGTGTGGCTTATCGCCTGAACAAGGATGGGAGCGGATATGAAGTTATACATCATTTCCAATACAGCGAGGGTGCCAGTTTCGAGCACGGGATGATCTATCAAAGCGATGGGAAAATTTATGGCGGTGCTATGGGTGGTGGGGTGGCCGGTCATGGCACCGTATTCCGGATGAATTCTGATGGCAGCGATTTCGAGGTTGTCTTCGAGTTTGGTTCACTGAATACCGATCAGCATAAATATGGGGTTTCGCCACCGTTGCTTCTGCAGGACAATAAGCTCTACGGCCTTACGCGTTACACATCCTTTTACCGTATGAACTATGATGGCAGCGGATTTGAGATGTTGGATGCTTTGAACGGAAATTTTCCTATGTCGGAACTGCTACAAGGGTCTGACAATAATTTTTACTTTTCCACTGAATACAACGTCTTTCGAATAGACCGTTACAATCGCTCCATAGAACGCCTGATGTTTCAGGCCGGAAATTCTCCGGTCAGGGGTGATACTGCTGGGCAACTCACGATAGTTTCTCCGGATGAGATCTATCTAACACAGACAGCCGGACCTCTGTACGATCCATCGGGTAATCCTGATATGATAGGGGAACCAGGCTATCCTATCATACCGCAAGGCGGCATTCTGAAGCTGGTTCCAGGAGAGGATTTCGGCGATGCACCGAATGCTTCGCAGAGTGGTTTCACCCAAAGCTATCCGGTTACACTGGAGGAGGATGGGGCGCGTCATCGTGTTCGTGGACCATTGTTGGGTAGTCGCCGTGATGCGGAAAAGGATGGGGCGCACAGTGCCAGCGCGCATGGTGATGACGAGAATTATACGACAGGCGGTGACCCCATCACTATCGCGGGTAGCAAGGAAGGCGTGAAGCTCGGAGTGCTTCGACAAGAAGCGCATGGGATTGCTTGTGTGTCGGTGGCTGGCGGAAACGGGAAGTTGGATGCGTGGATTGATTTTAATCGTGATGGCGATTGGGATGATGAAGGTGAGCAAGTGTTTCAAAGTCTCCCGATTGCTGAGGGAGATACGTGGCTGTTAATTCCCATCCCGGCTAACGCCGAGTTGGGTAAGACCTATGCGCGCTTTCGCCTGAGCACGGCAGGTGGTCTGAGTCCAAGGGGGCTGGCCGATGATGGCGAGGTGGAAGACTACGAGGTCACTATCTCCGGCTCGGAGGGAACTGGGAGCAATGATGATTTTGCCAATGCGTATTAATTGATACCTTCGAGGGTATCTGTAACCGGAAGTACAAAAGGGGCGACTTTGGAAACGGGTGAACCTCAACCTGCCGGATATTCAACTGCGGTGCGTTCTCGCTGGTGCCGCTGGACTGCTCGAGCGGATGGAGAATTCACCGTCAAAGCTAATTCCAGTGAAACGGTCATTGCGGTGTGGAGCGGTGAAAGTTTGGGGGCTTTGACTCAAGTCGCCGCTGGCCGTTCAATGGTGGTGTTGGCTGAACCGGTGGTGGGGACTGAGTATTGGATTCAAATCACGGATACGTCTGCGGCAGGGGTAGATTTCACACTGAGCATCGAAGGGGCTCCGGCATTTAATGAGGCTTACTTCAAGTCATTGTCGAGCACGGCGCCTGGCGCTTTGGGGTTCGAGCTGCGTGGGGGTGGTTCATTGCCGTATGTTCTGGAATATACGGAAGACTGGCAGACTTGGCATGTGCTCAAGACCGGGAATCTGACAAATGGCGTGATCTCTGTGGAAGACAGCGAAGCCAGTGCCAGTCAGCGTTTTTACCGCTTACGATTGCAGATGTTTGCTGAGTAAGGCCTAAAGCGTGGCGGATAGCGGTTCAAATTCCCCGGTAAATGCCCTTGGCAGAGGACGTTGCTTTTGGTTAGCTCCCGGCCTGAATGAGAAAGCTCCTGTGGCTGGTTTTATCGGTTCTGGCATTGGTCGTGACCCAAGCGGGTCGCGCAGCCGAAGCTGATGAACTGAATTGGGAATTTGAATCACTGACTGATAAAGGCGAATTTGTTTACGATTTCGTCAATGGTACGGCATCGACAGACAAGGGCGGGCGAGTAAAACGCGGGCCGACGGTGCTGACTGCGAACCGCTTGAGTATCAACCAAAAGACCGGCTGGGCCACGGCTGAAGGGGCGGTGACGCTGGAGCACGAGGGGGCGATGTGGAAGGGGGAGAAAATCGAGTATAACTTCCAGACGAAGCAAATGAAGGCGGAGGAATTCCGCACGGGCTACAATCCGTTTTACGCGAGTGGTTTTGCCTTGGCTGGAGATGGCACGAATGAGGTCTACACGGCGTATTACGGTACGTTGACCACGGATGATGTCGCGGATCCCGGCTACAAGATCAAAGCCAAGTCATTGACCATTGTGCCCGGTAAATATATCGAGGCGAAAAGTGCCACTGTTTATCTGGGTGATGTGCCGGTCTTTTACTGGCCTTACTACAAGCGTCATCTGGACCGGCATCCGAACAACATCGTGCTGACTCCGGGATTCCGCAGCTTGGATGGTCCCTATCTGCTTACGACGTACAATTGGTATGCGAATACCAATTTGGGTGGCTCCATCCACTTGGATTACCGGCAGAAGCGTGGCGTGGGCGGTGGTCCAGATTTCAAATACAACCTCGGTAAGTTTGGTTTGGGTGAGTTCAAGTACTACGCCACTCGTGACGACGATCCGCGTGTCGGCGCCATCAATCAGCCGCTTAGTGGTTTCCGCGATCGCATCGCGTTCAATCACCAAGTGAACATCCGCTCGAACTTTTTTGCCCAAGCTTCCGTTCGTTTGCAAAGTGATGAGTTTGTCATCCGGGATTTCTTTGAGACTGAATACGAGCAGAACATCCAGCCAAGTTCGTTTTTGGAGAGTGCTTATTTCTGGCGGAACTTCAGCCTAGGTGTTTTTGCCCAGCCACAGGTGAATGATTTCTTCGACACGGTGGAGCGCCTGCCTGAGATCAAGCTTACCGGGCTGCGTCAGCAGTTGGGAGTTTCTCCGATCTATTATGAGAGCGAGAGCTCGGCCGGTTACTATCGTCGCCAGTTCGGACATAATCTCTTTCCGGAGTTCTCGGCATCACGGGCG
>JAURFH010000019.1:6093-32997 GCA_030834415.1 Verrucomicrobiota bacterium | reverse complement strand
AGAACTGGTACGGGCTCGTCTTCTTCGGATCCAGCCACACCGCGCCGCCTTCAGTCTTGCCGAACTTGGTGCCGTCCGACTTCGTGATGAGCGGCAGCGTGACGCCGTAGCCGTAGCGGCTCGCTTTCTTGCGCAGTAGGTCGATGCCCGCCGTGATATTGCCCCATTGATCACTACCGCCGATCTGCAGCTCGCAATCGAACTCTTTATTCAAGTGGTAGAAATCGAACGCTTGCAGTAGCTGGTAGCTGAACTCTGTGTAGCTGATACCCACCTCGCGGTCTTCCATGCGGGCGCGCACGCTCTCCTTCTGCACCATTTGGTTGACCGTGAAAAACTTGCCGATGTCCCGCAGGAAATCGAGGAAGCTCAATTGCGCCGTCCAGTCCGCGTTATCCACGAGCCGGGCCGGATTCGTTTTCGCTTCGAAATCCAGCAACCGCCCAAGCTGCGGACGCACGGCGATCACATTCGCCTGGATCATCTCTTTGGTGAGGAGCGAGCGCTCGGCGGATTTGCCGCTCGGATCACCGATGCTGCCCGTGGCACCACCCGCCACCGCGATGGGGAAATGCCCGGCATTCTGAAAGCGCCGGAGCGCGATCAGTGGCACCAGATGGCCGACGTGCAAGCTGTCCGCTGTGGGGTCAAAGCCGCAATAGAGCGTGATGGGCTTTTCGGCCAGGCGTTTGGCCAGGCCTTTCACATCCGTCTGATCGGCAATCAAGCCGCGCCATTGCAGTTCCTCAATGATATTCATGAGCGGGCCATGTTATGACGATTTGCCCCCGGGGGAAACAAGGGAAAAAGGCAAGCTGCCAAGCATTGTGTTTTTGACAGAGAAACGGGATTATGGCGCAAAGGTTCCAGCGATGAGCACTGAAGATAATCCACAGAAGTAGCCCGCTGAAGAAGCTCTCGATTCAACCACGCCGGCATCTCTATCTCCCGAAGTGCCAAAGAAACGTCGCACCCGCTGGTGGGTTCGCGGCCTGATCCTGTTCTTCATCCTCGCCTTGTTTGGTGCGCTCGGTTTGCCCAGTTATGTCAGATCGCGCACTGCCTGCCTGAGTTCTTGTATCGCCAATTTGAAGCAGATCGAAGGTGCCGCTATGCAATGGGCTTTGGAGAACCAGAAGACTGATGCGGACAAGATCGACCCTGCAGGGGTGGTCACCTATCTGAAAAGCGGTTTGATGCCCACTTGCCCTGATGGCGGTTCTTACGCCATGGGCATCAATGTGTCCTCGCCACCGACTTGTACGCTGGCGGGCACATTGGGTCACAGCCTGCCTTGATTGAACACGAAAACAAAAACGGCCTCACCCGCGGGTGAGGCCGTGATTCGTATCAGAGCGGTCCGTTTACTTCTGTTCCACCGTGACCTTGCCGGTCAGGGGGTCGTAGTTGAGCTGTTCATTGGAAGGCAGCTTAGGCAAACGGGTGATGTGGCGACTGGCCACCGCTTCTTGCAAGTTGGCCGGAAAACGCCCCTTCTCGGACTTGAACATATCGATGCCGTAGTTCAACAGCATCTTCTCTTCTTCCGTGAGGGGACGCCCGCTGCCGCCCAGCAGATCGGAATCTGTCAGCGGCGCAGGTTCGGCGATGACGGCAGCAGCTGTGCCGCTGCCCGGCGGAGGAGCCACTGGGGCCACCGCTTCCGGAACCACCGGAGCCGCCGAGACATCCATCGGGGCTTGCGGTGCTGGTGCCACCGGGAGGCTTTCCGATTCTTGCTCCTGGCTGCAGCCGACGAGCAGAAGCCCGCAGGCCGCGGCCAAGGTGAGTTGTTTCAACTGGTTACGCATGGGATTAGTCCTTGGCGCTGATGGTCCACATACCGGTGCGCAAACCACGGTTCGTGTTCGTCGCGCCGAGGGTTGCCGTCGGGCTCAAGAATTCCACGTGGCCATCCATCATCAGGTAGTTCCAGCTGCCGTTCGGATGGTAGTCTTTCTCCAACGGATAGGTGTAATCCTGACCGCCCTGCTGGGCCGTAGCCGTGCCGGTGGAGATGTGCTGGCTCGAGTTGTCGATGCCCGAGCGATCCGGATGCCCCATCATGTTTGACACATCGATACGCTCCGTGAGGAAGATGGTGTCTTCCGGGGACTTGGTCAGCCCGCTGCGCACCGCCATCTGGCGTGAAGGCGAGGGCACCGTGATGCTGCTGTTGTAAGTGATCGTCTTGGGCACGCCCGCGGAACCCGCGTCAGCTGTGTTCCAAGGATTGTAACCATTGGCACTCGACTCCGCCGTGGCGTTGCCGAAGTTCCACGTCAGGCCCACGCCGGAGCGGGAGGACGGATTCGGCGGCCAACCGGCGCCCGTGTCATTTTGGAAGTAGCGCGGCATCGAGTAAGAACGGTGTACGTTCTTGCTGGCAGCGCCCCACCATGAAGGTCCGATGGATTTGTCTGAAGGACAGGCGAGCACCTTGCTGTAGGATGGCCAGTTACCGGCGCTGGTGTTATAAGGTCCCTGCCATTGTTCATTCTCCGTCAGAGACATGCCCAGATAGCTGCCCATGAGGTCGTCCCAGGTCATCTCTGAGCCGTACTTGAAACGGATATGATTGTAGGCGACTTTGTCGCTGTTATCCGCCTGATACATGCCGCTCGCCGTACCGAATTGCTTCAGGTTGTTTAAGCATTGGGTGGAGAGGGCACGCGCTTTGGCTTTGGCCAAGGCAGGCAAAAGCATGCCGGCCAGAATGGCGATGATCGCGATCACCACCAGCAGCTCGATCAGCGTGAAGGCACGTCTGAGCGTTGATACCGTCTTCATGTAAGTTATGTTTTGCATAATTAAATATATATACTTTGCAGCCCGGTAAAAAGTTACAGGCGCTTGATTGATTTTCGCCCCAAAGGCATCCGTACCCGTACTGAACTTTCGATTTCCAGACTCTTCGCCGGTTAACTTTATTCGGACAGATATCAGTTTTTATCCGGTTTCAATCTGGCACGGGTGTTACAGAGTAATAAAAAAGCGGAGGCTTGATTCAGCCTCCGCTTTCCGGTTGGACGTCAATTGGTGTGGCTTAGTCGTTAGGGTTGATCGTCCACATACCCGTCTGCTTGCTCAGCGAGGTATTGGTCGTGCCCAAGGTCTTGGCCGGAGCCATGCTTTCCGCGTGACCGTCCACAAACAGGTAGTCGATCAGCCCGTTGTGGTGGTCTTTGATATCGGTGAACTCCACGCTGGTGGTGGTGCTGACGAGGTGCACGTTGGCACTGTCGATCACTTGGTTATCCAATGAACCCTGCTGGCAGGTGCTGCCGCCAGAAGCGATAGAGCTTGAGCGGCCGCGGACGATTTCCGTCAGTAGGATCGTGTCAGTCGGATCGCGGACCACGGCGGCGTTGACGCCCATCTGGCGCATCGGCTCGGCCGCATTGTTCCACTTGTCGCTGCTGTTCCAGGCCTTGCCCGGGTTTTCGCTGTCATACCAGCGGAGACCGACACCCGTCTGGCTGGCCGGAGTCGGCGGCCATTGGGTGGTGGTCGGGCTCAGGAACGCCGGAGCCGCCAAGCCGGAGGTGCCGCCAGTGCCCATGTCCATGGAGTTACGCGGCATGGCGTAATTGCGGGCTGCATCCGGGAAGCGCGTGTCTGAGGAGATCAGCTTCGTGGATGGGCACTTCAGTATTTTCGCTGCGGGCGGGTTTTGGTTGTAGGTGGCGCTGTTCGCATAGGCGGTTCCGCCCTGCATGCGACGGGGTTCCCACGCTTTCAAAGTGGACATCGTTTCAGGGCCACCCATGTAGCTGTGGAGATAATCATCCCACGACCAGGCCACACCAGAAGTCCAGCGCAAGATGCCGGGCGCTAGGCGGTCACCATTGTCCGATTGATACATCCCCATCATAACGCCGACCTGTTTGGTATTGCTCAGGCAGGTGTTTTGCAGCGCGCGCCTTGGCCTTGGCCAAGGCAGGCAGCAGCATGCCGGCGAGGATCGCGATGATGGCGATCACGACCAGCAACTCGATCAAGGTGAAGGCACGTCTGCTTATGGAGATCGTGCACGACGTAGATATGTTATTCATATTGGATGTATATACGCCGCAGCACCCCGCTTGGTTACGGTCACTTAGACGAAAAGGCCTCCGTACCGGTACGGAACTACTACCCGCGAAAGGACTTACCTCACCGGTTTTCTGACGCGTGAAATCAAACTCGACGCTCTTGCAACTGCCTGTGATAGAGCTTGATTGATGGTCTTGCTCGCGCACAATCCCGCCGCGAAAACGCCATTGAAGCAATCACCGGCTCCGACGGTGTCGATCACCTTCACGCGTGGTGCCGGAAACCATGTAACCTTGTCGCGAGTCACCCAACACGCCCCCTTTGCGCCACAGGTGACGACCACATTTCTCGCTCCTTGCGACAGCAGATGCTGCGCCGCCACTGCTACGTCTGTCATCGTCTTCACCCGCTTTCCGGTCAGTGCAGTCAGTTCATGCTCGTTCGGAGTCAGCCAATCGACTTGCTTCAATAGTTTTTGAGTGAGCGGCTTGGTGCAGGGTGCGGGGTTCAGTACGACCGGCACTTTGGCGGCATGAGCTAACGCGATCGCCGCCTGCACACTCGCGAGCGGAATCTCCATTTGGAGCAGTACGATCCCGGCACCTTGAATCAACTGCTTGGACCGCTTGATTTGGGCGACGCCGACTAACTCGTTGGAGCTTCGCGTCACAACGATCTCGTTCTCACCCGCCTTGTTTAGCAGGATGAGCGCCGTACCCGCAGGTAGTTTGGAACTGCGTTCCAAGTGGGAGAGGTCAATGCCTGCCTGCTCCAAGTTTGCCACGAGGGCGTCTCCAAAAGCGCCGGTGCCGATGTTTCCGACGAAGCTTACTGATGCGCCTACTTGGGCAGCGGCGATGGCTTGGTTCGCCCCTTTGCCCCCGGGCCGTTGCAGCAACGCGCTGCCGGGCATTGTTTCCCCGGGGCGGGGGAATGCTTGCACCCGGGTCAGCAAGTCCATATTGGCGCTGCCGATGACAACCAAGGGTTTACGTGCGGAGGGCATGCCTTAACAAAGAGAAAAGACTGAACAAAAACAAGCCCGGGCCGTCCAATTCAAGTCATTGCTATCCATTTGCTTCGGCACCTTGTTTTGGGCGATGATGGAACGCACTTAAACCATGCCGTTACTGGAAATAAAAGACCTTAAGAAAGCTTATGCCACGCCCGATGGCAGCACGCACCTGGTGGTGGATGTGCCTGCCTTTGCCTTGGAAGCCAAGGTGCAGGAGGCGCTCGCCGGTGAGAGCGGTTCGGGCAAGACGACTTTTTTGAACCTCATCGCTGGCATCCTGAAGCCTGATTCTGGCAGCCTTAAGCTCGCGGGCACCGATATGGCTTCCTTGGGTGAAAGCGATCGCGACCGCCTGCGCGCAACCACCATCGGTTACATTTTTCAGACCTTTAACCTCCTCCAAGGTTTCACTTGCTTGGAGAATGTCCTGCTGGGCATGTCCTTTGGCCCCGGAGCAGACCGGGCGCATGCGACAGAGATTTTGAAGCGTGTAGGTCTTGGCAACCGGCTGGACCACTACCCGCGCCAGCTCTCCACTGGCCAGCAGCAGCGTGTGGCTGTCGCTCGCGCGCTGGCGAATCGGCCCAAGCTGGTGCTGGCCGATGAGCCGACGGGCAACCTCGATGGCCGTAATGCCCGCGAATCCCTCGCGCTTATACGTGAAGCCTGTCGCGAGAATGAAGCGGCACTCTTGCTCGTCAGCCATGATCCGAACGTGCTCGCGCAGTTCGATACCTTGCGGAAGCTGACCGAGATCAACCGCGCAGCCGTGCAGGAGGTGGCATCGTGACCTTGTGGCTGATCATCTGGCGCAGTCTTCGGCAGCATGCTCTTTCCACTTTCATCACCGCGTTGTCCATCGCGCTGGCCACGGGGCTGCTGATGTCTGTATGGACGATCAAGGTGCAGTCGAACAATGCCTTCACCAGCATGAACTGCGGTTTCGATGCCGTGCTGGGGGCGCGTGGCAGCAAGCTTCAACTGGTGCTGAACTCCATTTTCCATCTGGAAGAATCGCCGGGAAACATCGCCTGGGAGCATTACGAGACCATCAGGAAGAATCCCGGCATCCAGGCCGCCATCCCCATCGCCGTCGGGGATAATTATCATGGCTACCGGCTCGTGGGCACCACCACGAACCTCTTCACTGATGTGGAATATGTGCCAGGTAAACGCTTCACGCCGCGTCCCGGTGGGCGGGCCTTTGACCAAGAATATCGTGAAGCGGTGGCGGGCAGCTTTGCGGCTGAACAGTTGGGGCTCAAGGTGGGAGACAAGTTCCAGCCTTACCACGGTCTTATCTTCAATGAGAACGATCAGCATGCGGAGACGTATGTTGTGGTGGGCATCATGGAGCCATCCAATACTCCCGCTGATCGCGTCATCTGGATACCGCTCGCCGGATTGCAGAAGATGACCGGGCACACAGCAGCCTCCGCTGATCAGCTCAGTGCGGTCTTGATCAAGTTCAAGGCGGGCAGCCCTCTGATCGGCAAGCAACTGGAGCAGATGTACAACAAACAGGGAGACAAGCTTACCTTTGCCTGGCCCATCGCCATGATCGTGGCGCAGTTGTTCAACAAAATCGCTTGGTTTGATCGCGTGCTGGCCGCTGTGGCCGTGCTGGTGGCAGTGGTGGCCGCCGGCTCTGTGTTGGCCAGCATCTACAACTCCATGAACGAACGGCGGCGCGATATCGCCATTCTGCGCGCCTTGGGGGCACGGAAAGGGACCATTTTCAGCGCTGTGGTTCTGGAGGCCGCCAGTATCGGGGCCATCGGGGCGGTTGCAGGACTCTTAATCTATGGCATGATAACCATGGCCGCCGCCCAGATTATCCGCGCCCAGACCGGCGTGGTGCTTGATGTGACGGCGTTCAACCCTATGATGGTCGGAGCTCCGCTGGGCCTGATCGTATTGAGTGCCCTTTGCGGGGTGGTGCCCGCTTTGAAAGCGTATCGCACCAATGTGGCTGACAATCTGACTCCGGTCTCGTGATTTTTTTTGGATAAAATGAAAAAGTCATTTGGCAATCTCTTCGCGACATTCTTGGGTGTCTGCCTGCTGGTCTCGCTTAGCGCCTGCAAAGGTGGCAACACGCATGATGACCATGATCACGATCAAGACCATGCGCATCATCATCATCATGACCCGCCCAATGGTGGCACGGGGGTGACGCTCGGAGATGAGGATGCCCACATCGAGTTCCTCCGTGATGCCGCCGCGGGCAAGATGAAAGCCTGGGTATTGGCCGCCCATATGAGTGGTTATACACGGGTGAAGCAGGAAACTTTTGAGGTCAAGGCTGTGGTGGGTGGGGAAGAGAAGACACTGATCTTTCATGCCCAGGCGAATAGCGCCACCGGGGAAACGGTGGGCAACTCCTCGATGTTTGAGGCCGAGGCCGATTGGTTGAAGACCACGGATACCTTCGATGCCACCTTGAAGCAGATTGACATCAAAGGTAGGATATTCAGCGGTGTCGCCTTCAATTTCCCTAAGGGCAATGATGCTGTGGAAAAGAAATGATATGCATAATTTAAATAAACAGCGCGGAAATACGCTGCTCGCTGTCCTTTGTCTCGTTGTGGTCTTGGCCGCTGGCGGTTTCATGTATTGGGGTTATAGCACCCGCCAGGCGTCACTGAATGCGGTGGCGACTATCCCGGCCACGGAAATCCGCGGCACCAAGATCGGTGAGCCTGTGGCTCCTGTCGCACAGACTAATGAGGTGGTGGCGGAGACGACCACGACTCCTGCCGCAACATCGACCACGGATGCCCCGGCCCAGGTCGCTGCCAAAGCACTTGCTGCTCTGGACATGGCCAAGCTGGAGAAAGTTACCACGGGTGAAGGTCGCGAGTATCTGACCGTCGGGTTTGATTATCTTTCCGGTTTCGAATACGTCATCCCGGAAGAGGTCGGCACCAATACCACGGCGGCGGCCGAGGCAGATAAAGACCAGATCCCCAAACCAGTCCGCTCCCTGAACAACCAGCGCGTGGCGCTGAAAGGCTTTATGCTCCCGCTCAAGGTGGAAGGTGGTCTCATCACGGAACTGCTCGTGATGCGTGACCAGTCCATGTGCTGCTACGGAGCAGTGCCCAAAATTAATGAGTGGGTGAGCGTGCGCATGACCAGCAAGGGTGTGAAACCCATCATGGATCAGGCAGTGACTCTCTACGGCAAGCTTAAGGTGGGCGAGATCCGTGAGAACGGTTATCTGGTCGGCATCTACGAGATGGATGGCGAAAGCATGGCGGGTCCGCTGGATCTGTAAGGGCTGTCAGATATTTGACCAATAAAAAGGCCGCCGGATGATTCATCCGGCGGCCTTTTGAAATATTGCGAACGTGCTTACTTCACGTTTGCCTTGAAGAACTTCGCGGCACCTTCCACGAATTTGGTCGGTTCTTCAGCGAAGGACTTGTTGTCCGTCTCGATCGCCATCACGCCGTTCCAATTGGCTTTCTTCATCTCGGCGAAGAGTCCCTTGTAGTTGGCGGCACCCGTGCCGACTTCCACATCCAGATAGACTTCTTTGCCGTCCACTTTCTCGATCTTCTTGTCCTTGAGGTGCATGTCATACACCCGCCCGTTGTAGCCCTTGAAGATCTCTGCAGCGTCATAGCCGGCAGCGGTGATCCAACCCACATCCATGCAAGCGCCGATGCGTTTGTCGCGGGAGTTGAGCACCTTCTTCACGGTCTCAGGATCGCCATAGACGGTCCCTTTGCCGTGATTGTGGATGGCGAGCTTGATGTCGTATTCCTTCACCAGTTCTTCGAGGTTGTCCCAGATGGCCATGTCGCGCGGTTCCACCACGATGACTTTGCAGCCGAGGAATTTCGCCATCTCGAACAGCTTGCGGTTCTCCTCTTTCTTCATCGAGGTGCCCGCCACGCCGAACGTGTAGCAGACCAGCCCTTTGCTATCGAGCACGGCCTTCTTCTTGGCCCAATCTTCCTTGGTGCCGTTCGGGTCGATGTGCTTGCTGATCATCTGGAGATACTTGATGTCTTGCTTCACGGCGAAGTCCACGAGCTGATCGAAGGACATATTGCGGCAGCTCCAGGACTGGATACCGAGCTTCGGACCGGATTTATCGGCGGCCTGGGCTGAGTTGAGCGGAGCCAGTGACAAGGCGGCTACGGCCAAGGTTGAAAGGAGAAAACGACGTAATGATAGGGCTTTCATGAATTTGTTTCGGTTCCCGACGATTCAAGCGGAACGCGCCAAATCGTCAAGGTAAACACATGGGATAGACGGCGAAGCCCCGAAACGCGTTCAAACCCCAAAACCGTAGCATTCTATATAAGGAGGATATACTGGCTCACCACCAACGCGACTGCCCATGATCCTTACACGAGGTCGTGTTGCTGCCGCTGAGATACATCCCCAGAAATACCAACGCGAACGCCATCAACCAAAAGACCTTTTCCATACGACAAAAAAATACCACGTTAACTAACGACGGGTATTACAAAAATACCAGGCGTTTTGGAGTGCGACACTGCCTGAAGAACCTAGCGCAGGTCGTCTGTCCCGCGACTGCGGGTTGTCGCTGACTGGCAGTCGGCAGACTCCCCGTGTAATTCGCGTCTCGCAGATCACCGATCTGCGACACCGCAGACTCTTAACAGTCTGCGCTACAATCGAAAAAGCCGCCACGGTCTCGTGACCGTGACGGCACCCCCAGTATGCCTTGGCGTTGTCGGATTTATTTTGGTTTTCCTTCCCCATCTACTTGCGGGAGGACGAAGTGGTTGGCCTTGGTGCCGTAGCTTTGTTGGCTGAGCCGTACCTGTTCTTGGATCTTCTCATCGCCACCAGAGGTCATACTTCCATCGCTCAAGAGAAACACCCCCACACTGCCGTGCATCGGAGCGGTGTATTGCCCGGTGAGCTTGGACCAGACCACGGTGTTGCTCGTCGTGGCAGTGATGTTCGTGGCGTAGCGGTAGTATAACGCGTTGTCATCCGGCCCCAGATTCCGGTCACCGAAGAGGATGGAGGAGGGTTTGGTCTCATCCGCTTCTAGGCCGATGAAGTAACTGAGGGCAGCATTCTGCTTGCCCGGTTCCTGCAAGCCGCGTCCGACTTCATCGGTGAAGTTCAGTGCTTCGTTGGCTTTGCGCAGCACGTCACCGGGACAGATGAGGAGCTTGGAAGTGCCGATCTCTTCGGAGAACATCTGGAAGTGTCTCCACGCATCCATCCAGTTGTTGTTATTATTCAGTGAACTGCCCTGCACCTTGTAAGGGTAGTTCTGATCATGGTCATTCGCGAAGACCTTGATCGCGACGCCCATCTGTTTCTGGTTGTTGATGCATTGAGTTTTCACTGCCTGCTTCTTGGCGTTGGCCAGTGCAGGCAGGAGTAATCCCGCCAAGATGCTGATGATGGCGATGACGACCAGCAGCTCGATGAGCGTGAAGGCCGAACGATGGGCATAGTACGTCTGTGTTTTCATAAGAGACCTCACGGAGTTTGAAGTTTCGGTGGCGGGTCTCTGGCACCGCTGCCAGAGCTGATATGTCACCTTGATTTCTATTTAGCATCGCCTATGCCAGTGTGTGAAAATGGGCATAAATGGCCCGTTTCCACAGATTTCATACCGCTGAACCTCAGGGTTCACGCGTAGTGCGTGAGATTTGACCCGCGTGAACATTTAGATCGCAACATTTTTGATTGTCCGGCTGCGTCTGTTCGTCCTAACTCGTAGATATCAGCTATGAAAAATATCAGCCGCCGTTCTTTCCTTCGTCTTTCCGCAGGCTCTGGATTGCTCGCCGCCAGTGCCGGTTCATTCATCGCCACGCCTGCCGCCTTGGCCATTGAGCCGATTCAGCGCGCGGGTAAACCGCGTTTCCTGCTCAGTCTCGCCGCGTATGGTTTCCGCGAATATTTCGAGTGGATGCGTGGCAAACAAAAGACCATCGCCGATGCGGGCAAGAAGATGGATATGTTCAAGTTCGTCGATTACTGCGCGGACCACGGTTGCGAAGGCGCGGAGCTGACCAGCTATTTCTTCGATCCGGCGACTACCACTGATGATCTGCTGAAGCTGCGCCGCCACGCCTTCCTGCGTGGTGTGATGATCAGTGGCAGTGCGGTGGGTAACAACTTCGCCCGGCCCAAAGGCAAGGAACTGGATGACGAGATCGCCGATGTTAAGAAATGGATCGATCAAGCTTCAGTCCTTGGAGCACCGCACATCCGTGTCTTTGCCGGAGCTCCGCCCAAAGGCACAGATGAAGCCGTTGCCCTGAAGAACTGCATCGCCGCCCTGGAAGAATGCTGCGACTACGCCGGGAAGAAGGGCATCTACCTCGGCATGGAGAACCATGGTGGTATCGTGACGTTACCGGAACAACTACTGAGCCTGGTTAAAGCAGTACAGAGTCCCTGGCTGGGCATCAATCTGGATACCGGTAATTTCCGCACGGATGATCCTTACCGCGATCTCATTAAATGCGCACCGTATGCCGTGAATGTGCAGGTGAAGGTGGAGATCCAGAAAGGTCCGAAAGCGGAGAAGGAAGAAGCGGACTTGAAGCGGGTCGGCAAGATTTTACGTGATGCGAATTACCAGGGCTTCGTCGCTCTGGAATACGAGGCCAAGCCTGATCCCTATGAGGCCATCCCGAAACATCTCGAGGAACTGCGCGTTGCCCTGGCCTGAACGTAACTAAATCTATCAACACAAAGGCCCGCTTCCTTTCAGAAGCGGGCCTTTACTTTATATAGTATTGTTACTTCACCTCGATGATGCGGCGCACGCGATGCGCCTCGCTGTCGCCGACGTAGAGGCTGCCATCCTTGTCCACGAACATGCCATGCGGGCGGCCCATCTTGCATTGCAGCGCGTCTCCATCAGGACCATCACCCTTGGCCCCGGTGCCGCAGACGAGTTCCAGCTTGCCGGTCTTCACGTCCACCATGCGGATGCTGTGGCTCTCGGTATCGACGAGATAAACCTTCGAGTCATCCGCCGAAAGCGCGATGCCCTTGGGTCCGCTCAAGGTCGCTTCCTTGGCCGGACCGCCGTTGCCCGTGAAACCTTTCTTACCTGTGCCCGCGATGTGGTGGATGGTGCCTTTGCCGAGGTCGAGCTTGAAGACCTGGTTCCCTTCACGCAACGCGAGCCAGAGATTGCCCTTGGAATCGAAGTCCAATGTGCGCGGTCCGTTCAGCGGCGCGTTCTTGAAGGGGCCACCATCGGGTGTGGGCATCTTCGTGCCATTGCCTGCTATCGTTGAAATGATGCCCGTCTTCATATCCACTTTGCGGATGCGATTGTTGCCGATGTCACAGACGTAGAGATTCCCCTTGGCATCGAACTGGATACTGTGCGGCTGTTTGAATTGAGCTTTGGTCGCTGGACCGCCATCACCCGAGAAACCCGCTTCACCTGTACCCGCGACGGTGCTGATGATGCCCGTCTTCATGTCCACCTTGCGCACGCGTTGGTTCTGCATGTCCACGATGTAGAGATCGCCTTTCTTGTCGAACCGGATCTCATGCGGCAGATTGAACTCGGCCTGCAACGCGGGACCACCATCACCACCGGGGCCTTTCTTGCCACTGCCGGCGACGGTGCTGATGATGCCCTTGGCATCCACCTTGCGGATGACTTGGCCAGTGTATTCGCAGAAGTAGATACAACCATCGGGTCCGCGTACCACGCCGAAGGGATTGTCGATCTGGGCCTTGGTCGCGGGACCACCATCGCCGGAGTGACCCGCCACGCCAGTGCCGGCGAAAGTCTCTGTGCGCCACTCGGCGGCAGAAAGGGAAATAGTCAAACAAACAGAGGCAAGGATACCCAGATGGCGAGCGAGCGAATGCATAACTAGATTCTTATGGCGGATTATGGCGATTTAGGAAACGAGATTTTGCACGGGCAGGAAATCACTTCAGCACTTCGGCAATAGTCACTTCACGGTTTTCTTTGAAAGACCGCTTGCCTGCTTCCAAGACGGCGATGACTTCCACTTCTTCCTCAATGGGCACCACTTCCGTGCCGGTCTTCAGGTAGGCGAGAAATTGCTCGAGGAGATAATAGTAGAGATCCGTCAGGTCAGGCTTCACGGTGCGCCAGCCTTTTTGTGCATACACACTGATCTGGTAGCCGGGGGCCATCCATTCGCGTTCGCCGACCATGAGCATGACGTCGCGATGATTTTCAAAGCGCACCCGCACCTGGTTCAGTCCCGGTTGGCCGACATTGAAGCAAGAAACCGCGCCGCGACCTAAAACTGCATACGCCATCTCCAGTGCATGAATGCCGTAATAGACCAACTCATTGCCGCAGATGGTTTGCGCCAGGTGGATGTTCCCCAAGGTCTTCACATCCTCCTTTAACTTCACGATGTCAGGCACGAAACGGAGCGAGCTGGCGCTCATGAACTTGGTGCCGGTGCTGCGTGCCAACTTGGCCAGCTCCTGCGCGCGCTTCGCTGTCATGGCCAGCGGTTTGTCGCAGAAGGTTGGCACGCCTTTCTTCAAGGGATGCACCGCATACTTCGCTTGCTCGCCGGAACCGTCATCGATGATGAGCACAGCATCGACGTTGTCGCAGCATTCTTCTGGCGTGTCGCAGACGGTGTCGATGCTGGAAATCTTCGCGAGCTTTTGCGCCCATTCCTTGTGCGGGTCCCAGATACGGGTCACGCGGGCGTCAGGCAGGCGTTTCTTGGCGCGCACGAAGGTCCCGGGAAACTCTTTGGCTAAAGCTTCGTCGTAGCCGTTGAAGGTAGTGGTGAAAGCAGTGCCGTGATGGGAGCCCGGAGTGCGGGGAGCGCCCATGTAACCATAGGTGGCGGCAGAGATGATCCCGATTCGGAGCATAAGCAGTTTCTCAGTGCTAGTGACGCTGGAGCATGGAAATGCTTTCAGATACTCATGGTATGTGGAAGGGGAAAAGAAGAATCGAGCACCGAGAATCAATCTTCATCTTCCACCCATACACATGATGCTATTGTAGGGGTGATTGCGATGATGCCGCCATCGAAAGTGGCGTCTGTCAATCCGCTCCAAGAAAAAGACCGCACCTGATGATAACGCGACCAGTCCGCATTCACATGAAATTCGGCCCCTGATTCAGAGTGATTTTCGACAAACATCCGGGCTAACTCCGTTGCTTTATCAAAAGACATTATTTCTGAATGATAAGCCAAGTCTTTCCAGAGCAAATGAGCCAGAATTTTAGCCGCATGAATTCGTTTTACCACATGCAAGGCGCTTGCATCTCCTTTAAGGCCAAATCTTATCAGAACATTTGAAAGCCGATCATTTCGATCCGGCAGTGTCGAACAGCATCTCACGATGCCATATTTGCGGCTCTCGATGATCGCTTTTTGCCACATGTCTGCTCGTTTTTTACGGCTGGAACTAATTAGTCGTTACCGGTTGAGCATCAGCTATAACAGCTTCAACCGTAGTCCCCGCTCGCGCGCGCGGCGCGAAAGGTCTTGCACGAGGGCCAGCTCCATATCCTGTTCGATGAGGAGGAAAGTGCTTTCGTTCTCGCACTTGATCTCACCGTGGTTCTGATAGCCGTGCTGCTGCAGGATATCGCCAAAGATCTCGTAGAAACGGGCGACTTCCGGTGTGCCTGCTTTGGGCGTCACGATCGGTATGGCCACCGGAGCTTCCTGATCGTGTTGGCTGAGCCGCGAGATCAATTGCGTGCGGAGCAGGGCCGGTTCATCGGCATATGCCAGAATCGGCTGATTGATCTGGAACACGACGCTCTCCGCATTGCGTGCGACCAAGATGATGGGCTTGCCCAACGCTTCCGCCACACCCAGGTAATACATCACGGCGGGATTGTTCCCGGTGACATCGGCCAGCAGGCAATCCGTATCCGCCACCGTCTTACGCACCTGATCGCGCAAGGCGTAGGCCGAAAGTGAGGTATTCAGCCGTGTGCCCAGTGCCGCCATCTCCTGCAAGGCGGGTTTGATGCCGTGCAGCCAGACCAGCTCAAACGGTTCTCCCGCAGGCAAGGCGACGGCTATGTTGGCGAATGTTTTCACGTTGAGTGAAAGTTAACGGGTCAGCATGCCGAAACGAATCACAATCTTGGGCTCGTCGGTATCCTTTTATTTTGCCGGGGCATTAGTGCCTGCGGGCGTGGCTGGTGCGGTAGGCGCAGCGGCGACCGGCACGGTGACTACGACCGGTGCAGGCTGGGCGTTTTTCTTTTCCCGCTCCGCTGCAGCATCAGCGGCTTCGGCATCGAGGACGGATTGTGGTTTTTTGCCGTAACCGGTCCAGAGATAGATGTTGCCGTTGTCGTAGTTCATTCCGAGGAAGATGTAGACCACGAGTGCGATGATGATCCAGACGGGCTTGGAGTTCTTCGGCTGCTGGTAAGCATCGGTGACAGATCGTGAGGCACCTTCAGGCAGCGTAGCCATACGGGTCAAAGTAGCGCCGAAGGGCACATTGATCTTGGCGCGGGCGTTTACTGCCCAGCCGTTGGCGTCCAGGATGGGGCCGAGGTTGCGTTGGCGGAGCTTCATGAAGGCCAACAGCATCGCCGGGCCGGAGATCGCCATAAGCGCACCACCGATGGCGAGGGGCATCTGCCAGAACCTTAATCCCAGGAAGCCCATAACAACAGCGGTGACTGCTGTGCCAATGGCACCGAGTGCCAGACCGATGGCGGCAAAGATACCGGCGAATTTGGCCACGTCGAAAGCTGGTTGTGGTGCTCCGGGAGTGGCGGGCTTGGGGGCTTCGACTTTCTTGCTCGCATCCGCGACGCCAGCAGAAGCTTGATCGGTGACCGCTTTATCTCTCGCGGCGGCAAATTTTTCAATCTGAGCTTCCACCATCTTGGCCACGCGCTTATAGGGAGACCAGAAAGCCTGGCGGATGCTGATGGGTTGCTCCACCACCTTGATGATGGTGGCATCCCAATCGCGGCCTTGGCGGTCGTAGAAGATACCGTTGCGCGCGGCCATGAGGAAATCGGAGTCGCCGTCCATGAAGGCGGCGGCGATGGTCATCTTCTCACCTGTGCTCTTGCGCACGCAATCGCAGTAAGCCAAGTAGCAACGGCTCATACCGGCAAGCACGCCGTGGCGACCCATGTCATCCACGCGCACACACAGCTCGCAGCTGCGACCATCGAGGTAGAGAACACCCACTTGGAAAATGGCCGGTTTTACGCGGCAGTAGAAATCGCGGAACGTGACGAAGTTGTTCAACAGCGTGTGAAGATCGCGGTGAAAGCGGATGAGCTTATCCACGGAAGCGATGGCGTTGGCTTCGGGTTCCAGTGCCTTGTCCTCGGCGATGAGAGCGGTGATGGTGTCCTTGGTCTTGTCGGCCAGGATTTCACGTACGCGGGCCAGCCCGATCTTCTCGACGAGTAATCCGGCTTTGCTGCCCGCCCAGCTATCATAGGTGGCGAGCTTGCCACTGATAGTATTCCAATCTTCCTCGCTGAGCGTGGTCTTGTCGCCGACGAGCGGCTTGACGACTTCCGCCTGGAATTTGGCGAGCGCGGCCGCCCACGCCGGGTTGACACCTTCGACGAGGGGCAAGGGTTTGTTCGCATCCACCTTGGCGAGCGGGAAGGCGGCGATATCTTGCGCGGTGATAGTCAGGTCTTTCGCGGCCAGCGCGAGGTAGTCTGCCTCCTGACGGTTCAAGGCGTTCAGGGCGCGGGCATCGTAGGCACCGAGCCGGCAACGGGCGAAGAAGTCATCGATCTTCGATTTCACCGCTTTGAAAGCACTGCAAGCCGCCGGGGTGGCATCGCCCAAGGGGAGGACGGTGGCAGCATCGGCTTCCGCTTTTTTCCACCAATCGGAGAAGGCCAGCAGTTCGGCGAAGAACTGGTCCACCTTGGCCTGGTTCACACCGGGCTTACCGCTGCGGTCCGGAACGGGACCGAGGCACGTGATGATGTCGTTGAGGACAGCCTTGGTGGCGTCATCAGTGGCCGAATCAACCGGGATGACTCCGTCACCATTGAACTTGGTCTGCGCGAAAATCTTGGCGGTGTCGGTGGTGTCATCCAAGCCGATCGCGGTGGCGTCGGGCTTGCCGAGGTCTTTCAGGATCTGTCGGGCGGAAGTGAGGATCTGTTTGCCTTCCGGCGTGGCGTCATTGATGGATGACAGGGAAAGAGTGGGGCTGCTTTTGGTGAGGTCATCCGGATTCTTGAGCATCGTGCCCGCCCATTTGACGGAGGCGAGAATCTCCGGGGCGCGGATGCGGCCATCTTTGTCCGTGTCGATGAGTTCCAGGGTCTTGGTGTCGAACTCGAGTCCTTTGGCCGGGCAGGCGAGGGCGACCCAGAGTTTTTGGTCCAGCTGATCCAAGGCGAGCAGGTCAGCACCTGTATCCAAGCTGACTTGATCAAAACCGCCTGCGCGATAGAAGCGCCACTTGTGTTTGGAGCCGGAGGAGGTGCCGTTTGACATAGGATTTTGGTGCCTGATTTAGTTTGTCTTTAACGCCGTATGCGACCTTGCGTCTTGCTGGCGGAAACAATGATAGAAGTTGGGATTTTTTCAAAACCTATTACCATCCTGTTCGACCTGATATTGCGCTTGCGGCAAGGGGGCGGAAACAGGCTAACTCGAAGCCGTTCAACGCCCTGACATGAGCAAGAAAACCAAAGCTGTGCCAACGCATGACCCAGCCCCGGCTGGGAAGGGTGCAGCGTGGGCGTTTCCCTGGCGGGCGATGGGGGCGATCTTGGCGGTGCAGTTCGTCTGGCTGGTCTTGGCGGCGAAGAACAATCTGGATCAGCTTAATAATGATGCCATCGCGTATCTGCGACTTGGTGAATATTACGCGCAGGGCAATCTGGATTTGGCGGTGTCCGGCTACTGGGGACCGATGCTGAGCTGGTTCATCGCTTTGGGGATAAAGCTGGGGATGGCGCCGATGGTGGCAGGTCGTGCGGTGATGGTCTTGTCTGGGTTGGTTTTCACAGGGGGGGCGATCGGATTGCTGCGTGGAGTGCGATTGAACGGTTGGCCCGCCATCTTGAGTGCAGCTATCGCGGCAGTATCGACAATCTTTTGGTCGGTGGAATATCTCTCGCCGGATCTGTTGGTGTCCGGGTTGATGTTGGGTGCTTGGGGGGTATTGTTTTCCGGCCTCTGGATGGTGGAACGCAAATGGCAGATGGCGGCGGGTGCGTTGTGGGGGCTGGCATATCTTGCGAAGGCGGTGGCGTTTCCTCTTGCTGTCGTGGTGACGGTGTTGGTGGCTGGGTTGCGAGTGATCATCGGTGGGGAGCGTAAGCGCGTGCTGACTGCCGCAGGGGTGACGATGGGTGTCTTTGCGTTGGTGTCACTGCCGTGGGTGGCGACGTTGTCGGCCAAATACGGGCACTTCACTTTCAGCACTTCAGGCAAGATCAATCACAGCATCGTGGGGCCCGATGATGTGGATCGTTATCATCCGGTCTTTCGCACGTTTCATCAGCCAGATGCCGGGCGAGTGACCCAATGGGAAGATCCTTCGCGCATGGATTATAAACCATGGTCACCGTTGGCGAACTTGGGGCATCAGGTAAAGTTGATGCAGAAGAATTTCGAAACAGTCATCGTGCACCTGACGAACTTCGATCTGCTTTTTCTGGGTATCGGTTCGTTGCTGGCGGCGATGTTCGTGCTGGCTCCGTGGCGTGAGCGGTTGGCTGAAGAACGCTGGCGCTGGGTGTTGCTGCCGTTGGGTTGCTTGTGTGGTATCTACCTGCCGGTCTGGGTGGCGCCATTTGATGAGCGCTATTTTTATGCAGCCTTGCCGGTGTTGCTGATCACCAGTTTTGGCACGGTGGCCTGGGTGCAGAAAGCGATGGCTAATCAGTTGTGGGTCGCGCAAGTGGGCGGCGGACTGATCGTCCTGCTCTTTGGTTTCTATCCGTTCCTCAAAGCTTCCTTCGCGCCTCAAGGTTTGCGTCATGACACCACGTTGATGGCGCGAGCCATGGCCGATGCCTTGAAACAGCAGGGGCTGACGGGCCCTATCGCCGGGAGCGGTACGGTGCTGGGCAATCGCACTGGACTGTTCACCGCCTATCTTTTGGGCGTGCCTTGGTTGGGAGATAGGAAGGATGCGACGGTGGAAGATTTCCAAAAATCAGAAGCGCAAACCATCATCATCAGCCTGAACGAGCCAGCTGCGGGTGGTCTCTTGCAAGCCAGTGGCTGGCGGCGGGTTAATGTCGCTTTCCCGAAGGCCGCAGGAGAAGAGGGCGATGTGCCGGTGGTCGTGCTAACCCGGGTATCGGGGCAGTAAGGCGCGGATTACCCACATTTTGTTGTTATTATCAAGCCAATGAGGGTAAGAAGAAAACCGATGGTTCGTCATGCGCAGTGACACTCCTGGCGTGACGGGCTAGGTTTTCCGGCGTATTATGCCTTCGGTTCACAGCAAGGTTGAATGAAGACTAAGCTAATTTGCAGTGGTCTGTCTTATCAGACCCGGCCTAACGCGGTCATTGAGGCATACCAGTTTCAACTGCCCCGGCTGGCCTTGGCGCGTCTAAACCAGGCTTTTCTGCCGGACTATTCCCTGCTGTTATTGACGGAGTCCCTGATGATGGACCGTCGCACATTGGATGAACTGGTGCGAGGTCTGATCCCGGTGCCGGGTGGACCGGTGCTGGCCTTGAAATCCCTGCACGATGACGGGTTGGTGGAGGTGGTGGATTTTGAACCGTCTTATTTGACGGTCCGCGAGCAGGTGCTCACCGATCTGGATCAGGCCCTGATGAATTTCAAAGACTGGGAGCCGGTGGTGGCGCAATCAGTCAAGAACTGGCAGAGCTACAACATCGCGCTACAGGAGAATCTCCGCCCCAAGGTGCAACGCTTGCGCCAGATTACTACACCTACGCGTGTGAACTATTGCGACCTGGCTTCAAACTATCTTCATGACTTGGCGGGGAGGATCCAGATGATCAAGTTTTTTGCCGAGGATGCCCTGCCATCCGCCGATCCAGGGGTGGAAGTTCTACCGGATGCGGAGCTGTTCTGTAATCATCTGCGTGAACATCTGCTCAGCGGCCTGTACTCCTATGCGATGGCACGCCGTCTGAAGTCGGGAATGCATGAATGGGTCGATGCCGCACCTTATTATCACAAGCTGCTGGCGAGTGAGCAGGTCTCGCCGGTCTTTGAGCTGCCTATCCCGGAGTTCTCCCTGTGGCATCCGGATAAAGTGGTCAAAGCGATGACCAGCAAAGCGGCGGGCGACTTGCGGGTGCTGGTGAAGGATACGCTCTTGAACGGCAAGCCATGCGATGAGCGCGCGGCGTCGAAGTGTCTGATGGCCATCGCGCGAATCGATCAGGGCATGCCTTCGGTAAGGCGGGTTTGTGGTTATCGCAAGACGTCTGTTACGAAAGCAAAGTCGGCCAGTGAGTGGTGGCTGATCAGCGAAGCGCTGGGGGCCAGACCTTTTCCGCCTCCGGCGGCTTAACTGCTACACCACAATCATTTCAAAAACAAAAGGCCGCAACCTGATGGATGCGGCCTGAAGTTTTTATATGCCAACTGCAGTGGCTTACATGCCCATGATCTGGTAACCGCAGTCCACGTAGAGCACCTGGCCGGTGATGGCGGCGGCGCCTTCGCTGGCGAGGAATACGCCGGTGGCCCCGAGTTCATCCGGGAGCACGTTGCGCTTGAGCGGGGAGTGTTCCTCATAGTGCTTGAGCATGGTGCTGAAGCCGGAGATGCCGCGAGCGGCGAGGGTGTTTACCGGACCGGCACTGATGCAATTCACGCGGATCTTCTGCTGACCGAGGTCGTAAGCAAGGTAGCGCGTTGAGGCTTCGAGCGCGGCCTTGGCCACACCCATCACATTGTAGTGCGGCACTACTTTCTCGGCACCGTAGTAGGACATGGCGACGATGCTGCCACCATCCGTCATGAGCGCAGCGGCACCGCGAGCCAGAGCGACAAGGGAGTAGGCGCTGATGTCCTGCGCGGTCTTGAAGGCGTCACGAGAGGTGTTCACGAAGCGGCCTTCGAGAGCTTCCTTCGGGGCGAAGGCCACGGAGTGCAGCAGCAAGTCCAGCTTGCCGAACTTTTCCTTCACTTGGGCGAACACGGCGTCGATGTCGGCGTCTTTGGTGACATCGCACGGCATGAGCAGCGTGTCCGGTCCGAAGGTGGCGACGAGTTCTTCCACGTTTTCCTTGAGGCGTTCGCCCTGATAGGTGAACGCGAGGGTGGCACCCGCTTTGGCCCACGCTTGGGCGATGGCCCACGCGATGGAGCGTTTGTTGGCGACCCCGAAAACGATACCGATTTTGCCTGCAAGTAGTGACATAAGCGTAAAAACGTTAGTGCCCAGAGTTTGCCGGACGGATAGAACGGGTGGCAAGAGCTTAAAAATTACCCTTTCATCGGTGGTCTGCCACCGGTCGGGCCTGTTTGTTAGCGAATCTTGCCTTGAAAAGGCCTCCTAATCCCAGCAGGAGGATGCCGCTAACCGCCCAAGCGGCGGCAGTGGGATGCCCCGGGGCGAGATACATGCTGGCGGCACCGATGGCTGGTCCACCACAGATCCCTGCGCCGATGAGGGCTTCATGAATGCCACCATGCTCGCCCTTCGCCGCACTACCATCCATCGCGTAAAAGAGTGAGGAGTAGTAGATAAGCCCGGTGGCCAAGCCGAAGATGATCTGCGCCACGATCAGGTGCCAGACAGCAGTGGCGAGCATGATGGATAGGAAACTGCCGATCAGCATCACAAAGGCGCCGATGAACCAATTGAAGCGATAATGCCAGCCCTGCCAGAACCACAGGACCACAAAAGACACGGCTCGCATGATGAACCAAACAGACATGACACGTCCCGCTTGGGCAACTGTCAGACCGATGTTGGCGGCGATGGTGGGAGTGACCGCCAGCAGGGTATTGATGGTCATGTAGGCGAACGGATTCGCCAGAAAAGCCAGCCGCTGAAAGTAGGACGGTTTCCCCACACTTTCCTTGAGGACGGCGGCTTCACCCCGGATGGGCGGGGCTTTGGCGAGCCATTCATCATGCCATCTCTGGAAGGGAAAGGTCAGGAGGAACTGCCCGACATGGATGATGCAGGGCAGCCAGTAGATGCTCTTCACCCCGAGCTTTTCAAACATCATGCCGCCGCAGAAAAAACCAAGGGCCGCCGTGGTGGCCCAGACGACATTATAGAGGCCGATACGATTGGGCAGGGTGGCGGCATCCTCGTGTTCGCAAGTGATCGCTTCGAGCATGGGCCAGGTGAAGCACATGGTGATGGTCCAGAGGGCGAGAGACACTAATTGCATGACGACGGAGGGAAAAAGTCTGCCCAAAGCCATGCTGATCGCCATACCGAGGAAGCCTACGCGCAATAGAGTGAAGTAACCGGCTTTTTGTCCGGCACGGCCGCCCAGGATGGATGCAGCCACGTAGATCAAGCCATGGACGGCGCCGATGGCGAGGTTCTGTTTGCTCTCGAAGTGATACTGTTCCTTCAGGAGAAACATCAGGTAGTTGATATAATACGCCGTGGCAAAGGCGTTCAACCCTTCCAGCAGGTAACAGATGGTTTTGACGAAGGGCGGGCGCATGTGAACCCCAGAGACAATCAAGTCAGTAACACCGGCTGGGCTGCCTCTGCGGGGATGGCGGAAACTTCAGCGATCGCTTTGAGGCAATACCACTTCACGGCCTCTGACATCGGGGGCTGCAAGGTCTCAAGATCCGCTGCACTGCACCAGCGGATGGCGTGATGTTCCTCCTCGGCCAGCGCCACGGTGCCGCTCTTGGGCCGGGCCCAGTAGATGAGACCGATGTGTTCGTGCGTGTCGTTTATGCGATGGATATCCAGAAAGCGAGGAGCGATGAGGGCACGGGTGCCGGGGCTGGTAGTGGGCGGGCGCTCACCGATCAATTCCACGTCCAGGCCGCATTCTTCCTTCGCTTCGCGCAGGGCAGCTTGCTCGGGTTCTTCATCGAGTTCGATGTGGCCACCGAGCGGCAGCCACTTGCCGAGCTTGCGATGGTGGATGACGAGCAGCTTCTGGTCGTGCACCACAAAGATGGCGACCGTAAAATCTATTTTCTCATGGATATGCGCCATAGAAGGCAGGACTCTGCGGGGGAGAAGGGGGCGCGTCAATGATGTCTCCGCGCTCGACACTGCGGAGTTCCCTGCCTATATCCAAAGCATGACCACCGCTAAGACTTTGTTCTGCCTGACGGCTGTAAGCCTGTTAATGGGTTCCTTGATCGCTGCTGAACCGAAGAAGCCGGTCGCGATCTTCGATGGCAAGACCTTCCAAGGATGGGAAGGGGATACGGCCAAGAGCTTTCATATCCAAGATGGCGCCATCGTGGCGGGGACTTTGAAGGAAGCGATTCCCCGCAATGAGTTTCTTTGCACCACGCGGCAGTACACGAACTTTGTGCTGCGGGTGAAATTCAAGTTGCTCGGCGGAGAGAAAGCGAATGCGGGCATACAGTTCCGCACGCAACGCATCCCGAATCATCATGAGGTTTACGGGTATCAGGCGGATATGGGGCAGGATTATTGGGGTGCGCTCTATGATGAATCACGGCGTCGCAAGGTATTGGCGGCACCGCCGAAGGAGGAGATCCCGAAATTCGTGAAGTTCAATGACTGGAACGAGTACGAGATCCGTTGTGAAGGGGCGCACATCCAATTGTCCGTAAACGGCCATAAGACGGTGGATTACACGGAGGAAGATACGACTATTCCGCGCTATGGTATCATCGCGGTGCAGATTCATAGCGGGCCGGCCTCAGAGGCGTGTTATAAGGATATCCGGATCGAAGAGCTGCCTTGAGTTTGAGCAGTGCGGGGTTTACTCGATGCCAGAAGCGCTATTGATCTGCTTGAAGTAGCTCACGTAAAAGAGGATCACGTTCAAAGCGATGCCGAGCAGGATGGCGAGGGTGATCATGACCCCCATGGCCGTCAGGAAATTGCGCATCTTGCGGGAGCCTTCCTCCTGGTAGTAGCGGTAGATGCGACCAAGAGATTCATCCAGTTTGCCGCTGACTTCGCCCGTGTGATAAAGATTGGAGAACAGCTCAGGAAAGACACGGGCATTGTTCACCAGTTCAGAAGGGAAATCACCATTCTCTAACTGTCGTTGCCAGGAATTGACCGTGTTTTGTATGGCCGGTGAACCACTGCCAGCGGCAGCTAACATCCAGGCTTCAATCGTTGGCACACCCGCCATGAGCAAAGCCTCCAAGGAAGCGGACAGGCGGGCAAGCGCCAAGCTGCGACGGGCGGTGCCCAATACCGGGATGGGATGCAAGAGCTTCTCGACAAATGCGCGCCAGCCTTTGCCGTGGCGACCTTGCCCGGCGAGCAAGGTGAGAAATACGACGGCATAGACGGGACCGACGATGAGCAGTTTCCCCAACACGAACTGGATGACGGTGCCTTCCTTTACCAGGCTCACGAGGGAGGCGACGGGGAAGACAAGGGCGGCGAAATGGAACAGGAAAACCGGGTAGGCGACTTTTTGGATGAGGGAATTCACCAACTCGGCCCGTTCCCGATAGTAATCCGAGAGCATCTGGAAACACTCGGGCAGGCGACCGCTCCTTTCGCCGGCCTCGAGCAGGGAGACATCGAACTGGGTGATCCAACTGCCGCTTTTGGAAAGCGCCTCGGAAAAGGTATCGCCCTGGTTCAGATGCTGGAGGGTGATGTTCAGCGGCTCGCGGAAAGAATACTTGGGCGGGTTTTTGGCGAGCTGCTGAACGACTGAAGGCAGGCCGAGGCCTGCCTTCAACATGGAACTCATCTGATGATACAGCTCGGCGCGAAGGGCCAGTTCGCGGGGTGTGGTGATCATAACCGCCGCCGAGTTGTGGGCTGGCGCTTAGGCCAGCTTGTCGAGCTCGCCTTTGAGCACGGCTTTGCCCTTCAAACCGACCAGTTGGTTTTGGATCTCGCCGCCCTTGAAGAACAGGAGCATCGGGATGGAAGAGACGCCGTATTGCGCCGCCAAATTCTGGTTATCGTCCACGTTCAACTTGGCAATCTTGGCCTTGCCGACATACTCGTCTGAGAGTTCGTCGAGCGTCGGTCCGAGCATCTTGCAGGGGCCGCACCATTCGGCCCAGAAATCCACAAGAACGGGGACGTTGGATTTCAAGACTTCGGTTTCGAAGTTGTCTTCGGTCAAAGTAACTATATTGGCTGAAGCCATAACGCGCTTAAATACAAGTTCAGGCCATTTGCGGAGGCCGGTTGCGTCTGCCGCCGAGGCAAACTTAGAACAACCCGCCCAAATGCAGTCCGTAAACGACCGCGCCAATATTCACCAGCAAGGCGAGAATGGCCAGTACCAAGTCCAAAACACTGGCTTTGGCAGAGGGAGCGCCGGGGACTTTGGCGGGCTTGGGAGCCTTGCCGGGTTTGCCGGGTTTGCCCGTAGGTGCCGGAACTGCAGCCGTTGGAGCGGCAGCTGCGGGGGCAGCGGCTGTTGGAGCCGGAGCGGCAGCCGGGGGCGGTGCCGCAGCACGTGGAGGTGCACCGACAGGTGCTGGAGCACCCGCAGGACGGGCACCCGCTGGGGGTAAAGTGATACGAACCGTAGCGCCGGGAGCTGCGGGAGCCGGGGCGGCTGCAGGAGCTGCGGCTGGTGCGGCCGGAGAGGGAAGGGAAGCGGTCGGCGGAGCGGCCGGTTTCGGCGGTAAACCCGGAGCGGTCGGCTTGGGCAACCCAATGCGGACGGTTTCCTTAGCCTTAGGCGGCAAGCTGATGCGGACGGTTTCCTTCTTCGGCTGAACCTTCGAGGCTTCGGCCGGTTTCGGTGGTACTGGTGTCTCTTCCGACATACTTAATTAGGTGGTTTGGTCATAGAAACGTAGTTTCGCTTACCTAGGGGTGTCAAATCCTAATCTGCATCTGTTTTTGGCGCAAAACGCCAAAACTGGCTGGCCAGCGGCGGGAAATTCGTCATTCTGACCAGGTGAGCAAACCACGTGTTCGCATCAAATGGAACACGGGCGAGCGGGTGCACAAGCCCAAGAAGGGCAAAGGCAGCTATCGTCGCCGCCCGAAACATCACAATAAGGAAGTTACTCCATGAGTAAAAATAAAGCGGGGCGGAGCCGTTTGGCGGCTCCACCCCCTATTTTTACCAACCAACCCAGATTGTCCGTTTAGTTCACGTAGATCAGCTCGTTCGTCAGGAACAATGCCTGCGCCAGCTTCTCCCAACTGTTCAAGGGCGTTTGCTCCTTGCTCTTGCTCGGCAGCGTGAATTGCGCCCGGGCGTTCCACTCCGGTCCGTCTTCCATGCGGATGACCGGCAACCACACGAAGCGGTCGCCTTCGGAGTTCGCGCGGCAATCCACGATGAAGTCCACCGTGTCACCGGCTTTCACGTCCATGTGCTCGATGACCACATCCTGACGGCTCTGCTTGAGGTTCCAGGCGCCCACCTCACCGGCCCGGCTGCTGACCACACGGGCCGCGATACCGTCGCCTTCCTTTTCCTTATGTGTGAGCGGGCCGGAGATGAAGATCCGTCCGTCTTTCGGAGCCGTCCAGCGGCGGATGACGCCAAACTTCGCAACACTGCCCGGCATGCCGCCGGCGGCGCTCAGGTAAGCGCTGCCACCTTTCTTGCCACCGGCGTAAGTGTTTGCCGTGTTGTCGGTCATCGCGCGGAAACGCACCTGCTTGGTTTTCGGATCGTAATAACCGTAGCCATAGCTCCAATCTTCCTTGCCGGTGACCGGCTTCACGTCTTTGGCCGCTTGTGCTTGCAGGTATTGCTGTGCCATGGAGATCTCGCTCGCGCTTGGGTCACGTTGGAAGAGCGTCTGGAAGAGGAACTTCACCTT
>JAURFH010000019.1:0-5934 GCA_030834415.1 Verrucomicrobiota bacterium | reverse complement strand
GCGGAACATCTCCGGCAATGCGAAACGGTCCACGCGGCCATACACCGTGCGGCGGTTCGGGGAGGGATTCTCCGTGATGTCCACGGGCTTGCCACCGGCCGCCAGGTCGAGGTTGCCACCGTGCATCAACACCGTGTCGCGGATGGCTTCGAAGTCCAGACGATGGATCGGCATCTTCCACAGATACAGGTTCGCCGGGTCCACTTCCTCATACTTGGCACTGTCCACGGAACCTTGTTGATAGACCCCGGAGAGCATCAGGTAACGGTGCAGCTTTTTGATGCTCCAGCCGTTATCCATGAACCAGGTGGACAGATGATCCAGCAGTTCCGGATGCGACGGCGGCTCGGCGCGCAGACCGAAGTCGCTGATGGTCCGCACGAGGCCTTCGCCGAAGTGCTTCGCCCAGATGCGGTTCACGATCACGCGAGCGGTGAGGGGATTGTTCCGATCCGCGATGGCTTCCGCCAGATCGATACGGCCGCTGCCGGTGTTCAGCTTCTGCGGCGTGTCTTTGGAGAGGATCTGTAGGAACTGGCGAGGGGCGGGATCACCTTTGCGACCGCGTTCGCCACGGACCAGCACGAAGGAATCGCGCGGCCGGGTGGCGTCTTCCAACACCATGGCGCGAGCCGGTGAACCCGGGTGCGTCGTCTCCAGCGTGTAGATCTTGTTTTGCACGCGGTTCTCGAAGTTCCGAATCTGCGCACCACCGACGAGTTGCAGTGTGCGTGCGTCTTTGGTGTTGAGGTAGAGCGGGGATTTCGGCCCGTGGAGCACCAGCCGGATCTGTTCCTCATACTCATCCTTCATGCCGGCCACGCCGTTCGCCTTGGCATCAGCCCAGGCTTTTTCCATGCCTTTGAAGAGCTTGCCGTAAACTTCCGAGACTTCCTCGATGGACTTCGGTTCCGCTTTGACGAGCGCACTCGCCACCAACGGATTCGCATTGGAATCCTTGGCCAGCTTCGCCGTGATGCCGGCGGCTTTGCCGCTGAACTCATCCTTGGAGAGCGCGGCGTAATCGAACCACGGCTTCATCACCGGGCCCGGCTCATTGCTCATCTTCTTGAGCGCCTTGGCCCAAGCTTCGTAAGCGTTCGCGTTCACCGTCTTCTCGCGCAGGAAGCTGCGGAGCGCGGCATTGTTCTTGGAAGTGCCGTATTGATAAGTGCCCAGCAGCACTTCACCGAAACGCGAGCGCAATTGCGTCAACGATTTCTCGTATTCGCTACGGGCCGTGTCCGCGAGTTCGTCTTCCAGTTCCGCCAGCTTCGCCTTGAAGTCCGCATATTCCGGCGTCTCTTTCGGCGGCGTGATGAACGGACCCTTCTCCGGCTCCACCGAGCTGCTGAACACACCGTGCAGCGCGTAGTAATCTTTCGTCGGGATGGGGTCGAACTTATGGTCGTGGCAACGGGCGCACGAGACCGTCAGGCCCATGAAACCCTGCGTCACCACATCGATGCGGTCATCGATCACGTCCTCCTGGTTGCCCATGAAGCGTTTGCCCACCGTAAGGAAGCCCATCGCCGCCATGTCGCTCTTGTCGTCACCCTTCACCACGCGGTCTGCGGCGATCTGTTCCAGGATGAACTGGTTGAATGGCTTGTCCTCGTTGAAGGACTGGATGACATAGTCGCGATACGTCCAGGAAAACGGATAGTTCGGCGTGCCACGGTTCAGGCGGTCACCGGTGTTATCCGCATAACGCGCCACGTCCAGCCAGTGACGGCCCCAGCGCTCACCGTAACGTGGCGAGGCCAGATAACGGTCCACCACCTTCGCAAAGGCGTTCGGGGACTTGTCCTTGACGAAATCTTCCACTTCCTCCGGCGTCGGCGGCAAACCGATGAGGTCATAAGCCGCGCGGCGGATGAGCGAACGCTTGTCGATCTGCGGCGACGGGGTCAGCCCCTTTTCCTTGAGCTTCTCCAGGATGAAACGGTCCACATCCGTCTTCACAAAGCCGCCCTTGTCCGCGACTTTCGGCACCGGCGGGTTCTGGATCGGCTGGAACGCCCAATGGCTGCGGGATTCCTCGATGCTGATGGTCTTCATCGCGGGAGCGGTCCCGACGCGGGGATCCGGCGCACCCATCTGCACCCAAGCGACGAGATCCGCCACCTGTTCATCGGTCAGGCGGTTATCCTCCTTGGGCGGCATCTTCAGGTCTTTATTATGATACTCCACCGCTTCGATGAGCAGACTCTTCTTCGGATTGCCCGGCACCACGGATGGACCACTGTCGCCACCCTTGAGCAGGCCTTCCTTGGAATCGACCACGAGCCCGCCTTTCACTTTCGCATCGGGGGCGGTGCTGTGGCAGTCATAGCAGGCCGAGGCAAGCACCGGGCGGATGCGTTTCTCGAAAAACTCCAGCTGCTTCGGATCCAGTTTCGCATCGGCGGCACTGGCACCCCAAGCTGACCCGGCGAGCACGATGGCCACCGGCAATACCTGCTTCAAAGACATCTTCGTCATAGCCTTAAAATCTCTCTCCCTTGCTTAGGCGATCAGATCATCCACCACGTTGCCATACACATCCGTCAGGCGGAAATCGCGGCCGTTATAGCGGTAAGTCAGTTTCTCGTGGTCGAAGCCCAGCAATTTCAAGATCGTCGCGTGCAGGTCATGCACGTGCACCTTGTCTTCCACCGCGTTGTAGCCGAACTCATCGGAAGCACCATGGACGTTGCCGCCCTTCACGCCGCCGCCCGCCATCCACGCGACGAAGGAACGGTTATGATGATCGCGACCCGGTTCGCCGCGTCCGCCGCGGTCATGCCGCGGTGTGCGACCGAACTCACCGCCCCACAGCACCAACGTGTCTTCCAACATGCCGCGCTGCTTCAGATCCTTCAGCAAGGCACCGATCGCCTGGTCGCAATCTTGCGCCTTGCGGGCGATGACCGATTGCAGGTTCGCATGGTGATCCCAGCCGCTGTCCCACACCTGCACGAAGCGCACGCCTTTCTCCACCAACCGGCGCGCCACCAACATCTGCCGGCCTTGCGTGCCCGAGCCGTACATCTCCTTGATGTGATCCGGCTCCTTGCTGATGTCGAACGCGTCCACCGCCTCCGTCTGCATCTGGAACGCCAGCTCAAACGACTGGATGCGCGCTTCCAGTTCGGCCTCGCGCTTCATGTTCTGGTTGTGCAATTCGTTGAACTTCTGCACCAGGTCCAGCTGCTCGCGCTGATCCTTCAGCGGCGTGTAGTAATTCTTGAGATTCTCGATGACCTTCTCCGCGCTCATGTTGCCCGTGCTCACCATCGTGCCTTGGAAGGCACCCGGCAGGAACGCGGAGCGCCAGTTCGAGGAGCCCCCCAGCACATTGCCGTTCGGCGCCAGCGAGATGAAGCCCGGCAGGTTCTGGTTCACCGATCCCAGTCCGTAGAGCGACCACGAACCCATGGACGGCTTCACAATGCGGCCGGAGCCCGTGTTCATCATCAACGTGGCAAATTCATGCGCCGGGATGTCCGTATACATCGAGCGGATCACCGAGATCTCGTCGATGCTCTCCCCGATCTTCGGGAACAGCTCGCTCACCTCGATGCCCGACTTGCCCGTCTTCTTGAACTTGAAGGGCGAAACCAGCGGCACACCGCCGATCTCCTTCACATCCTTGTCGCGATACTTCTCCAGGCCCGGCTTCGGATCCCACGTGTCGAGATGGGATGGACCACCTTGGGCGAAGATATGGATGACCCGCTTGGCCTTCGCCGGAAAATGCGGCTCCTTGACCACCAACGGCGAGAGATTTGTGTCCGCCTGGGCTGAGCTGCCGCCCATGAACTGCGAACCCAGCAAAGAACCCAGGCTCAAGGCGCCAAAACCCATGCCGAACCGGTTCAAAAACTGGCGGCGCGTCACACAAAGATCAGCCGCAGACGGTAAATGTTGCTTCAGTTCCATATCTCTACTCGCATTTGATTGTCATTTGAGCCGAACATCCTCCCGGCTCTTCCCAGTCGTGACTCGCTCGGATTCAACCACTTCGGCAAAATCCATCATCGGCTGGTAACTAAGTAAGACGGGGTGGCTATTAGTGAGGTTACAGGACAATTCTTGGCCCTGCAAGGAGCGCCCGCTACCACAGCCCTTTGGAGCCGAACGTTACCCCAATCCGCCCAATCGTAGCGCCGGCCGTCGGCTGCCCCTTCTTTGGAGTGCGGAGGCTTGACTCCGCTTTCCCCCGAGGCGGCCTGACGCCTCGTTCTCCCCCTCGTCCTTGAATCCCCTGTAGCGCCCGCGTCCCGCGGGCCGTACCGCAGGCATGAACCCCGCGCTGATAAGTCGGGGCCTGCCTGCTTCCCCTCTGGACGTTGAGCGTTGAAAGTTGGACGTTGAACGTTTCCCCCGTTCCTCTCCCCCTCTCCATGTTCGAAGCTGGGCGTATCGGCCACTGGTGCAACCAGTGTTCGATGTTTTCCCCGCTTCCTTCCATTTCTACATTCTTCCTTCTTAATTCTTCATTCACCATAACCGGGGACCCCGGACAACCGCTGTCCATGGTGCAGTTTTTTTTGAAAAATTTCTTCCAATCACAACTAATTGAAGACCAAATACTAACGCTTTTTTCACTTATTGGGCGTCAAATTACCCGCAGCATTCCTTCCGCAAGTTCCCTTGTCCTGTCAGCGACACCCGAAAATAGCCCACCGTTTTAACGGTGGGTGTTACGATGTCCAAATGAACCAAGCCCCGGAGGGAGGTAAGAACCGGGCCAAATCCAGCATGGCGAAATCTATCCATATACGGAAAAGCGGCTTTTTCTTCCGTCCTTGATGGGACTTGCTCCCCCCTCGCCATTACCCAGCGATAAAATCGCTGGGCTATTGTCTTTCGCCCTCCGGGCTGGAGAATATCCTGCGCGGCTTTGAGCTGCCTCATTTTTCTCTAGGCTTTTGAAAAACGAGCCATATAAATCCGGCCCCGAATAAGACGGCTACTACCCCAGCCCCACGCATGGTTCCTTTGGAAAACCTGACTGAGGTGGCTTTGGTGTTAGGCCATTTTGGCGCTTTGACTCCTGAAACGTGCACATTTCCTTCGCCAGGTCTGATAGCCGTAACGGCACCGCACAAGATGAACAGACTCGCGACTATCAGCATCCCCACCTCGACACCGGAAAACCGTTTCATGCCTTCACAATAATGTTTTCACTGAGCCACGGAACTATAAAACGACGCAACACTTGGAATGGGCGAAAAGAATCCAAACCCACCATCAAAACTTCCATCCACACTCCCCCGAATTCCTCACTGACAAACCGGTGTCAGTAGCATAAAATCAACCCATAAGTGAAACACCAGCCCCAACCGCCAGCCATACTGGGTCAAACCGGATTGTGGTCTTTTATATTTAAGCGGCATTACGTGCATGAATCACCCGAAGCCGCCAATCATAAAGCCGAGAAACGCGTTTCAAACTCATTGGAAGAAATTCGTCACTTGGTGGTTTTTCCCTGTAGCTTTCATCGGCGCGGCGTTCGTCAAAGATTTCACTGATTCCAATTGGCTGTTCAAGGTTGCCCTCGTCATAGCTTTCATCCTCTTCTTCAGCGTAGTTCCGCTTGTCCTGCTGCCCTACCTTCGGCGCGAGATATCCTTTGGACAGGTAATGGCGCTGGGCGCGCCAGCATTTGTGATCTGGGGCATTTTGGTTTTCTTTCGTGCCATCGTTTCGGCATTGCTTGGCAAGCCATTATGAGGTCGTTACTTAACACTGCGTGGACCTGATTATTTTTCTCAGCGACCGCACTCAGGAAGGTACGGCTGGCCTCAGCCGTCCGCTATCGAAGCCTGCGTCATTCAAGAGCCCAACGCCAAGTGACGCCCACCGCCAACCTATTTAGAAGGTAAGGACCGGCCTGCTCGCGGCGGATGTCGGAGCTCCACTTCACCCCGACGTATTGGTCGGGGC
>JAURFH010000198.1 GCA_030834415.1 Verrucomicrobiota bacterium | reverse complement strand
TTGCCTGTCTGTTTATCAGCGCGGTAGGTCCGCGCCTGTCTGCCGCCGAATTGATCAACCTGAAACTTTGGCCCGAAGGCACGCCCAGCCCCATGACGCCCGTCACTGAGGCCACCAAGAAACTCATCGCCTCCTACGGCCCCATCACCACCAATCACGTCTCGAACGTCAGCAATCCTGAGATTACTGTCTATCGCCCCGAGAAACCCAACGGCACCTCCGTCATTGTGGCACCCGGTGGCGGCTACATGTTCCTATCCTATTCCTTCGAGGGCCGCCAAGTTTGCGAATGGTTGAACACTCTCGGTGTCACTGCCGTGCTGCTGAAGTATCGCACACCCACTCGCGATGATGTCCGCAACTACGAGAAGCCCGTGCAAGATGCGCAACGCGCTATCGGTATTGTCCGGCATCACGCGGCAGAGTGGGGCCTCAACCCCAAGCGCGTCGGCCTGCTCGGATTCTCCGCAGGTGGCAATCTCCTCGGCCACGTTGCCTGTGATCGCACGGAACGTACCTATCCGCAGAAGCCCGAATACGATGACCCGCATGGACCCGACTTCGGTGTCATGGTCTATGGTGGCGGTTTCCTCGAGCGCACCGGCAAATCGAAATTCATCCCCGGCTTCAGCGTGCCCAAAGATGCGCCGCCGATGTTCTTCGTCGTCGCTCACGACGATAAAAACAATCCCGTCGAAGCCGCGACTCTCTACTTGGAATACAAGAAACTCGATCTGCCCGCCGAGCTGCACATCTACACCAAGGGCGGCCACGGCTTCGGCATGCGCAACAACAAGCAACCCATCAACGAATGGCCCGCCCGTTGCGGCGAATGGATGAAAAGCATGGGTTACTTGGATGCTAAGTGACGCGCCCTAGTTCGCTTCGATTACAAACCACAGGTTTGCATCTTCCGGCAATGCCAGTAGCTTTAAGGTCATGACTGCGGAAGAAAAAAGTGACCGCTATCGTAAAGTAGCGGAAAAGGAGTTAGTCCACGGCAATCCTCGCGACCCGGTGCTCAATGAATCCATCGAAGCCGCCGCGGAGACGGGTCATGATGTCACCGAAGAATACGCCCGTCGTCGCACCGAGCAGATGCTTGCCGACGAGCAAGAGCGTGAAGAGGCGGAAGAACGCCGGATGAAACTGCACCGGGAAATCGACGGTTCACGGCCCAGCCTGATGGTGCGCACGCTGACGCTTATTTCAATCGCCCTTGCCGTGGCTGCGATCGGCTATTGGCTGACGAAAAATTAATCAGACCACACCCGGCCGGGATCTGGTGTCCCGGCCGGTGTGTGTGTCATCAGATTACTTCTTACCCTCGGCCTTCTTCAGATACTTGGCCGGATCTTTCTTGAATTCTTTGAGGCAGGACTTGCAGCACAGCTTCACTTCCTGGCCCTCATGCTTGAAGACATAGGGTTTGCCCATGCTGCCCAGATTTTCACCGGAGACCGGGCATACTTCCGCCTTCTTGTCGGTTTTCTTTTCTTCTGCATTCACCGCGCTGATGGTCAGCGCCGCGATGGCCAATACTGTCAGTAGTGTTTTCATTCCGTATTCTTTCTATATGCAAGGTCTAACACCATGTCAGACCAAATTCTAGTGCTTCGTGTTCATAGCCTGTTCGTGCTTTAACTCCCATTCCCGCAACCACGCGAATATCACGGGGGTCACGATCAGGATGTGGATCAGGCTGCTGATGGTTCCTCCGATGACCGGTGCGGCGATCGGTTGCATCACTTCCGCACCCGGCCGCGTGCTCCACATGATGGGCAACAAGCTCGCGATAGTAGTGGCCACCGTCATCACCTTCGGCCGTAGCCGTAACTTCGCCCCTTCCTTGATGGCTTCGATCAAGTCGGCTTGGTTGAAGGCATCACCTCGTTCCGCTTTCTTCTTAGCCAGATACTCTTCCAGATACACCACCATCACCACGCCGGTCTGGATGGCGATGCCGAACAGCGCGATGTAACCGACCCAGACGGCTACGCTGAAGTTGTAGCCCAGCCAGTATTGCAAGAAAACGCCGCCGCTCAGCGCGAACGGGATGGCCAGCACCACATGCGCCGCCTCTTTCACTGAGTGATAGACGATGTACAGTAACATGAAGATGACGAGCACCACCACCGGCAGGATGATTTTCAACGTCTGCTCGGCGTGAAGCTGGTTCTCATACTGACCACTGTATTCGATCGTAACGCCCGGCGGCAGCTTCGGCACGATGTCGCGGTTGATGCGTTCTTTAATTTCGTCCACGAAACCGCCGAGATCGCGATCCTGCACATTCGCCTGCACGAACAGCCGCAAACGTCCGTTCTCGCTGGCTATTTCACTAGGCCCGATAACCCGACGGATTTGCGCCAGTTGGCCTAATGGGATGAACGCGCCTGAAGGCGTCGGCACCAGGATCTCGCCCAGGTGCTCGATATCATTGCGCTCGCTTCGCTCCAGACGCACTTGAATGGGATAACGCTCGCGCTTCTCAATCGTGGTCGTGAGGTTCATACCGCCGATACCTGTCTCGACCATCTCCATGATGTCCCGCACCTTCAGCCCATAGCGTGCGATGGCGACGCGATCTGGCTCGATCTCGATATACGGCTTCGCCTGCACGCGTGAAGGCGCCACCCCGGTAGCTCCGGGCACTTGTTGCACCACCTTTTCGACATCATACGCGAGCTTCTGCAGCATGTTCAGGTCGTCGCCCAATATCTTCACGCCCACTTGCGCGCGGATACCGGTGCTGATCATCAAGATGCGATTTTCGATGGGTTGCAGGAAGCCGGGCACATAGCCGGGCACGGCGCTGAGTTTCTCCGTCAGCTCGGCGATCAGCTTCTGCTTCGTCATGCCGGCGCGCCATTGTGTTTCCGGCTTCAGCATGATGGTCGTCTCGATCATCTCCACAGGTGCGGGATCGGTCGCCGTCTCAGCGCGTCCCAATTTGCCGCCTACGCTCAGGACCTCCGGCACCTGGCTGATGACCGTGTCCTGCCAGGCCATGATGCGTTTCACTTCCGTGAGAGAAGTGGAAGGCAGCAGCACCGGCATGAAGAGCAGGGAGCCTTCATTCAACGGCGGCATGAATTCGCGACCGAAACCCGCGGTGAGCTTGGCTAACTGCGGATGCTTTTGCACATCGATTTTGCGCTGCCAATCGCGGGGTAATCCCCACGCGACGATCTGCGAGATGACCAATATCACCAGCGCGCCGAACATGACGGTCTTGCGCCAGCGCAAGGCGAGGTCGAGGAACGGCTCATAGATCCACATGAGGAAACGCATTATCCAGTTGCGATCTTCCGCATGGAAAGGCCCGCGGATGAGCAGCGAACACATCACCGGCACCAGCGTTACCGCGAGGATGGTCGCGCCCACTACCGCGAAGGTCTTCGTCCACGCCAGTGGATGGAACAGCTTGCCCTCCTGTCCGCTCAGCACAAACACCGGCAGAAACGCGAGAATGACAATCGCCATCGCGAAGAAGATGGGTCGTCCCACCAGCTTCGCCGCTTCCAAGGTCACATGCCAGGTCTCCTCGCTCGTCAGGCGGCGACCTTTTTCTTCCTCCTCCTTCTCGCAATGCCGGATGACATTCTCGGTCATCACGATACCTGCATCCACCAGCACGCCGATGGCGATGGCGATGCCCGCCAGTGACATGATGTTCGAGCTGATGTCGAACTGGTTCATCAAGATGAAGGAGACAAGTATCGAGGCCGGCAAGGGAATGGTGACAATGAGGATGCTGCGGAAATGGAACAGGAACAAGATATGCGCCAGTGTCACGAGCAGCATCTCCTCCATCAATGCGTGCTTCAGTGTTTCGATCGTGCGATCAATCAATTCGCTGCGATCATACAAGGGCTTGATGGTGACACCCTGCTTGTCGAGGCCGGGCTGGATCTGCGCGATTTTTTCCTTCACCCGATCGATGACTTGCTTGGCATTTTCGCCCGTGCGCATCACTACGATGCCGCCCACTACTTCCTTACCTTTCACATCGAGTGTGCCACGCCGGAAATCTCCGCCGATCTGGATGGTGGCGATATCCTTCAGATACACCGGCACGCCGTTCCGCGATTTCAGCACAATGTTTTCCAGGTCCGCCGTCTTATTGACGAGACCTACACCGCGGACCACGAACTCCATGCCGTTCTCCTCGATGACTTTCCCGCCGACATTGAGGTTGCTGTCCTTCACTACGTTCATCACGTCGCCCAGCATCACATCCGCAGCTCGCATCTTCGTGGGTGAGACCTCGATCTGATACTGCTTCACCAAGCCGCCCACGCTCGCCACCTCCGCGACGCCTTGCACCGCGTTGAGTTGGTAGCGGATGAACCAATCCTGCACGGCGCGTAATTCACCCAAATCCATCCCCCCGTTCTTCGCCTTCTTGGGATCGACTTCTAGATAGTATTGGTAGATCCAGCCGAGACCGGTCGCATCCGGTCCGAGCTGTGGCGTCACCCCCTGCGGCATCATCGTGGAGAGATAGTTCAACCGCTCCAGCACGCGCGAACGGGCGAAGTAGTTATCCACCTTGTCCTCAAAGATGACGGTGATGAGCGAGAAGCCGAACATGGACTGTGCCCGCACCGTCTTCACGCCGGAGAGCCCTTGCAGGTTCACCGACAGCGGATACGTGACCTGATCCTCGACCTCTTCCGGCGAACGTCCCGCCCAGTCTGCAAAGACGATGACCTGGTTCTCACTCAAGTCAGGGATGGCATCCACCGGCGTGCGATGCAAAGAGCGCACGCCCCAAGCCGTGAGAATCAGAAACCCGCACAGAACCAGAAACCGGTTCTTCAGCGACCACTCTATGAGACGATTGATCACGGCTTCACCTCCGTGCCGCACTCCAGCATCTCCGAACCGAAGTAGGGATTGCGAAGTGGCAGCTTCGTCTGGATCCAGAAACCTTCCTTTGGCGCGCCGGGAACGGCATCCTCCACCATCGGGCATTTGAATACTTTGGCGTTCGTTTTGGGATTCGTCTTGAGCGCCTGTTGAGCCAAATCCGCCACCGCCATGGAGAAGGGATGAAACACCTTACGGGCAGCAGCGATATCTTTTGCTTCGGCGAGATGGCCGGACTTCTCGATGGGATCGACGTATTTCCGCCACGGGCTGTCCGCCGCAAACGCCTTGCCTAGGGCGGGCGTGGCCGTATGCGTCTTCATCGTCTGTTGATTGAAACCCTTGAGATCATCCGCGGACAACGTGGCGGTGATCGCATCGACCACGCCGAGAAAATCATTCAAGGCCGTTTCCTGTTCAGCAGTTAAGGCTGGTAATGCTGGCATGACCCCTTTGTTCATGGTCATCCCGTGTTCGCTATGGTCATGTCCCGCCGCAGACATGTTGAGTTGCGCTTGGGCATCGATGAGCAGATTGCCCTGAGTCACCACCTTGTCGCTTTCCTTGATACCACCGAGAATTTCCCACACGTCATCGGCGGCGCGACCGAGTTTCACGGTGCGTTGCTCATAGGCGCCACCACCTGCATCCACATAGAGCAGGGCCTTGCCGCTTTCCGCCATGAGCACCGCCGAGCGCGGCACGACCAGCACCGGGGCTGAATCCACGTTCACCCGCGCCTCGGCATAGAGCCTGTGAGAGAGCTCCCGCTGACGCACCCCATCGGTCTCAATCACTGGATTCGGGATCTCCACGCGCACCTTGGTGCTTCTGGTCATCATGTTCAGGTTTGGATCGATGAAGGTGATCGCCGCCTTGAACACCTTGTTCGGCACTGAGGGCGTGGTGATTTCTACTTGCTGCCCAACCTTCAACCACGCCAAGTCCTGTTCGTAGGCATCGAACTGCAGCCACATCGTGGAAAAGTCGGCGAGCTCGAACAACATCTCGCCATCCATCACATACTGTCCCGCATACACCTTGCGCGCGACGACCGTACCGGTCATGGGCGCAAGAATCTCCGTGTCGATGTCTTCAGGGGACTTATCTTTCAGCGCGGCGATCTGTTTATCGTTCAGACCGTATTGCACCAGACGCAGTTTGGCGGCGTTGAGTAGGCGTTGCGCATCCTCATTGCCTTTCGCACTGCGGGCGAGGCCTACATATTCCCGTTCGGCGGCGAGCAACATGGGGCTGTAGATCGTGGCCAATGGCTGACCTTCGGTGACTTCCGCGCCGATGTAGTTCACAAACAGTTTATCGATGCGCCCCTTGACATACGCGGAGAGGATACGATGCCGGGTGTCATCGTCCTCAATGGTGCCCGCAAACCGGAATGAACGCGTGAGCGGTTTCATCTCTGCCGGGGTTGTTTGCACATTGATGACCTGGATGCTGTTTGAGCCGAGCGCGACGGTGCCCGCCTTGGATTCAAACCCCTTTTCTCCTTCATACACCGGCACGAGATCCATGCCACAGATGGTGCATTTGCCCGGCTTGTCCGACTTGATCCACGGATGCATCGAGCTTTGGTAGAAGAGAATTTTGCGTCCGGAAGATTGGTCCGAGCCGGCATGGCCGCCGTGCTGGTGCTTGGCGAAGTAGTAACCGCCAAAGGCCGCCGCCCCGATGGCGATCACGACTAGGATAAAAGATATGGGCTTCATGAGAAAATTCAGTTCTTGGCTTTGGCTTCTGTGTTCTGCGGCTGCGCTGGTGCCAGTAATTCGAGCGCTTCAAAGTCTTGCAGACCGGAATACAGCAGGAGTTCAGACAGAGCTTGATATTGCTCGGAGATGGCCTTGGCGCGGCTCAGCTCGGCTTCGAGCAACATGCGTCGTGTTTCCAATACATCGCGCAAAGGACCAGAATTTGCCTGCCACGTGGCATACATGCTCTCCAGCATTTGCCGGGTGCGGGGAATAATATCGTCCTGATAAAGCAACGCTTCCCGGCGGGCGGTGTCAATCTTCACCGTGACATCGTGGACGTTATGGCGCACCTCGAGTTCCATATCGCTGATGTCTTTGGCGCGCGCCTGCTTCTTCGTCTCTTCACGCACAACGTCCTGTTTGTAGCGGTCGCGATTGAACCACGGCAGTGAGAGCGAGAGCATGATCTCACCCGACCGGAATTCGCCGGTGCCGGTGTAATTGCGTCCCTGCAAGCCGACGCCGAGATCGGGGCGACGGCGCACCTTCGCCAACGCGATATCCTGATCGGATACCTGCAATTGCTGGCGCATCACCGTAAGCTTCGGCTCATGCTGTGCCGCGAGTCCGGCCAGGTGTTCGCTGTAAGGAACGGGCCCAGCGACGGGTGGCAGACGAAAGGCAGGCCAGGCATTGGTGAGCGGCCGGTTCAACAGGCGGTTCAGGCTGAACCAGGCGTGATGCATCATCAGCTCCTCGGTCTTCAATTCATCACGTC
>JAURFH010000197.1 GCA_030834415.1 Verrucomicrobiota bacterium | reverse complement strand
TCCTATCCTTTGCTGTGAAGGGTGAGGGAAAGGTGCCGCGGTTGGCGGTGTTGTTTGAGACGACTTCGCATAAAGGGGTGCAGGCGTGGACGATTTCGGATGGGTCGTGGGCCGGTGCGAAAAGCTTGGGCGCGATGGAGGCGAAGGATAATCCATTCGATGCGGCGAAGGCGTTTGATGCCTACAATAGTTGGAAGCTGGCGAGCGGTGCTAAGTTGGCGACGGATCCGGCGACGTTTCGCGTGCCACCAGGTTTTCGCGTGGAGTTGTTGCGGTCGGCGTTGCCGGAGGAGGATTCGTGGGTGTCGATGGCGTTTGATCCGCAGGGGCGTTTGACGGTGGCGCGGGAGAAGCGCGGGCTTTTGCGGATGACGATCGGGGCGACGGCGGTGGAGAGCGTGGAGGTGATTGAGGATTCGCTGCTGGAGTGTCGCGGGCTGCTCTATGCGCACGGGGCGCTGTATGTGAATGCGAACAACAGCCGGTCGTTAGTGCGGTTGCGGGATACGACGGGTGATGGAAAGTTCGATGAGACGAAAGTGCTGTTGCGCACCGAAGGGCGCGTAGGGCATGGACGCAATCACGCGGTGCTCGCACCGGATGGGGCGATCTATCTGGTGCATGGGAATGACGTGACGGTGGCGACGAATTTTCTGACGTGGCCGCAGCCGTATCAGAACTACAAGGTGGATCAACTCATCGAGTGTCCGTGGGATCCTTTCATGTTCGACGCGCAGAATACGCCGCCGGGCGGGCATATCCTGAAGACGGATGCGGAGGGTAAGGAGTGGACGCTGATAGCGGGCGGCATGCGGAATCCGCTGGATGTGGCCTTCAATGAGGCGGGCGAGATGTTCACGTTCGATGCGGATAACGAAGGGGATATGGGTTGTCCGTGGTATCGGCCTACGCGCGTGTTGCATGTGATTCCTGGCGCGGAGTTTGGATGGCGGCGCGGCACGGGTATGTGGCCGGAGTATTCTCCGGATGCTTTGCCCGCAGTGGTGAACATCGGGGTGAGTTCACCGACGGGTATCGAGTTCGGCACGAAGAGTCATTTCCCGGAGAAGTATCGGCGGGCGTTGTTCATCAGTGATTGGGCCTACGGGCGCGTGCTCGCGGTGCACATGAAGGAAAAAGGGGCGAGCTATACGGGTGAGTTCGAGGAGTTTCTGGCGGGGCGTCCGCTGAACGTGACGGATGTGAAGTTCGGGCCGGATGGGGCGATGTATGTGCTGACGGGAGGGCGGAAGACGCAGTCGGGACTGTATAGGGTAAATTATGAAGGAAGAAGCCGAAGTTCGGCCTCCGAGAATGAAGAAAAAAGGGACGAAAAGACCGCTGAACTAAGGGAGGTGCGGCGGGGATTAGAGGCGCTTTATGCGAAGGGGAATACGGTTTCGGAGGAGGAAGTGATTCGGCGGGCGTGGCCGTATCTGGGGCATGAGGATGCATATATCCGGTTCGCGGCGCGGACGGCGATCGAGCATCAGCCGGTGGAGTTGTGGGCGCAGAGGGTGTTGAGTGAGGTTAGTGTGGAGGGGGGATTGAATGGGGGGCTGGCGCTGGCGCGATTTGGTAACGCGGCGCACTTGAAGCCGTTGTTCAACAAGCTGGACGGTTTTGACTGGAATGAACTGAGCGCGGAGCAGCGGTTGGTTTTGTTGCGGGCGTATGTGGTGGCGATAAGTCGGATCGGGGCGCCGGATGCGGCGAGCGGCGGCAAGCTGATGGCGGTGATGGAGGAGCGCTATCCGGCGAAGGACTGGCGGGTGAACAACAAGCTGTGCGAATTGCTGGTGTATCTCGGTGCGCCGGAAACGGTGAAACGCACGCTGCCATTGCTCGCCGCGGCGACGGAGCCGAATGATCGGCTGAACTATCTGTTCTTCCTGCGCAATGTGACGGACGGCTGGACGCTGGAACAGCGGCGCGAATATTTCAAGGCGTTGAATCAAGCGGAGGGTTTCACGGGGGGAAGGTTTTATGGGTTCTCTCTGCAAACTATCCGCGCGGAGGTGACGGAGCAACTGACGCTCGTTGAGCGGACAGCGCTGGCGGATGTATTGCTGGCGCCGGTGAAGGAGAAGCTGCCCGAGTTGCCGCCAGCGCAATTCGTGAAGGAGTGGAAGATGGAGGAGTTGTTACCTACACTGAGTGAGGTGGCAAAAGGGCGTTCGCTGGAAAATGGGCGCAAGGCGTTCCGCCAGGCGCAATGCGTGACGTGTCACCGGTTTTCCTCGGATCGTGTGATGGGCGGTGGTGTCGTGGGGCCGGATCTGGCAGGGGTGAGCGGGCGTTTTCCGCGAGCGGACTTGCTGGATCATATCATGAATCCGTCGAAGGTGATCGATGAGAAATTCCGGCTGACGCGATTGAAGCTGCGTGATGGAGAAATGATCGAAGGGACGGTGGAACGCGAAGAGGACGGTATACTCTATGTGAATATGAATCCGCTCACAAAGGAGTTGGCCAAGGTGAAGCGGGCGGAGGTGGTGAGTGTGACGGAATCGCCGCTCTCGCCGATGCCTGAGGGTTTGCTGAACGTATTGAAACGCGAAGATATTTTGGACCTGCTGGCGTATTTTGAATCGGATGCGAACCCGAAGCATGCGGCGTTCAGAAAATGAAGCGGAGGATTAACATTGCGAAGAAATGCGATTCAGCCACTGAATATCCATACAACTTTTTCCGTATAATCTATACATGAAAGCTACATTGCTCACCTTGTTATCCTTCACTTTGCTAGCCGGTTTCGCGGAAGCGCAGAACGCCGCGCCGGAGCGGAAACCATCGGATGGGCCCTTTCCACCGGCGATGATTCGCCCGGGTGGAATGATCATTCCGCTCTTCCCGCCGAATTCGCCTTTGTTGAAGAAAGAGCGCATCCACGAGGCGGAGAAGTATAACAGCGCGAGCAAGGGCACGGGGCCGATCATCAATGTCATCAATATCCACAACCCCTCCATCGAGGTGCATCTAGCCAAGGATCGCTCGCTCAACGGGGCGGCGATGATCGTGGCACCGGGTGGTGGGCATAAGATCCTCTGGGTGGGGCCCGAGGGCGCGGACTATATCGAAGCCAACGACAAGCTCGGCGTCTCGACCATCATTTTGCGTAATCGTCTGCGCGTGGATGGCTACGAGCCGACTATCGACGCGGTGAATGATGCGTTCCAAGCCATCCGCATCGTACGTTCTCATGCGGCAGAGTGGGGGCTTGATCCGAACAAGATCGGCATTGTGGGATTCTCCGCCGGTGCGGAATTGTCATCGCCGACGGCCGTTTTCTTTGAGGAGTTCCAGAAGAAGAACAGTGATCCAGCTGATCCACTCTCGAAGGTTTCAGCTCGTCCAGATTTCGTGGGCGTGATCTATCCGGGGCCGACGCCCTTCACGAAGGCTCCCGAGACAGCTATTCCGGCCAATGTACCGCCGAGTTTTGTGGCGTGTGGTGGATCGGGTGACCGGGTGCATGCGTTGTGGGCGATGGATTATTGCAATGCGATGCTGAAGGCCAGCGTGCCGAACATCGAGCTGCATATCTATGGTCGCGGTGGTCATCCGATCAAGCGGAGCGATGCGCCGGACGCCATCCCTTCGGGCAAATGGTTCGAGCGTTTCACCGATTGGTTCACGGATCTGGGCTTCTTGGGCAAGCCGGGGGTTGAGACGAAGGCCGCGAAGGAATTGGCGGCTTACGCGAAGAAAGCGAAGAAGTAGATGCGGGTAGGGTGATTGATCTTTGACAGTTTGCGATTAAATGAAAACAGACGGCCTGAATAGGCCGTCTGTTCTGAGGGATTGCGAAAGATCTTTTAGAAATACTTGTTCACGCCGGGGGAGGCCATCGGCGGGACATCCAGTTTCATATCCCAAGCGAGGTTCTTCGGATACAGGTCTTCTTGGGAGTTCTGGGCCATCTCCCAAGTGATCTCCTGACCGGTGTAAGCGGCCATACGTCCCATGATCGCCATAGTGACGCTCTTAATCATCCAGTCGCCATCGTTGCAGACATTGCCGGAGCGGATAGAGGCGAAGAGTTCGTCGTGCTCGTTCTGATACATGTCGCCTTTCTCGCCAGTGTAACGCCAGATGGCTTTGCCAGAAGCATCGAAGATCTCCGGCTTGGGTTTGCGGCCGATGACACACTTGCCCTTATCACCTTGGATGTAGTCTGCGTGTTCCTTGTAAGAGTGATCTTGATAGCGCGTCTTCAACATCGCACGACGGCCATCGGCGTATTCCCAAGTGACATCAAAATGGTCGTAGATGTTGCCGAAAGAAGGCACCTGCCGCCCACCTGACGCGATGCACTTGATGGGCTGTTCGTCGCGCATGAACCAGTTGATCTTGTCCACGCTATGTACGGCCACTTCCATCATCCAGTCACCTGAGAGCCAGAGGAAGTTGGACCAGTTGTTGAGCTGCCATTGCAGGTCGGTCCAACCGGGTTCGCGGGTGCCGGGGAACTTGGTGGAAAGCGTGCCGCCCATGCGGGTAGAGTAAACCGTCAAAATGTTGCCGATGGTGCCGTCGTGGATGTGTTTTACGGTCTCGCGGTAGGTGTTGTCGAAGCGGAAGCAAAAACCGGCGCGCAGAGCCAGTTTCTTCTGCTTGGCGATCTCCACGGATTTCAAGACAGAGCGGATGCCGGGACCATCGATGGCCATCGGCTTCTCGCAGAAGATATGTTTGCCAGCGGCTACGGCCGCAGCCAGATGGCGGGAGCGGAATCCGCCGGGAGCAGCGAGCAGGACGACATCGATACCGCAATCGAGGACTTTTTGATAAGCGTCGAGGCCGGTAAATTTTTTGTCCGCATTGACTTTGACCTTCTCACCATGCTGCGCCTTGAGCCCTTCGAGCGATTTCTCGAGCTTGTCCGCATAGAGATCGCCCATGGCTACGAGTTCCACGTTGCTGTCAGCGGTGAGAGCCTGATTGGCCGCCCCGGTGCCACGGCCACCGCAGCCGATGAGACCGATGCGGAGTTTATCGCTATTTGGGGCCGCGCTCATGATGGAGGGAAACGCGAGGGCGGTCGCACCTAGCGTGGCTGAGGTTTTCAGGAAATTGCGGCGAGAGGTGTCTGAAGTAGTGTTCATGCTCAGTAGTTCGTGGTTGGGAACAGCAAACACGCCATGCCGGTTAAGGTCAATCTTGGCGTGTATCACTGCCTAAGACCTCGACGTCTTTCGGACGGCGATTCTTCAAAAATTTCCTGTCCAGTTTATGGTGAATTGGAACTATAATGCACTACAACCCGCATCGGCGCTGGTGAAGGACTGTTTTTGTCCCCAACCGACCCCGGGAAAATCAAATTTATGCGCGAAACGAATACGACAGTATCAAAACTCAAAGCGCTGCTGGCCGGATTGCTCCTGCTCGGGGCGGTTACGGTTCAGGCGGCAGACACGGTGTTAGTGGAGGCGGAATCCTTCCAGTCGCACGGCGGTTGGGCGTTGGATACCCAGTTCATCGAGATCGTGGGGTCGCCTTACCTGTTGGCCCACGGTATGGGCACGCCGGTCAAAGATGCGGTGACCACCGTTAAATTCCCCAGCACGGGCAAATACCGTGTTTTTGTGCGCACGAAGGACTGGGTGGTCCGTTGGAAGGCAGCGGGTTCGCCGGGCAAGTTCCAGCTCGTCTTGGATGGCGAGGTGCTGAAAGAGACCTTTGGCACCAAGGGGGAAGACTGGTTCTGGCAGGAGGGTGGCACGGTTGACATCAAGAAAAAGGAAGTGTCATTGGCGCTCCACGACCTCACTGGTTTCGAAGGTCGCTGTGATGCCATCATCTTCACCAAGGACCCTGTCTACACGCCCTCTAACCAGAAGGAGATACTGCCCAAGTGGCGCCGTGAGTTGCTGGGGCTGCCGGCCAAGCCGGTGGAGTCCGGCCCTTATGATCTCGTCGTCATCGGTGGGGGTTACGGGGGCATGGGGGCGGCCATATCGGCGGCGCGTATGGGCCTCAAGGTGGCCTTGATCCAGAACCGTCCGGTATTGGGCGGCAATGGCAGTTCGGAGATCCGGGTCTGGGCCAAAGGCGGTACCCGCCGCGGCTTGTATCCGAATCTGGGCGAGATCGTGGAAGAATTTGAAGACAAGGCCAAGATGTCACCCGGCACCTATGAGGAGTTCGGTGATGATAAGAAAGAAGCCATCGTGCGGGCGGAGAAGAACATCACGCTCTTCCTGAACAACCACGTTTTCGCCGTGGAGACGAACGGCAACCGCATCGTAGCCGTGCAGGGATTGGACACCCGCACCAGTGAAGTGACGCGCTTTACGGGCAAGTTCTTCGTGGACAGCACGGGACATGCGGGCATCGGCGCTCTGGCCGGGGCGGATCATACCGTGCAGGAAGAAGGGCATCTGGGCATGAGCAATATGTGGCGCTGGGAAAATGCCGAAGGCCCGGTGAAATTCCCCGAGACGCCTTGGGCTTTGGACCTGACGATGGATGATTTTCCCTATCCCAAACGTTTCCATGCCGAGTGGTTCTGGGAATCCGGCTTCGACAAGCATCCTTTGCACGATCTGGAATATACCCGAGACTGGAATTTCCGTGCGATCTATGGCGCGTTCAACGCGATGAAGAACAAGGACGGGGCCAAGGAACATCCCAACGCCAAGATGGTCTGGGTGGCCTACGTGGGTGGCACGCGCGAATCCCGGCAATTGCTCGGAGATGTGATCCTGACGCGTGATGATATCACCAGCAAGAAGATGTTCCCGGACGGCTGCGTGCCGACTACGTGGGACATCGACCTGCACTATCCGCGCGAGCAGTATATGAAAAAGTTCCCGAATGATCCTTTCATCTCAAAGGCGGTGTTCGACAAGGCGGTAGATCGCAACCACGGCTATCCGGTGCCTTACCGCACCTTCTACTCGCGCAACATCGAGAACCTGTTCATGGCGGGGCGCAATGTCAGCGTGACGCACGAGGCTCTGGGCACCGTGCGCGTGATGAAGACCGGTGGCATGATGGGCGAGGTCGTTGGTAAAGCTGCCTCCATCTGCGTGAAACAGAACTGCCTGCCTCGTGATGTCTATCATTCCTATCTGGATCAACTGAAAGAGCTGATGAACCTCAAAGGGGTGATGCGTCGTGACTCGGTGAACAGCCCGTTCTATGTGGCGGGTGATGCGGCGCAGTTGCCGCCGCCTGAGGTGGTTTACAATGATCCCAAGAAACTGCCAGGCATCGTCATCGATGATGAGCAGGCCCAAAAGAAGGGTAAGTGGACGGCTGGTGAAGGCCTGAAAGGCTACATCGGCAAGCACTACATCTACGGCCGGGATGCGGGTGCCTCGGTGCGTTATGAATTCACCGTGCCAACGTCCGGAAAATATGAGGTGCGCCTCTCCTATGGCATGCACGAGAACCGCGCCACGAATGTGCCGGTGACGGTCACGGACACGGCCGGTTCCAAGACCGTGACCGTCAAT
>JAURFH010000196.1 GCA_030834415.1 Verrucomicrobiota bacterium | reverse complement strand
GGATCATGTGAACCTGCACCAGATCATCGTCCACGGCAGTCACATCAGCTATTGCAAGGGCGGCGGTATCAAGATCCTCGCCAGCGAGATCCGCAACTTCCAGTTCACCGGCAACGACATCGAGTATAACTACGACCTGAAGGCCGAGACCTCGGCGGATATCCTCATCGACGCCACCGAAGGCAGTGTACGTGAGGGCACCATCGCCAGTAACACCATCCAGGCCAAACCCAGTCCCGGCGGGGCCAATATCCGCTTTATCGGCAATCTCGATACACCGGACAAGGTCGGCGTCATCAGTATCACGGGTAACATGATCAGCAGCCAGCGCGTGAACATCCATCTCGTTCGCGCGCGCGGCGTGGTCTTGAGCGGGAACAATGTTTTCGTGGGACATGATAACGCCATGCTCTTTGAGGAATGCCGGAACATCTCCGTGGGCACCCATGTCATCGATCAAAATCCGGATTACTCGGCCGATATCACCGGTGGAATTACCCTCCGGAAATGCACCGGGGTCACCTTGAACGGCATCCAGATGGAAGACATCCGCGCCGGGTCGGATACCGAGGGCGGCGCCATCGAGATTATCGATTCCGAGAGCGTGAGCATCAATAGCTGCCGCATCTTCGAGCCTTCTTACCGCGGTGTCTACATTTCCGGTTCTCGGAATGTGACCCTCTCAGACAGCACCATCGCCGACCGCCGCAAGGAGCCGACCCTCATCAACTCCGTCACCGTCACCGGTCATTCCAAAGGCATCTTGGTCCGGGGCAATATCCTCATGCGCGGCAAGTCCGGCGATGTGGGCTCCGAGGCCTTCTCCGTGAAGGAAGACGGGAACGCCCCGTATGTGAAGTAGGCTGCGTCGGTCTTTTCCTTTCATCAAATCTTGGACTGGCCAACGGCCCAAATCGGTGGCACCTTCCGCCCATGTTTCGCCGCGAGTCTTCTCCGCAAGTGACGCTTCCCAATGTATTTCAACGTCTGCGCGCATTCGCGTGGCTCGGCGTGCTTTCAGGAACACTTATCTCCTCCGCCAGTGCCGGTGAGGCGGCGAAGAGTTTCGGCTTCGAGGGCAAGGAGATCTATCCGGTCGATAACCAGTTCAATCTCCTCCACGCAGCCGATATCGATGGCGACGGCTTGAACGACCTCGTTGTCGTCAATAACGCCCGCTCCCGCATCAACATCCTCTTCAACCGCACCGGCAAACCGCCCGAGCAGAAGAAGGAGATCATCGGCGAGCGCAAGGAGATCAACGAATTGCCGGCCGATGCGCGCTTCAAGATGGATTCCATCGCGTCCGAGAAACGCATCTCGGGCATCGTGGTGACAGATCTCAATGGCGATAAGAAACCGGACATCGCCTACTACGGCGAGCCCAAAGAACTGGTGGTCATCTTCAATGAAGGCAAGGCGGGCTGGAGTGCTCCGAAACGCTGGCCCATCGATGACGGTCAACTGACTCCAAACGGCCTGACCAAAGGGGATATCAACGGGGACAAGCGCACCGATCTCATCCTGCTTTCCGAAAGCTTTCTCTACGTCCTTAAGCAGAAGAATGACGGCACCCTCGCCGAGCCGGAAAAGATCCCCTTCACCGGCACGGTCAAAGCCCTGCAGGTGCTGGACATCAACGGCGATGGTCGCGATGACCTGTTATTGGTGAACTGGGACAATGCGAACCCGTTCCGTTTCCGCCTGCAGGATGCCGAAGGCAATCTCGGGCCGGAGATCCATTTCGAGCAGCCGCCCATCCGTTCCTATTGGTCGGATGATCTGGACGGTGATGGACGCACTGAGATATTGACCATCTCCCAGGCTTCCGGCCGGGCGCAGATCTATAATTTCACCCAGAAGAATGCTGAGGCCACGCTGGGTCAGCTCAAGCTAGGTCAGTTGGAAGTACTGCCGCTCACCCGCACGGACAAGCCCCGCCGCGGCGTGCTTTGGTTGGATGTGAACAAAGACAAGCGCGACGACCTCATCGTGGCTGAGCCCAACAGCGGCCAGATCACAGTGTATCTCGCGCAGGCTAAAGGCGGCCTCGGTTCCCCACAGACGTTTCCCTCCCTTGCGGGTGTGACCGAGCTCGCCGCCGCCGATTGGGATGATGACGGCCAAAAAGAAGTCTTCCTCCTCAGCAGTGATGAACGCCAGATCGGCGTGACCCGTTTCTCCAGTAAAGGCCGTCTCGCCTTCCCGGAAGTGCTGCCCATCAAAGGCCGCCCATTGGCATTTGCGGCGGGTAATATCGTGAAGGGGCAAAAGCCTCAGTTGGCCGTCATCGTGGATGAAGATGGCAAGCGCAGCCTGCAATTCCATACCGCCAAAGGCGCTCCTGTGGTGCAGAAACTTTCCGATTCGTTCAAATCCAATCCCGCCGTCATGGAGCTGCATGATGTGGATCAGGACGGTTTGACCGACCTGTTGGTGCTCATCCCTTACGAAAAGGTGAAGATCTTGCGGCAGGAGGCAGGCGGTAAGTTCGAGGAGATCGATGTCGCTCCTCCAGGCGGTACTATGGAACAGCCATGGATGGCTACGCTGGACGCTGATCTGGATGGCAAGGCCGAGCTCTTGCTCGCGCAAAAGAATTTCCTCCGCGCCGTGGTGCTGGAGAAGGAAGTGGGCAGCGACAAGGATTCTGTCTGGCGGCTCAAGGTGAAGGAGCAGATCAACGGCTCAGCCGCGAACTCCCGCATCACGGGAGCCGCCGCCGTACCGACAGGTAAAGGCAAGGCAGCGACCCTTTTCCTGATGGATGCCGAACGCAAGGCCTTGACCGTTTGCGAGCGTGGTGAATCTGGAGTATGGCAGGCCGTGAAGAACCTGCCCCTGGCCGTGACGGATTTCTCCAGCCTGCAAGCTATGGCCATGAATTCCGCCAGCCCCAACACCTTGACTCTCATCGGTGCCAATACCATCGGTTGGCTGAACCCCGCCGGAATGGTCTGGGAGCTGGCCGAGCTGGACAGCTACGAGACGCCCATCAAAGACGGTTACCTCATGGATGTCGTTTCCGGCGATCTCAACAACGACAAGGTGAAGGATTTGGTCTTCTTGGAGACCGGCAAGAACTACCTCGACATCGTGACTTACGAGAAGCCACACAAACTTGTTCCGGCCAACCGCTGGCAGGTCTTTGAGGAACGCAGCTTCCGTGGCCGTCGGGGAGTGCAGCCTGAACCGCGTGAAGCGGTGGTCATCGACCTGACTGGTGACGGCAAGAACGATCTGGCCATCATCGTCCACGACCGCATCATCGTGTATCCGCAGGAGTAACGAGATTTATCGACAAAAAAGGGCCGCCCACGGGCGGCCCTTTTGCTTGAACAATTATTTCAGATCACTTGGCCTTCGGCGGTGTCGGACCGTAGAACTTGTAGGTCAGTCCCTGTTCATTGGCCGTGAACCCGCCCACCGAGAAGTAGAAGTATTTCTCGATAGCGGAGAATTCCGGCAGCAATGCGAAGTCGAACCACTCCGCGCGGCGCTTCTTGCCTTCGTCATTCACCATGCCACCGGAGAAGAGCACATCGAACATCTCCGGATTCTTGCGCAGGGCGTTGATGAACACCTTCGCCGTGATGGCTTGGTTTTCATAGATCAACAGGCCGTTGGACATGCCACCCACCTTTTGGGCGGCTTCGCTCAGGCCGGGCGTTTCGCTCAAGGGGCGGCCGCCGCCTTGCGCGCTGCGGACGAATTCCTCCACCATGGCGGGCTCAGTGGAGAAGGCCACGTAACCGCCGCTTGCCACATAATGCAGCGAGCGCTCTACCGGTTTGGTGCCATCCGCACTGACCGTCGGGGGCATCGGCAGCATGTAGATCTTCTTGCCGAGGAACTCACGCTCCGTGGGCTTGTCACCACCACCCATCATGGGGGATACGAGGAACCCGCTGCCCGTTCGGATCGCGTTCGCAAGCTGCTCCGCATTGGCTGACCCCACCAACACGATGGACGGCGGGTTGGACAGTTGCTCGATGCTGGTGCCGGCCGGTGCCTTCTCATAGGAGATGACATCATCACCGAGGTTGCCGATGAGCTGCTTCTTCAGGTCGAAGTTCGGGTCTTTGTCTTTGCCGGCGGCTCCGAGGGTCATCTGGAGCAAGCCACCCATTTGCGGCGAGATGGAAGCCACCGTGCTCTCAATGGTGGACCAGAGCTTCTGGCCGCTCAAACGCCAGCGCATGAACTTTGTGACGTCTGTCGAGATGAACGCGGGCGGAGCGGCGTCTTTAGTCTCGGGAACCAGCAATTGGAAGATGCCCTTGCGCTGAGCCTGCGGTACTCCCAGGTGGAACTGCATCGTGGAGCCTTCACCCGTCAATTGACCGCTGATTGCCAGCGTCTTCAGACCACGCAGACCTAGGGCATCCATGATCTTGTCCGCTGAGGGCATCGGCATCGGATCATCGGCGGCGGCTGGTGCTTGATCGGCCGCGACGGCCTTGAGGATGATGTCGTAGATGCTTTGGAAGTTCATCCAGGTATAGAACATGGAATCGCGGAAGAGGGCGTTATGGGCGCCCTGATAGTTAGGTACTTCATCCAGCGAGGGCAGGCTGCCACCGCTCTGTTTGATCAACACTTTCTCGAACACCCGTTTGCTGTTACCCATCAGGAACAGCGAGCCAGAACGGCCGATGGTCACTTCGGTGGGTTTGTCTGATTTTTTGGCCTCCGTATCCGCATCTTCGCCCCGGTCTTTCTTGGAAGGGAAGGCATTGGTGAAGATGTTGTCCATTTCACCCGGAGGCAGGATGACCGTGTAGAAATCCACGTCGCGGATCTTCTCCGTCTTCACTTGCTTGCCGGTGTCAGTCCAGCGTTTGCGGAGCTCGGTCAGTTTGCTTTCCAGCTCGGTGCCCTTGTCCTTGCTATCGATCAACAGCACCACGGCGGGTTCCTTGTCCTTCTCGCCTTCCCAACCATCGCGCACCACGGCAAACGTGAATTGGCCTTTGGCGAGGTTCAGGTAGTCCTCGAACTTGATGCCCATCTCGCGTTCCAGCGGGGCCACGATCTCGCTGTTCCACTTGGCCAGCAGCTTCTTGATGAAGGGCTGCATCGCAGGGTCTGAGTAAAGCTGGCTCGCCGGGTTCGATTTGATTTCCGCCCGGGCCTTGTCCAGATCCGGCACGGTAACAACCAGCAGCGTATCCGCCGGTAGCAATTTTTCCGGTGGCGGCGTCTGGGCCTTGACGTTCAGGGCGAGCAACAGCGTCAGGCTGAGCAGCGCGAGGTATTTTTTGATCATAGATACGGCCTGTCCTTTTTATCCGGCAGCCCCGGTTCATCTCCGGAGTGGCCAGCACATTCACTGACTACAACTGAACTCTCACCAACTCACAAGCGGCGAATCCGCTGGTTTCAAATTTTTACTTCTTCGCCGAGGTTTCTTTCATCCGGCTTGGCGGTTCCAGATAACGGTAAGCGTTGCTCGGGTTGCCGCTGTCATAGGCATAGGCATCCCGGTGATTCAGGAAATACTTCACCGCACTGACCGGGATCGCAAAACCCAGACCTTCACCGAACATGATCTTCATGTTGGTCACGCCCACCACTTCCCCGCGCAAATTAAAGAGCGGCCCACCGCTGTTACCCGGGTTGATCTGTGTGGTCGTTTGCAGATAAAGCTCGCCCTGCATCTGACGGGTCTTGGTGCTGAGGATGCCTTCCGTGACCGTGCGCTCCAGTCCCAAGGGACTGCCGATAGCGAAGACCCGTTCGCCTACTGACATGGCATCCGCATCACCCAGCAAGACCGGCACGAACTTCGGGGCGTCCTTGTCCTCCACCTTGAGCAAGGTGAGGTCGGCGAACTTGTTCATCGCCACGATCCGCACATCCTTGTAGGTCTTGCGCTCCAGTTGTCCCTTGCGCTGGTGATACACCTCGATGGAGATATCCGTCTCACCCTCGATGACGTGAAAATTGGTCATCAGAAAACCTTCGTCATTGAGGAAGAAGCCTGATCCGGTGCCGCCGGGAGTGCGGACCTGCACCACGCCTTCGCCCAATTGTGCCACCAGCTCGCGCACGGCTTTCTCCGCGGGCGGCGTGGCTGCTTCGCGATAGAGCCCCTTCTGAACGGTCTGTGCCGGGGCTGCCTTGACCGTTTTGGGGGATTTCTCGGTCTTTTTGATCTCTACGATCTGGTCCCGGGGGATTACCAGCACGGTGTAGCCGACATCCAAAACGAATTGGTCCGGCTTGTCTGCCAGAACTTCTCCGGAGACGGCCGCCTTTCCTTTGAGCTGAATCTGCACCGGCTCGGCCATCGCAGTCATCGCTGCGAGGGCCACTGCGGAAACACCGACGAGTGGCTTCAACATGGGCCTAACGTAGTTTTCCTGTCGCCCAAAGACAAGCGGTCAAAGGTATAAAAAGTGAGGTATATTGTAGACAGTATCGAAAACCCACCCCGGCTGCCCCCTTGCGGCTGGCCCCGCTTATGCCTTACCTTGCCCGGATAGATGACGTTTTGCTGCTCAAGATTTGTTGATGCCAGCCTATGGGCGATGCTTTTCTGCGCCCTCATGGGCGGACGTTTGTTGGCCCAGCCAGTGGCCTCGGTGCCAAGTTTTGAGGAAGTCCTCGAGCGGGCGAAGGAAGGGGAAGTCATCATGCAACTTACGGTAGGCAGTATGTATGAGGAGCGCGGTTCCTACACGAATGCTGCCCGCTGGTATCAGGCCGCCGCAGATGCTGGAGACGCTGGTGGACAGTTCAAGCTTGGGTTACTCCATGCCCAAGGGGCCGGTTTGCCGCGTGATCTGACTGCCGCAGTGAAGTATTTCGAGCTTTCCGCCAAACAGGGTTTTTCCGCTGCACAATACAATCTGGGTGTCTGCTGGGAAAAGGGCTTGGGTACGCCACAGAAGAATTATCAGGAAGCGCTGAAATGGTATCAGCTCGCCGCCGAACAGAATGATATCGCCGCGCAGAAAGCCGTCGGCGTTTTTTATGAAAAAGGACTGGGCGTGAAGCCGGATCTTGTGGAAGCTTACAAATGGTATGCTTTGTCTGCTGCTGAGGGGCTTGCTGACGGCGAAACCCTCCGCAAGAATCTAGCGGCCAAATTCAAACCCGAGGAGTTGGTTCAAGCGCAGAAACGCTTCACCGATTATGCCGCCGCCCGGGCTGCCAAGTCCAAGGAGCCGCCGCCACGCCTGCCGGTGGATGTTACCGCAAAGCCCGCGCCCAAGCCGAAGACGAAAGATTTCCTTGAATAGCAAGCCGTCAACCGGTTTGCCCGGCTGACGGCTGGTTCTCTTGCACTTCGTTGTTTTCTTAGTCGACGAAGATCAGTTCGTTCGAGAGCAGCATCACCTGGGCGTATTTTTCCCAAGGCGACATACCTTTGAGCGGAGGGGGCGGAGGACCGGCAAAATCGGTCTGCGCTGGCCATTCATACTTCTCCTGGGCGGCTTCGGCGCTTTCCCGGTCCAGCAGAGTCACCACGGGAGACCAGTTGAACGCCTGTC
>JAURFH010000195.1 GCA_030834415.1 Verrucomicrobiota bacterium | reverse complement strand
GGCCCCGCCGCCTGCCCGTTCACCACACTGTACTGGGATTTCCTGATGCGCCACGAGCCCATGCTGCGGCAAAACCCGCGCATGGTCATGCAGCTGAAAAACCTGGACCGATTGAGCAAGGAAGCGCGCGGCGGTGTGGAAGCGGCGAAGTATTTCGAATGGGGTGGGCAAGGATTGAGCGGTGCTAATGAATTTGCGAGCAAGCGTCCGGACTGGGCCATGCCCATCCATCAATTGCTGGTGAAGCATGGCGTGAATGTGGTGTTTCACGGACATGATCATCTGTTTGTGAAACAGGAACTGGACGGAGTCATCTATCAGGAAGTGCCACAACCGGGGCATCCGCGGGGAACCATTCGTAGTGCGGAGGAATACGGCTATAAGAGCGGGGTGATTTTACCAAGTTCGGGGATAATGCGAGTGAGGGTTTCACCAGAAGCCGTCGTGGTACAGTATCTAAAGACCGGGAATGAGGTGGCACATGACTATGTGATAAAGGCCAAGGATTGAGCCCGGCTGCGGTTCTGTTGTTCAGAAGCCGAATCAACTGGCCGTTTCAGACACTTCTTCCACGATCGCGTTGGAGCCGCTGTGGCCGATGATGCGCACGGAGGTTCCTTTGGCGACCATTTCACCGCGCGTGATGACATCCAGCAGATGGTCATCGAAGCGCGCTTTGCCACCGGGGCATAGGGGCGAGATGGTCACGCCGAGTTTACCCATGCGGGAATCATTAACGGTGGCTTGGGCGATATCTGATTGCTCACCGCTGGCGGTTTGCGAGACGAGCTTTTGATAAATCGGGGTATGAGGCAGCACTTGTGCCAAGCCGAGAGCGATGACAAACGAGACGATGAAGGAGATGCCGACAGTGAGCAGAGATCCATTCACGTCTTCCATGTTGGGAAGGAGTGGTCCGCCGGGGTAGACATCGACCATGCCCATGACGAGTGCGATCAGCATCAAGAAAGCTCCCAGAAGCCCGGCCACGAAGGTTCCGGGGAAGACGAAGAGCTCAAAGATGACGAGGATGATGCCTAGTAAGAACAGGACAACCCATCCGGGGGCGGACAAGCCAGCCACATACCCGCCGAAAAAGTAGATGCCGAAAGCAACCAGACCGATGATGCCGGGAACGCCAAAGCCGGGGGTCTTGAACTCGATGTAAAGGCCGATGATGCCGATAATGAGGAGAATGGGGGATATGGCGTTGATCCAAGTGCCCAGTTTTTCTGCACCGGTCGGTTGGATCTCGACCCGTTGTGCATTGCCGTAGCCGAGCTGCTTGATCAATTCATCCATGGTACCCACAGTGCCAGCGGAGAGCAGCGGCTTCTTGGGGTCACCATATTCTTTGATGGCCTGACGGTCAGTGAGGGTCAGGATATTGCCTTCCTTGTTCAGCACTTCACCATCAATCGTGAGAGACTTGGTCTTATCGATCATGGCCTCGATCACTTCGATGTTATGACCGTTCTTTTCTGCCTGGGTGCGGACTAGGGCGCGGATGGCAGAGGTCATCTTGGCCTCGACCGTGTCGGGCAGAGATTCGACACCACCGCCGCCGGGGGAGATCATGATGGGAGCAGCGGCACCGATGACGCTTTGCGGAGCCATATAAATTTTTTGCGTGGCGACAGAGATGAAAGCTCCGGCGGAGAAGGCACGATCATTTACGTAGGTAAAAGTTTTGCCTTTGAACTTACCGATGATCTGGATGATCTCCTCGGTCACATCCACCCGGCCACCGTCGGTATTCATGTCGATGATGAGTGCATCGGCATTGGCTTCCATGGCTTCTTTCACACCTCGCCGCACCACATATAGGAGTGGCGGCATGATGTCTTCACGAACGGGCAGGATATATATTTTACCCTTGGAAGCAGCAGTTGAGGGGGTGTCCTGCGCCGAAGCAAGGACCGGCAATGCCAGCAGCAACCAACCCAAGAACCAACGGACCGCATGTTTGCAGTTCATACCGAAAACTTAGCCCTTTTGCCGATAAGGCACAATGGGTAAACCGAAAATGAAAAGAAGGTTGAGTCAGTTGCGTATATACTTGTTTTATCAAGACTGATAGTGTCAATTTCACACATGGATTTGGTTATCACTCAACTAGGAGCCCTTACCCCCGTATTATGAATCATATCATTTTTGCCGTAGGCGTACTGATAGTCATCGTCGTCGTTATCCTGTTGCTGAACTTCGGTATGATTTTCATACGGGCCCTGTTTTCCGGTGCCAAGGTCACCTTCACCGAACTTATCGCCCTGCGGTTGCGCAGTGTGCCGGTGGGTATGGTGGTGGATGCGCGCATCACGGCCGTGAAGTCCGGGCTGCCGCTGACCATCGATGACCTTTCCACGCATTATCTCGCTGGCGGCAATGTGCAGATGGTGGTGCTGGCATTGATTGCAGCGAAGAAGGCGTCGATCAACCTGCCGTTTGACCGGGCCTGCGCAATCGATCTGGCGACCAAAGGGACAGGCAAAACCGTCTTGGAAGCGGTAAAGACTTCGGTGAATCCCAAGGTCATCGACTGTCCGGCAGCAAGCGCGGGCAAAAACACCATCGATGCCGTGGCCAAGGACGGTATCGTCATCCGGGCCAAGGCGCGGGTGACGGTGCGCACGAATCTGGACCGGTTTGTCGGCGGTGCCACGGAAGAGACCATCATCGCACGTGTAGGTGAGGGTATCGTGTCCACCATCGGTTCATCCAGCAGCTACAAAGAAGTGCTGGAGAATCCGGATCGCATCTCGAAGACGGTTTTGGACAAGGCGCTCGACAGCAATACGGCCTTTGAAATCTTGTCCATCGACATCGCGGATGTGGATGTGGGTGAGAACGTAGGTGCAAAACTCCAAGCCGAGCAAGCCGAAGCCAATAAGCTGATCGCTCAGGCGCAAGCAGAAGTACGGCGCGCGGCTGCGGTGGCCACCGAGCAGGAAATGGTGGCCCGCGTCTCTGAGATGCGGGCACGCGTCGTCGAGGCCGAAGCGCAGATCCCGCTGGCCATCGCGCAAGCATTTGAAAAGGGGCATCTGGGTATCATGGATTATTACCGGATCAAGAACGTGCAGGCGGATACGGCGATGCGCGAGAGCATCGGGAATGACGATTCTGGTCCATCGGCCCCGGGCGCATCCGGAGGAAAAGCCTGATAAACTAAGAGCATGACGCCGCTGCCTTACATCTTAGCTGATATCTTTGACAGCCCTTGGGTGATCTTAATGGTCATACTCGGCGGCCCGCTGATCAACTGGCTGACGAAGCGGCGCGAGGAAGCCAAAGAGCAGCAACAGCAGTCGGAGAGCAAGAAGTCGGGCACGGCAGAGGAGCGGGCCGCGATGGCGGAACTCCTGCGCCAGCTCATGGGAGAGCCGCCGGCCAAGGCACCCGTGCCGCCGCCGTTGCCAGCTTGGGAGGATGAAGATGAGGATGAACTCATGGTTCCCTCGAACCGTCGAACCAGCCCACCTGCGCTTCCTTCAACTCGGGGAAGCACGGTGCAGGCTATCAACCGTGAACGGGAGCTGGCGAAGCAGCGGGTCAAGCAATTGAGAGAAGAGCAACCGCATCTTGCTGGTGGTGATGGATACTCCAAGGGGCGTGGTGCTACTAAAGGAAAACACAAAGTTTCACCTTGGCGTGATCGTAAGAAAGCCCGGCAGGCTTTTGTGGCTTCACTGATCTTTGCACCGCCCAAAGGGTTGGAGATGGATCGGTGATCCGTTATGGAAATCATCATCATACTTTTGATTCTGGGAGCGTCACTGATCTTTCTGGAAACATTGCTTCCCGGATTGATCACCGGAATCGCCGGTGTCATCTGTCTGCTGGCCGCAGTGATTCTTGGGTATCGTGATTTCGGTTTTCAAACGGGCACCTTTATCCTTGGAGGAGTGATCGTGGGGGGAGCCATCGGGATCTGGTGCTGGGCCAAGTATTTCTCCAGCAGCCGGGTGGCCAAAAAGTTCATCTCGGAAGGGGCCGTGGGAGATTTGGGGGTGGATAAACCCGAACTTTTAAACGCTGCAGGTGTGGCCCTAACGCAGTTGCGCCCTTCAGGTATGGCCAAAATCGGTAATCAGCGGGTGGATGTGTTGGCGGAGAGCGGGCTCATCGAGCGCGGTACGGAGATAAAAGTGGTGGCCGTGGAGGGGATGCGGGTCGTGGTTAGGGCGATTTGAGTTGTGGTTGTGGTCTTTTTGGGGAGGTTAGAAGACGACTTAGCGATAATGGCGGGTTTGTAATTTGTCGCGAGGCAAGCGGTTGGCGGAAATCGTCCTGACGGAGCGAAAGTTTTTTGACTTAAGGAGGGGGCAGACGGATACTTTATCCGATGGTCAAGGAGATGATAGTGTGGTGTTCGGGGAGGCGGAGTCGTGTAGACGAGTTCAGCCGAATTTCTTTTCAAGATTTCCAGTGTTACTTCAATTTTGAGCACGCCAGAATGGCACATCGGCTTGGTGGAATTTTGCATGTTCCTCTGGCGCTGATGGTTTATAGTGATGGAAACACATTTATTAGCGTGATCATGTTAAAGACGCGTTTCATTGCCGGTCTGTTAATGCTCTGCGGTGGGCTGTTGTCCACACAGGCGGCGGTGGACTATGTGAAGGAGGTAAAGCCCATCCTTGCAAGAAATTGCTACAAATGCCATGGGGCGGCGGAGCAGAAGTCGGGCATGCGGCTGGATACGGTGGCGCTGGCGCTCAAAGGGGGCAAACATGGGTCCGCCATCGTGGCGGGCAAGAGCAGTGAGAGCCGACTGATCCTAGCGGTGCGAGGAGTGGCTGAAGATCTGAAGCAGATGCCGCTCAAGATGTCGCCACTGACAGACAAAGAAATCGCGATCATCGCTAAGTGGATCGATGAAGGAGCGGTGGCGCCGACGAACGATGAACCGCAAGATTTTTATGCGGCAGCTCGAGCACACTGGGCATATCAGGTGCCCAAACGACCAGCGATCCCGGTCGTCAAAGACAAGAGCTGGCCTAAGAACCCGATCGATTTCTTCATCCTCGAGAAGCTGGAGGAGCAGGGCATCAAGCCTTCACTCGAAGCAGCGCCGGTGACCTTGATGCGGCGCGCGGGTTTTGACCTGACGGGATTGCCACCAAGTTTGAGCGAGGTAGATGCGTATCTGGCGGACAATAGCGGCAAGGCTTACGAGCTGAGGGTGGAGCAATTGCTTGCTTCGCCACATTTCGGCGAGCGCTGGGCGCGGCATTGGCTGGATGGGGCGCGGTATGCGGACTCGAACGGTTATAGCATCGATGCTCCCCGACAGATCTGGAAGTATCGCGACTGGGTCATCAATGCGTTGAATCAAGACATGCCGTTCGATGAATTTGCCATTGAGCAAATGGCTGGTGACATGTTGCCGAACGCCACAATGGAACAAAAGGTGGCTACGGGCTTCCATCGGAACACGCAGATCAACCAGGAAGGCGGTATCGACAAAGAACAGTTCCGGATCGAATCGATTTTTGACCGAGTAGCGACGACAAGCACCGTGTTCCTCGGGTTGACCGTGGCTTGCGCACAATGCCATGATCACAAGTTCGATCCGATCTCGCACAAGGAGTATTACCAGATGTTCGCGTTCTTGAATAACGCGGATGAACCGACCTTGAGCATTCCTTCGCCGGAAGAATCGAAGCAGCTGGCGGAGCATCGGGAGAGATTGAAAGAGATGGAGGCTGAGCTGGCCGCGATGGTGAAGGCGGCGGCGCCTAAGCTGGCGGAATGGGAAGCGGGCTTGAATGAGGACGAACGAAAGAAATTGAAGGCGGATGTGCAGAAGGCCTTGGGAGTTACGGCCGAGAAACGCTCAACGGCACAGACGAAATCGCTGGTGGAAGCGATGCTGGCGGGAGATGCAGACTACAAGAAGAAGACGGCGGAGTTGGCCAAAGCCAAGAAGTCATCGCCCAGTGTCACGACAACCTTGGTAATGCAGGAGCGCAAGGAGCCGCGCGAATCGCATCTGTTCATCAAGGGAGATTTCACGCGCCCAGCGGAGCAGGTGATGCCCGGGGTGTTGCAGGTCTTGCATCCTTTGAAGGCGGAGAACCCCAACCGACTGGATTTGGCCCGGTGGCTGGTGGATAAGCAGAATCCGCTGGTTGCGCGAGTGACGGTGAACCGCATCTGGCAGGTCTATTTCGGTAAAGGCATCGTGGAGACGGAGAACGATTTTGGCTCGCAAGGAGCGTTGCCGACAAACCAAGAGCTGCTCGACTGGCTGGCGGTGGAACTCATGGACAGTGGCTGGAGCCTAAAGCATATCCACCGCCTGATCGCGACTTCGGCGACCTATCGGCAATCATCCACAGTGCGCAAGGATCTGGATCTCGTAGACCCGACAAACAAGTTGCTGGCGCGGCAGAATCGTTTGCGACTGGAAGCGGAGTTGGTGCGGGATGCGGCCTTGTCAGCCAGTGGCATGCTCGCCACGGCAATTGGCGGTCCGAGCGTATTCCCTCCACAACCAGATGGAGTGATGTCACTGGGACAGATGAAGCGCTCCTGGACGCCGAGCAAGGGCGAGGACCGTTACCGGCGCGGCATGTATACGTACTTCTGGCGGGCGACGCCGAATCCCTCATTGATGGTTTTCGATGCGCCAGACTCATTCAGTTCATGCACGAGGAGGCCGCGATCCAACACGCCTTTGCAAGCGCTGACACTGCTCAACGATCAGGCGTATTATGAACTGGCCCATGCACTGGCCGAGCGGGTGGTGAGTGAAGGGCCGAAGGACGATTTGGCAAAGATCGATTATGCGTTCAAGCTTTGCACCTCGCGTTCACCGGATAAGACGGAACGGACGCGGTTGCAGGAACTTTTGCAGAGTGAGCAAGCCGCCTTTGCCCAAGCGCCAGCTGAGGCAATGGAATTGGTTGGTACGAAAGAGAAATTAGATCATGTCCAGCTCGCGGCGTGGATGACCGTATCCCGCGTGTTGCTGAACCTGGACGAGACAATAACCCGTGAATAAGCGATGAGCCCAGTATCAAAAAATCCCTTACACGACATCACTCGCCGCCATTTTTTTAGCCGTTGCGGCGTGGGGCTGGGCGGCATCGCTTTGGCGAGTTTGATGGGCGGGCAGAAGGCATCGGCGGAGGGGCTGAAGCTGACGAATCCGCTGGCACCGAAGCAGCCGCATTTTCCGGCCAAGGTGAAGAACGTCATCTTCATGTTCATGGCGGGCGGGCCATCGCAACTGGAGTTGTTCGATTATAAGCCGAAGCTGGTCGAGTTGAACGGGCAGCCGATCCCGCAATCTTTTATCGAGGGCAAACGGTTCGCCTTCATGGATAGCAGCCATCGGACGAACCTTTTGGGCACGCGGAGAGAATTCAAACGCCACGGCCAATGTGGTCGATGGGTTTCGGAATTGATGCCCTACACGGCAGGCATTGTGGATGAGATCACGATGGTGAATTCCTGTGCCACGAATCTGTTCAATCACGCGCCGGCGAAGCTGTTCATGAACACGGGCTCGGGCATCTTCGGTCGGCCGAGCATGGGTTCGTGGGTTACGTATGGCATCGGGAGTGAATCGAACGATTTACCAGGGTTTGTGGTGTTGC
>JAURFH010000194.1 GCA_030834415.1 Verrucomicrobiota bacterium | reverse complement strand
CATCCGCAAACCAAGGTCGGCGCGGGTTGCCTCGGTGCTATGGGCCAGGTCATAGGCGCGAACATCGTGGTTGCCCAGCATCAGGGTGTTCTGTGTGCCGCCATCAAAGAACCGGGATGCAAAGGCATGGCCGGCATCAAAGTCATCCCGCATGGACACGGCACGCTCCTCCGGGCTGGCACCCATGCGGATGGCCCCGAAGTCCCACAAGTCGCCAGCAATGACCCGGATTTCCGGCTTGAAGTCATCGACAAAGGACAGGGCGGCATCCGTGGCCCGCTCGTCCTGCTTATCGCCGTGAATGTCACTAACGACCACAAATCGCTTTGGTTTGCTCATAAATACTCGATTAGGGTTTCCAGCTTACTGATCTTGGTTACGCGGTAGGGCCTTGCCTCGGCGGCTTCGCTTGCGGCCGGTGGCCTGCTTGGCACGGCGCTTGGCAAGCTGCTGGACAATCCAGGTGTATTCCTGCTGGTTGCAGGCGATGGTGCGGATGGACTGTCCTTTATCGGTTCTCCGAGTAAGTCGTATTCCATGGAGGGTGGGCAGGGGTTGCGGGTAGATGGGCGGGTAAACATGGGCATGGCCCACGGTGAAGGTTTGGGTTTGGTGGTTCATGGTGAGGGCTAGTAGGCGCTACCGGGTTAGGCGTGCTCGCCAACCTCTTTGAAGGTCGTTGTCCGGGCATGGAACCGGCAGTCCACCTTGGCCAGCGGGCCGCTCCGGTGCTTCAGTTGCAGGAGGCTGCAATCGTAGTAGTTGAGGTCGAGGGCCTGCCCCGGCTTGCGCCAGATGGCCAGCAGGCGGTGGGCATCCTGCTCGACACTCCCGGAATCCCGGTAGTCCGTGCGGTTGGGCTCCCGCTCCTCCTTCTCGCTGCTCCGGTTTAATTGTGCGCCAACCATGAGAGTGCAGCCCAGTCCCTTCCGCAGCCCGATGAGGGCATTGCTGATCCGGCTCGTCTTCTCATAGCTGTCGCCCTCGGCCCCGATGATGTTCAGGTAGTCGATCACGACCAGCTGGGGCTTGAAGCTGGTGGCCAGCAGGCGACACCGGGCCTGGATGGCGGTCAGGCTGATGTCCTTGTCAAAAATAATCAGGTTCTTGGTGGTCTTGGCGAACCGCAGCTTCTCCAAATACTCCTGCTGCTTGGCCGGCATTTCGCCCTTCAGGTCACGGATGTTGACCCCGGCGCGTTGTCCGACGATCTGGCGGAGCACTACGTCATCGGATGTCTCCAGGCTGAACACGGCGACCCGGAGGCCCTTGGCCAGATTGTGCCCGGCAATCTGGAGCATCAGGGAGGACTTGCCGGCCGATGTCCGGCCTCCAACCACCACGACCTCCTCCGATCCAATCGGGGTGGCCCAGCGGTCAAAGTTGGGAAGGCCGGTAGTCACTAGCGTTTTGGCTGACGGCTTGCCTTCGATTTGCTCCTGCGCGTCCCGGATGGCGTCCTCGGCAATGTCACCGAGCTGGCGCTGAACAGACTGCTGACTGCTTGTGACCGCTTTAAGCTCGTCAGCAAGCCCAGCCAAGTCCTCCAGAGAGGCGGAACCGGATTTAAGACCTTCAAGCCCTTTAGAAAGAACTCGCCAGCCCTCGCGCTTTCCGTGGATTTCGATGAGGGATGATATAAGGCTACCGGCGTGGACTGTGGTGGCTGATTGGTGGGCCACGATCCCGCCCATTCCGCCCGCTGCGTTGAGCTTAGTTGGATCGCTTGACCAGGCAGCAAAGACACCTTCAGCGGTGGTATCCCGGCCCGTGAGTCGTAGATCACAAAGGATCGACCATAGTTGCCGGTGGTGAACGTTGGAAAAATGGCCGGGGGTGATTCCTTGCTGGAGGGCGCGGTCGATGATTTGGCCATCGAGTAAGCAGCATCCGAGCAAGTCGCTTTCCGTCCGTTGCGTGGCTTCGATTGACATGGGTTATTCATATTTGCGGGTGAATTGACTCGGCGTGGCAGCGGCACCCTTGCGCCATGTTTGGCGATCATCCGCCCACCGCTCCTGGTTCATAAAGGTGCTGCACATCGGCAGGTATTGTTTCTCAGCTGCCGGCCATGCTTTAAAAGCCTCAGCCAACTCTTGAACCGCCTTTAAAAGCTCCTCAGGCTTCTCCTTCTTCATGGCCTTCTTGATGGCGAGGATGGCAGCGCCACGGGCCTTCTTGACAGGCCAGGCGGCGTAGATGTCCTCAGCGGTAATGGAGCCAACGGACGGGATCGAACCGACGACCGGCTGTTTACAAAACAGCTGCTCTGCCGACTGAGCTACGTTGGCGTTGAGTGTCCCGGGGAACATATCCGTCTGCCGGGTGCTCTCGTAATGCGCGTGCCAGCCAGCCGTAAATATGGCCCGCAGGTCATCGGCGCCGATCTCCCATGGCAGGCCATGGGAACGAGTGGCGGCGAACTTGGTAAATGCTTCGTCGAGCGTCATAGTAAAAAAGACCCTCCTATCCGTGCGAGCGACACACGGCAGCCTGTCAGTTCAGGCTCCAGCTTCACGGGCCACAACAGCCCGGATAGGCGGGGGAGGAAATGGTTCATGCCCCACTCCCATCCCGGTCATTGCCAATGGCGATGAACACGGCGGCGAACAGGATGATGAGGGTGAGGCCCCATGATATGAGTTGGTCATTCATCTTGGGTCACTCCTTCCGCCGGCCCCACCGGCACCAGCACATTGACCACCGGCTCCTTGGTCTTCGGCACGGCTTCCCCATGGCGCACGAAGGCCAAGGCCCCGCGCAGGTTGGCAATCACATCCGGCGGGGCGCCGTGCATGATGGCCTGGTTGATCCCGTTGGTCAGGATGTCGGTGGTGCTATGGGATTGGATCATTGGTTGCCCTCCTGCTTCTCCAGATACTTCTCGGCCGCAGCGCAGGCTCGCCAGGCCACCTTCACGATATGCGGAGTTCCATCCGCATCCACCCCATCCGCCTCCAGCAGATGCCGCATCAGCGCATCCAGTTCATCCCCGGACTTGCTGCGGTCCCAGTGGAGGGGCTGGCCGGGGTTGTGCTGGTCGTTACCGACCTGTGACAGCCGGGCCACGGCAACAATGGCGCGGGGAAAGTATTTGATGAACCCGCTGTAGATCGGCACACCCTTGCGGGCCTTGGCGTCGGCAGGGAGGAGCGTGGTAATGGCAGGGGCTGATTCAACCCGCTCGCCACCCTGGCGCGGGCAGGGCATCTTGCGGTAAACGCGCTGCTCCATGAATTTCTCAGCAAAAGAAACGTGATCCCCAATGAAATCATTGACGAATCCGGTTGGTTTGCCGTCCTCTACATAGATGTCGCCCTCCTGGCAGATAACATCCGGCTCCAGATGCTGGTAGCCGCCGATGGTGGCGGGGAGGGGTTGGAATTGGGTGGGAGTGGTCATAGAGTGGTGTTACGGGTTTACTTTGATTGCTGCTTGGATGAACTCCGCCGCGACTTGCGGGACGATGGCATTGCCGCTACCCCGCAGGATACCCACTCGGGCGGGAAACCCATGAGCCAGAGGCTGAATTCCGGATTTAACGAGCCTCTTTTTCCCGTCGGTGCAGGCGACGAATTCAACACCTGTCGTCCAAGCAGACCACGATCCGGCGTTATCGACAGGTCGCAGTCCCCGTCCTTGTGATCCCGGGTCGTCGGTGTCGCCCAGGGCGACACCGTTTGGGCGTCCGCACTCAGCGCCCCGCCCGCTTGATTCGGTCCCCCGTTGCTGCCGTCCGTTGCTCGCCGGGTGCTCCATGGGGCCGTGTGCGCCACTTCTGCCAGCACGCTCCGACGCCCATTCGACTTTTCCTTGCTCGGCTGCCCCTCGCGGCCCTTGGCATCCCTCGTTGTTGCAGTCGGCCATGGAACCATGTGGCACGCTCCGGCAAGCCCAGCTCCAACCACCGGAACCCCCCGCTTCTCCGCATCGTTTGTTATTGGTGTCGGCCACCCAATACAATCGTTGCCTCCGGTGCGGGGCACCGACGCTATGTGCGCCCAATACCGCCGCCCCGCAGGCGTAACCTTCTCCTTCCAGGTCTGCCGAAACGGAATCAAGCCAGCCGTGCCCAATCGCGCTTTCAACCTGCTCGCCAAATACCCAGCCAGGGCGGCACTGGCGGATGAGATTGAAGAAGGCGGGCCAAAGGTGGCGTTCATCGGCGGCACCGAGCTGCTTGCCGGCGCTGCTGAAGGGCTGGCAGGGGCAACTCCCGGTCCAAACAGGTCGGTCGGCAGGCCATCCTGCCAGCTGTAGGGCAAGGCTCCATCCGCCGATCCCGGCGAAGAAGTGGCACTGGGCGTAGCCGGCGAGATCACCGGGCTGGACATCAACGATGCTGCGGGTGTCAACGTGCCCAGCGGGGATGAGTCCGGCCCGGATGAGTTCCCGGAGCCAGGCAGCGGCTTTGTGGTCAAATTCATTGTAGTAGTTCACGACTCGTCTGCCTCGACAGGTTTTTGGTATTCTGCCCACGAAAACAGCGCCACCATCCCCTCCTTGTCCACCTGCACCCAGGATTCGCGTGCGTTCGCATTATTCGCCCAGCGGTCTATCTCAATTTCCAGCCACTTGATGTAGGGCACCTTCATCACCGTGGCGTCGATGATCGTGGTGATGGTTTCGTTGGGTGGCGTCCATTCGGTCGCCTGGAAGATGGGTCGTGTGGTGGTCATGTGGTGACTGCGTTGAACAGCTGGCGGGCCTGTTGCTTCTTGCCGACATGCGGCTGGTGCTTGCTGCGGGACGGCTTCACGGACGGCACACGCTCCAGCAGGAACTTGCCCTCGATGACCCGGCGGCCTCGCTTCTTGGTTTCCGGCGTCAGTAGCTCGACGTTGCGGCCACATTCCGGCCGGTCCATCAGGCAGACTTGGCCCACCAGGAGCGCGGGATACTCCGGGCGCTTCCGGCGGGGATACTTGGCGTTGCGGATTGTTTTCTTCATGTGAAATTACGCGGCGATGTCGTGAGCCAGATCGAGGGCATCCAGAACCTTGTTGGCCATTAGCCGGAACTGTTTGCAGGTGTCGTAAAGGGCCTGGCAGCGGTTCACGGCGTAGATGATAGTCGTGTGGTCCCGCCCGATGTTGCCGCCGATTTGTGACAGGGACATCCGGGTGTGCCGGCGGAGTATCCAGCAGAACAAATGCCTCGCTTCTCCTTCATTCCTGCGGCGCCGTGGCCCAATAATGTCCGCCCGGGTCACGGGGAAGACTTGCTCGATGGCGGTGAAGATGGCTTCGTGATTCATTGTGTAGCGAGAGTAATGTTACCTGTTTACCACAGCGCAAGCACCAAAGCCGCGCCGTAGAAGAAAGATCCCAGCTGTTCCAGCGTGCGATCGTCGCCCCACTTCTTGGTGTAGCGCGGGAGGCAGCGGAGGGTGTAGCCGGCCCAGAAAAGAACCACGCTGCCGAGGTAGCTGGCGGTGAAGATGGTGTTCATGGTTGTTTCGATCCGAAGTCCGCAATGAGCAGGGCATCGGCAGTCTTGAGGGTGATCTTGCTGTTGGGATAAAGCCGGCTGGCGTGCTCCTTCATGGCCCGCTTCCGGTCGGCGCCCTTCACGCCCTGAAGTCCGGGGATGCCCTTCTGCCATGTCTGGGGCCGCACCAGGACCGTCTTGATGCGGTTGGCCGATAGCAGGCCACGGATGAAGCCGTAGCCATTGCCGAAATTGAACATGGCGGAACCGGGCTGGGGCTTGCCGATGTAGCCGCCGACTTGCTCCAGATACACGGTCGTATCGTAGTCGGCCGACATGGCACGGGTTTCAAAGAACTCGCGCAGGTCAACCTCGTCCATCATGGCGTGCAGGATGGGGTCGCGGTCGGGCCAGAGTTCGCAGAGGCCGCCAGATTGGCCCGGATCTATTCCGAGGATTAGGCGGGTCATTTGCCCTCCTCCTCGAAAAGCGGCCGGCGGGGATCGCAGTTGTGAGTATAGCGCCACACGGCGGTCAGGGCCAGGAACGCCTCGAAAGCCGGCACCAGCTCCTTGCCGGTGAAAACATGGGGCGTGACCAGTCCGGGGATGAGCGTGCTGGCCCCAAAGATGACCGCCCGGCCACTGATGAAAAACGCATTTCCGTAGCGGCAGTAGCCGTAGCAAGCCGTCTGCATCAGGTCGGATTCGTAGTAAGGCACCTTGCTCGGCTTGACCTTGTTGATGCGGTGGCTGCCGCGTGTCTTCAGGTCGCCCACGGTTAGGCTGGCGTCGTGGCTCATGTCGATCTTGCCGCCGATGCCGTATTTGAGGCTGCCGGTGCAGAGTTCCGCCTGGCAACCGGACATGCCGGCGGCATCCAGTTCCTTCATCACAGCATCCACATAAATCTGATACTTGGCGTCGTAGTCCTCGCCCTTGATGGCCCGCTCGACCTGCGCATGGATAATTGTGCCGAGATCCATCGAGGGCTTGCTGACGTTGCGGGCGGTTTCAAGGGCCTCCTCCACCTTGGCTTCCTTGTGCTTCTCACCGTAGCCTCCATCTGCCACCAGATCGAACATAGCCTTAGCCACTTCCTCCATCTGCCAGTCCGTCAGGTGCGGCTTGTTGAGGCACTTGATGTAGCCGGTGGCTGACGGCATGGCGATCTGGCCGGCTTCGTGGAGCTTTCGTGCCTCACGCATACCGAACGTGCCGCCCTCGTTGTAGAGCGGGAACCAGCCACGGTCCTTGGTGTAGCCGTAGAAATGTCCGTCGCCGTGGTCGGCCTTGGCTGCCTGAATCGGCGCATCCGTCTGATTAAGCGTGGTCATGTTATTCGATCTCCTCGCTGTTGCACCCCGCAGCATATGCCTCGCTCGCCTCAATGAACACCGCGCACACCGCGATGATGCCGGAACCGATGAGCATGACGGGCTGCCACAGCCCAGCGGCGTAGGCACCAGCGCAGTAGGCCAGAGTCATGGACAGGAGGAGAAGAACGAGGACGGGGAGGCTGATGGGGGTGGTGGTCATTTGAAATTGTCCCCCGGTGTTACCCGGAGGTGGTTAGTGTGTTGTTACGGGTTTACCGGACTAAAAAGGAGCCTCGTTTTTCTCCTCGGTGGCCTTCTCCGACGACTTCGCCAGGGCGGCGGTGAAAGCCGGCATGAGCTTGTCCAGCGGCACGATCTCCTTGACCAGCTTCGGATGGACCGCCGCGATGTCCTTGATGGACGTGCGGACGTAGGCCGTCCCCTTCTTGCTGACCTTGTTCTCGTTGGTGACATTAGCCACGACACCCTTGCCGATGAGGTCGGACGACTTGGCCCCGGCCACCGGGAGCTTGCCCGTAGCCGCCTTGTAAATGGCAGTGAACGTGGCCTTCTCATGGATCGAACGCTTGATGGGGTTCGCCTTGACGAACCGGGGGCCGGCTTCCGTCTCCGTGCCGTAGATGAACTCGACCGCCGGATACGGGGCCGGGTTGGGCTCGTCGGCAAACGGGTTGACGTAATCCGGGATGGTATTGAACGCCACGATGGTCAGGATCTGCTGGCCATCGGACGGGAACGGGTCGAAGCGAATGTATTCCTTCTGGGCCTTGGGGGCCTGGATGCCGGTGTCTTCGCTGTTGAGGAGTGCTGTCATATGTTGTTTGGTTGTCCCAGCAGTGGTAGCTGGAAAG
>JAURFH010000193.1 GCA_030834415.1 Verrucomicrobiota bacterium | reverse complement strand
CAGAAGGAGCTGTGCCGCTTTCGCTGGAAAGGATTTCTGTGACCATCAAGGTGTTCTGGGCGACATCGCCATCATCCAGCACAGTGACTTGGAAGGTACCGGCGGTCGCACCCGTCGCGATGGCGGTGATGGTGGCCGTTTTGTTGCCATCCGGGAAGGCATCATCAACCGCTGTCACGTTGAAGCTGGCCGAAGCCTGACCGGCTTGGATTGTGACCGTGGCTGGCACCGTGGCTTCGGTTGTATCACTGGAGGCGAGATTGACGACCAGTTCGGCCATCATACTGCCATCGCGGGTCACGGTGCCGGTGGCTACGGGAGTGCTCGCGCTCTCGGAGAAGCTCGACGGCGAGACACTGACCGTGAGGGTGATGGCCGGAGCCGTGGTGCCGATGCCGGTCACTCCGGGGGAGCCGACTTCTGCGGCGTTGAATGTGGTGGCAAAGGCACCAAAGGTTCCCGCCACGGCGGCCGAGTAACGGCGCTCGGAGGGAGCGGTACCGAAGGTCGGATCTATCACCAGTGCAGTCGTCGCTGTACCACCACCTGATGCACCAGCATGACCGCCCGCCGCGCCGCTGCCATTGGATTGAGTGAACCCACCGGCTGCATAGGTGAAGAAGAAGATCTCCGTGTTGCTGTTGTCAAAGAGGGCGATGCCGTCGTTCTGGCCCAAGCCAGGTCCGCCGGTGATGACTTGCACCGTATCGCTGATGCCAAACCATGACCGGAACGTGGCCGCAGTCGCACTGGTTAAGATGATGGATTCTCCGGCGGCGATGGTGGTGCCGTTGGGGATGGTCACAGCGGCGGCATCCGCCGGATTGCGGCTGTCGTCATCCCATTTCCAGTTACTCAGATCCACCGGAGTATCGCCGATGTTGGTCAGTTCCCAGTAATCCGCACCCGGCGAACTGGAGGCCTGATTGGATTGGATTTCCGTGAGGACCAGACGCTCGTTGAGCGGGGTGACCGCTTGAGCGGAGGACAGGAATGTAAACGCAGCGGTCACCGCGCCGCAGAGGCGCGACAGCCGGGCTGTCCCCGGGAGGCGAAACAAGGATTTCATGTAACTTCTTGGTGTATGGATTGGCATTGCGTCTCTTCACTGGAAATTCACCGTGTACAAAAACGGATTTCTGAATCCGGCTGTGCAGGGAAAATCCCGAACGGATAGAATGCTGGCAGACTGTCCGGGGACAAGTGGGGTAGTGTGAAATGGAGGTTACGGACGTGCTACGATTCCGTGCGACTCTCCTTGTAGAAACTTGCAGTCTTTATCGGCTGGAACCTTTGACCTTGGCTGTCCGGCTGATGGGCTTGAACGCGTTGGGCTTGGAGGCGATCCAGGTCACGAACTTGGCCACTTCGGGATGCTTGAGCAGAGACTCCAAGGTGTTGTATTCCCGTTCCAAGGTTTTCTCCGTGAAGAGATCATGGATGTGGTTGTGGCAGGGGCGGCAGATCCAGGCGACGCGTTGCTTCACTTCCTTGCGGTCGAACTCGCGCTTGTTCCGTTTGTTCGCATGGCGGGCCTGTGGGATGAGATGGTGCTTGGTGAGCAGGCACTCATCCCGGCGGCAGAGTTCGCAGACGCCCAGTCGGCTCATGACGCGGACAGGTATAATCGGATTTTACCGTCCGGCAATGCTGGAAACTTTTACTCGCCCTTTACAAATATATCCGAACTTTTTGCCGTGTCGGGCGTTTCATTATCAGGTATATGATTAAGCAACCCGATCAGCCTATTATGAGAATGTTTGCCACTCCTGCGAACAGCCGTCGTCTTTTTCTAGCGCAATTGGCTCTGGGCGCCGCCACGCTGTTCACTGTTCCCGGCGCGTTCGCAGAGGAACTCACCCGCACTCCCGCCCAGACGGAAGGGCCGTTCTATCCGGACAAGCTGCCCTTGGATACGGATAACGACCTCATCGTCATCAATGATGCCACGACGCCCGGAGTAGGGGAGATCACCTGGCTGAGCGGTCGTTTGCTCGATTCGCGCGGCGAGCCGATCCGCAATGCCACCATCGAGATTTGGCAGGCGGATAACAGCGGGGCATATCTCCACAGCCGTACCGGTAACAAGGACAAGCAGGACAAGAATTTCCAAGGCTTTGGCCGCTTCCTCACCGGCTCTACGGGTGAATATCTTTTCCGGACCATCAAGCCGGTGCCGTATCCGGGCCGCACACCGCACATCCATTTTGCGGTGAAGATCAAAGGGCGCTCCAAATTCACGACGCAATGCTACATCGAAGGTCACCCACAGAATGACCGGGATGGCGTGTTGCGCGGCATCAAGGACGCCAAGCAACGTGCCTCGGTCATCGTGCCGTTCATGCCGGTGAAGAACTCCAAGATCGGCGAACTGGCTGCCAAGTTCGACCTCGTGATGGGCTTCACGCCGGAAGCGTGAGCCGCTTGAAGAATCATGATCCCCAGCCGGGTGACTGGCTGGGGATTTTTTATTTGCTGCGGAAAGTCTCGCTGAGGACCACTTGCTCCACGAGGGTTCGCAAACCGTAATCAGCCTTCTGCACCTCGTGCACGATATGATTCACCTGCGGGCGATCCAGTGGCTCGATGCGACGTCCGCATGCGTAAGCGAGCAGCTTCTCGGTGAGCATCTGGGTGAATTGATCCTGCCGGGTGAGGAGAATCTTCTTCAATCCGGCGATGTCTTCGAATGATGTTCCGTTCGGCAATTCACCGGCTGGATCGATCTTCGGTCCTTGCTTCCGCCCCTGGCTGTAATTGGTGCGCCAGGCACCGATGGGGTCGAAGTTCTCGAGCGCAAATCCCGGTGGGTCGATCTTGGCGTGGCATTCCATGCAGCCCGGATTGTCACGATGCTTTGAAAGGATATCTCGGATCGACTTGGCCCCGCGCACATCGGGATCGATGGGCGGAACATTGTCCGGCGGCGGCGCGGGCGGTGTGCCGAGGATGTTCTCCAGCAACCAGACGCCGCGGATGACGGGGGAGGTCTCGATGCCGTTCGCGCTGACCGTCAGCACGCTGCCTTGTCCCAATAGACCACCGCGGCGCCGGTCAGTGAGACTGATCTTGCGGAACTCGTGTGCTTGATCTGGCGGCGCGATACGGCCAAGCCCGTAGAGGTTGGCCAGCGGCTGGTTCACGAAAGTGAAATCCGCATCGATGAATCGCGTGAGGTTTTCGTTCTGCTTGAGCAGATACTGCATGAACAACTGCGTCTCCCGCTTCATCGCATGTTTGAGGTCGTCGTAATAAAAGCGACTGAACTCGGCGCGATCCGGCGGCATATCCCCCAAGCTGCGGAGGTTCAACCAACTATCCAGGAAGCCTTCGATGAAAACTTCCGAGCGCGGGCTGGCCAGCATGCGATGCAGTTGGGCAAGCAGCACTTTATCCTGCAACAACGCACCGCTGTCAGCGACGCGGCGCAATTCCTCATCCGGCAACGTGGACCAGAGAAAATAAGACAACCGCGATGCCAGCGCATGCGCGGTGAGCTTTTCATCCTTGGCATCCGGTTCGACGAGATAGAGGAACGCGGGTGAACAAAGAGCGGCTTTGAGCCCGTCTTTCAAGGCGGCAAATGGTGTCTGACCCGCTTGCCGACGCGAGTCGACGACACGCATGAGCCGGTCCACTTCTTCTTTCGTGGCTGGGCGGCGATAAGCGCGGTCGGCGAAGTTCTGCAAAGTCTCGCGGGAACGTTCGGGTGCGAAAGGTTGGTTGCCGAGGATGGCTTGTTGTGAAGTTGGTGGCCATTGCTGGACAATCGGGCCACGGATCTCGATCTCATGGATGCGGATATGCGGCATCTGCCCGTAGGTGAGGACTACGCGCCGCGCCTCGAAGATGCCGGTGTTCTTACGTTCATTCGCCGGCCATTGATCGTTGTATTTGCGGACGAGGGTGCCGAAGGCCTGACGACTGTTCGCCATTCCGTTCGGGAAGATGAAGCGCGGGGTCTGTCCGGCACTCAGCGGCACGGTCATAGTGTGCCATTCTGGCTCGCCATCCTTTAAGGTGACCTCGGCAAGTTCGGGTTCGATCGGTTGCGGGTGATGTAGCGGACCAGCCTTCACATCGCCGGGCACGATGCCGAGGCGAAAGGGCTGCGCAGTGTCGCGTTTGAAGATGCTCGGGTCATAAGGATTCTCCCGATACATCGCCTGCGCCTTCACACGGATCTCATACATGCCATCTACGGGCACGCCCTTTTGGAAACTGGAGATGTAGCCGTAACCGCCCTCGTGGTTCTCCGTGTCCGGCACTTCGTAGAGGCAGAGGTATTTGTTCTGATACACGCGGCCATGCGGGTAGATATGTTCCTGTTGCGGCTTGAAATTCCCCGCAAATTTCCAAGATTGCTCGGACGGTTTTTCGCTGACGCTAAAAGCCTTCTCCACCACTTGATCCGCAGCATCCAGATACTGCGCGAGTAGGTAGCCTGAAGTCTTCAGTACATCACCCAGGTTATCCATGTGCTCGGCGGTCTGATCGCGCGGGAACTTGGTCGTCGGATCAAAGAGGCGCATGTCCAGGGCGAAAAGATCGCCTACGGTATTGATATACTCGCGCTTGTTCAGGCGGCGCAGAACAGTTTGTCCGCCCGTGCTGCGGAGTTCTGCCCGGGCCACCGAGACGGCTTCCGTGAGCGAAGCCACCATGGCTTTGCGCTCGGCATCCGTGGGCTGCTTGGACTTCTTCGGCGGCATGTCGCCGAGGGTGAGTTGGTCGATGATATCCTGCAGATCGATCACAGCCTCCAAGTCTTTCGCCGGGAGCTTGAGCTGGTCGAAACGCCGTTCGCCCTTCTGCTTCTCCGTTCCATGGCAAGAGGTGCAGTAGGTATCGAGGAAGGTCTTGGCGGACGGATGCGGCTCGGCGGCTTGTGCGCTGTCGGTAGCTGACATGAGCAGCAAGGCTGCTACCAAAAAGCCCAGGCAGCGAGCGATTGCCTGAAAGGCGCATCGCCAGACCTTTGTTATTGGATATTCGTTATTCCGCATGGGCATTCGTCAGGCCTCAAGCCAGCCCGTTCATTTCACCCGTGCTGGTCGCGAAACGTTCATCCTGCAGCCCCAGCTTGTGCATCGCGCTGAGATAGAGGTTGGGCAGCGGGTAGTTGTTCTTTTGATCGAACGCCAGATGCTGGCCGTGTTTGAATCCGCCCCCGGCGAAAAGAACGGGCATGTTCTTGTTGTCGTGCGAGGAGGCATTGCCCAGATTGGACGTCAGCAGGACCATTGTCTCGTCCAGCAGTTGATCCGCTTTGAGCTTGCGCAGGAAATCGCCCCACGCGTTTATCGTTCCCTGTTCCACAATGGCAAGCTGGCGGAGTTTTTCCGCATCCAGGCCATGGTGGCTCAAGGTGTGATAGCTCGTATCCACGCCCTCCAGGCCAGTCACGGAATTGCCGGTGACATGCAAGGTGATGAAACGCGTGGAATCCGTGACAAGCGCCATGTGAATGATGTCGAGGAAGATGCGCTCCACTTCGACCTCGTTGTCCCGGGGGATGCTGGTGGGGGACTTCAACGACACTTTCGGCTTGGGCTTGCGGACCCACTCCTCGTTCGCGACCAGCCGGTTTTCGAGATCCCTCACACTGGTGAACCACGCGTCCAGTTTGTCCCGGTCACCCTGTCCGACTTCGCGTTGGAGCGCCTTCGCTTCGGCACCGACGACGTCCATCACGCTGCGCCCGCGCCGGATCAACTCCGCCTGGCGATCCTGCTCCGTCTTCGAGTCATTGACGAACAGCCGTGTGAACAGCCGCATCGCGTCGTTCAGTGCCGGAATCATCGAGCCGTTCTCCGTGTAGGAAGGGCTGTTCTGGCTGTTGGTGTTCAGCACGAGCGAAGGAAACCGTGTCTCGTGGCCGAGGTGTTTGGCCATGAGCTGGTCGAGCGAGATGGTATTGCGCGAAGTGGTGCCGCGCTGATTCGGGCAGGCGGAGTAAATGCTACCTTCCGCTGTGTGTCCACCGGTGACGCCGGGATGCGAGGAACCCGAAACCACGGTGAAGTCATTGCGGATGTCCTGCAGGGACTTGAGATACATCGAAGGCTGGTAGCTCCGCCCGCTGGTGGTGGGTACCAGGTTGGGGCCGTGCAAGCCGAGCGCGAGGCTCACGCCGACAAACCGTTTTGCCTTCCGCGATTCGCTCACGGCGGCGAAGGCTGGCGTCATGGCTTCCAGCAAGGGCAGGGCCAGCGCGACACCCGCACCACGCAGCATGGCACGTCTCGAAATGCGGCGGCCAAAATTGAAGTTCACGTTTTTCATATCAATTTAGTGGTCGGTTAGTGGTTCGCTTATTTGTTGAGAAAGATGGGGCTTTGGACGGCGGCCTCGATGATAGACTTCACCCCATGTCCATTCCGTGATGCCTGAGTGGCGATTTCTTCGACGACGGCTTCATCGCTGAACCGCATGGCAGCGCCTGTGGCATAAGTCAGAAAGTGACCGGCAAAACCCCTTGCCAGTTCGGCGCTGCGCTTTTTGTAAATCTGCTTCCAGGCGAAGAGATCGGCGAACTCTTCGCCAGTCATCGTGACGCCGGAGGGATTCACCGGCACACCCTTGCCAGAAGTGCCGTAACGCGTGCGCCATCCACCAACAGGATCGAAGCTCTCCAACGCGAAGCCCGGCGGATCAATGATCTTGTGACACGCCGCACAGGATGCATCTGAGCGATGCTTGTCGAGTTGATCACGGATCGATGTTGCCCCGCGGATATCCGGCTCGATGGCTGGCACCGCAGCTGGCGGCGGCGGAATATGCGTGCCGAGAATCCGCTCATTCACAAACACACCACGCACGACCGGTGAGGTGCTCGTTCCATCGGCGGTGACCTTGAGGATCGCGCCCTGCGTCAACAGGCCGCCACGCACGTTGTCTTTGGGTGTCTTGAGGGAGATTTTTTGAAGCCCTTCACCGGGAGTCACCGCAGTATCCATGCGGTAGTGACGGGCCAGACGTCCATTCAGGAAGACGAAATCTGAATCTACAAAGTTGGCCACGCTGAGGTCTTTTCGGATCAACTCGGTCAGGAAAGTTTGCGTCTCCTGCACCATGGATTCCTGCACCACCGGATCAAACGTCCTAAACTGGCGCGTGTCTGGCGAGGTGAAATCGATCTGGTTCAGTTTGAGCCATTGGCCGGTGAAGCTGCGGATGAAGCGTTCCGATTTCGCATCCGCCAGTAACCGGTCCACCTGTTGTGCCAACACCTTCGGTTCGCGCAATTTGCCGGCGGCGGCAAGTTTCATGAGTTGCTCGTCGGGACGGCTGACCCAGAAGGCATAGCTGAGGCGCGATGCGACCGCGTAGTCATCCAGCGGCCCGGGGGCTTCTACGAGCGTAAGGAAGCGCGGTGAACAAAGCACCGCCCGGTAACACGCGCGCAGGGCGTCAGGCAGGGAATCGCCATCTGCCAGGGATTGCCGACCAAGATCTCGGTAAGCCTTTAACTGCGCATCCGTCACGGGTCGGCGAAAAGCCCGCTCCGCAAACTGCCCAACCAACCGGTCCAGTGCTGCTTCTGGATTGGCTTTGGCTGACTCCAGCGTCTCATCGCTGAACAGCGCGTGTTTCACAAACTGACGATCGGCCTGCGGATAGATGCGTTCGATCACGATTCCGCGATGAGCGATGCCTGCGTAACCGTCCTTTTCCAGATCGCGATTCTTGAAAGATACATTGCCGCCCGTGGCCCCGCTGGCCGGACGGC
>JAURFH010000192.1 GCA_030834415.1 Verrucomicrobiota bacterium | reverse complement strand
CACTTGCGGATTGTGCTGGTAGAATTTCCGCCCTTGGAACTTCGCGGGCACCGTCTCGGGTGCGAGGAAGTTCACCATATCGAGGCAACCCGGCGTCACGATGGCGGGAACACCCTTTCGCGCGGCAGCTTCGAGGCGAGTCGGCCCGGCCGTGAGGACACCACCAGCGATCTCGTCCGCCCATTCCGTCGTCGTGATATCCAGCACACCACTGACCATGCCGGATTCGATGAGAGATTCCATGGTGCGCCCGCCCGTGCCGGTGGAGTGAAACACGAGCACTTCGTAACCCGCCGCCTCGAGGATGCCTTTCGCGTGATTTACCGCGATGGTCGTATTGCCAAACATGCTCGCCACGATGATGGGCTTGTCCTCGGACTTCGGCGGCACCGCACTCACCATGCCGCAGATGGCCCCGGCCGCCCGGGTGAGGATCTGACGCGAGATGCGGTTCAAGCCCGCCACATCCACGATGCTCGGCATCATCACGATGTCCTTGGAGCCGATGTATTGCGCCGTGTTGCCGCTGGCCAGGGTGGACACCATGAGCTTGGGGAAACCGATGGGCAGCGCGCGCATCGCCGCCGTGCCGATCGCTGTGCCGCCACCACCACCAAGCGAGATGACGCCGTCGATCTTCTGCTCGGCCTGTAGTTTGGAGAGGATCACGGCGGCAGCCTTGGCCATCGCGGCAACCGTTTCGCCCCGGTCTCTTCGAGCTTTCAAACCCGCCAAATCAATGCCCGCTGCCGAGGCAACTTCTTCACAGGAGATATCCGGTTTGATCTGCGGCGCTTCGAGCGCGCCGACATCGATGAGCAACGGCTGGTGTCCCTGACTGCGGATGGTTTCCGCGACAAAGGCATGTTCAACGCCTTTGGTGTCAAAGGTTCCGAGTACGGCGATGGTGGACATGCAGTGAGGAAACGAGATTTTGCCTGCGATGGCAAACTTCTAAGCCTCGTCAAATCGCGCCAGCAGCTTGGTCAAATGCACCTTGGGCCAAACGGTGCTGACTTAGATCAGGCGTTTATCAAACGCAAACTCCACTGCGTCACCGATGCTGATCTTCTTGAAATCGCGATGGGCCGGATTGAGCAGGTAGTTGAGCTCCTCCGGCACGATGGCACTTGGTACCGCCAACACAGCCGAGCGCTCTTCCCGCACCCAGCGGTCCACCAGTCGCATGGTGGATTGCGCGGGGGGCTCGGCGCGCCAGTCGGCGGGCAATTGCGCCGGGTTAAGACGTTCCAGAAGTTCTTCACGAAAACGGATACCGATGATTTTGTAGCTGAACAGAACTGGTGGGTTGAGATGGACGAGTGTTTCCAAAGCGGCCAGTGAACGCGTGGCGCTCGTATAGACTACCGCCACCCCGCGTGAGTTCCAGCGTCCGCCAAAGCGTGCAGCACCTTCGCCGTTGAACGCGGTATCGGCGTGCTTGCTCTTCACAATGCGCCAGGCTTCGAGCATCAGGAATAGACACCGTATTCGATGCGTCCGAGCAGATCCTCCACCTCACGGGCTCCGATCTCCGTACCCGCATAATCCAGCGGTATCGCTCCACCCAAACCGACTTGCGGTGAGGACAGCCAAAGCCGCGCATTCTCCTCGGTCTCGAAAACCGTCACGGCCTTGCCCATCAACCGGGCAAACCGGATCACGCGATCCGACTCTTCGGGAGCCAGCCGCCCATCGAGTTTGCGCCGGTGCAAGGTGGCTTTGGAGATGCCGAGCTTCTGCGCGAGTTTGTCCAGCGGCAATTCCAAGCTGGCTTGCAGGGCGAGGAGTTCATCGAAAACGAGGCCCTGTTTCACAAACCGGATCATGTCTGGCGAACTGAGGGCCGGGGCATCCTGCATCACCAACCCCGCCACCACATCACCGGCAGCCGGGTAAGTGGTTTCTTTCTTTTGTTTGGCGACCGTCTTATTCATTTGATACTTTATTTAGTCTCAAATGATATATTCGTCAACACCCATTTCCTAACTATTCCGTCGCCGCTTGCGCCACCGGGGCCGGTGCGCCCAGGCTCTTCAGCGGCACGATCTTCGCCATGAGCAGACAGAAGACCAAGCCGAAGATGGAGGCGGCGGTGAGCATCACGGTGAAGCTCTTGAGCGTCTCTTTTTCCGTCATGCCACCCAGCTTGCTTACCACCCAGAAGCCGGAATCATTCATCCACGAGGCGGCGAATGCACCGAAGCCGATGCTCAGGAAGATATACACCACGTTGTAGGGCAGCGGCGCGTTCCCGGCGAGCGAGGGGTCGATCATCGGATAGATCATCGCCGAGGTGGTGATCATGGCCACGGTGGCGGAACCTTGCGAGACGCGGATGACGAACGCCACCAACCACGAGAGGAAAATCAGGTTGATCTCATGTCCGGCCGCCGCGGCCTTGATGGCATCGCCTACCCCGGCATTGCGCAACATCAGACCGAAGGCGCCACCCGCGCTCGTGATCAGGATGATCGTGCCCGCCGTTTGCAGGGGCCCGGCGAGCAGGTCGCCGATGGTCTTGAAGGAGTAACCCTTCTGCTTCGCCAAGATATGGATGCAGATACCCGTGGCGATGAGCAACGCGATGTTCTTGTTGCCGATGAACTCAAACACGCCGAAGAAAGAACGAAAGCTTTCCTGGCTGCCGAACATACCCACCACGGATTTCGCCCAATCGGCCGTCGCCTGGCTGCGATTCGCGACATCCAGGAAGGAGGCGAACGTGATCAGGGCGATGGGCAGCAAGATGGGGGTGATGGAGATGAGGAAACCGGGGAGCTGGTCTTCCGGTTTGTTCACATTGGCCTGCAAATCTTTCAGCGAGATGCCGGGTGTCTCGCGGATGGGGATGGTCATGCGGGCGTTCAGCCACTTGGCCACCAGATAGCCGCCGATGGCCGGGGGCAGACCGGCGATGATGCCTACCACGATGGACACACCCACATCCACTTTCAGGTTGTCCACCATCGCGAGCGGACCCGGATGCGGCACGATGAGTGAATGCGTGATGACGCCACCAGAGCAGACCGCCAACACGTAGAGCAGGTAATTCTTCCCCGTGCGCATGGCCATGGCCATGGCCAGCGGGGCCATGAGCATGAACATGGTGTCAAAGAAGATGGGGATGGAGAGAAAGTACGTGCTGATGAGCAGGGCGAACCCGGCGTTCTTCTCGCCAAAGAAACCGAGGAAACGGCGCACCACCTTGTCCGCGGCGCCACTTTCCATGAGACACATACTGATGATGGCCGCGAGACCGATCACGATACCGATACCTCCGGCCGTCTTGCCAAATCCTTCCGTGGTCAGCTCCACCGCTTGCGACCAATGGCTCTTCGTCACGCCCTCGGGCACGGGGATGCTCGAGACGCGCGGACGGGCACCGGGCAATTGCTCCGCCAACAGACCGGCCACCAAGGCGGCGAGGATGAGGGCGAGAAAGGCGTGCATCCGGAACACGGAGATCAAGATGATGACCGTGGAGACGCTGCATACGAGCACGGCAAACGGCCAGTAGGACGCGTCGCCGGCGGCACCAAGTATAGGCGTAAAAAAGTCCATGAGCTGAAAAAGAGTGGCGCTATCCCGCCAGAAATTACGGGGAGGGTCAAGGCTGCGCGCGGTTTTGGACCTGATAAATCATCGCGCGTCCCGCTGGTAAGCTCATTTAACCAGCGGCCTAGGGGTTCCCCTAAGCGACCCACACTGCTACGTTGTCCGCATGAAACACCTCCGTCATGTTTGCGCTGGCGTCTTGTTCTCTCTGGTCGCCACGACCGCCCTTTCAGCGGCAGAGAATCCGCCGCGCGGCTATTCCCTCCCTTTGATTGATCTCGCGAATGAAACGCAACGGCAGGTGATCGTGGATCGCGAGCCCGGCCAGTATTTGGGCCATCCCACCACGCTCTTGCTGGAGGATAACAAGACCATGCTTATCGTGTATCCGAAAGGCCACGGCAGCGGACCCATCATTTATCGGCGTAGCACCGATGCCGGGCTCACGTGGTCCGAGCGCCTGCCCACACCCGCGAACTGGGCCACCTCCAAGGAGACACCCACGCTCTTTCGCACCGTGGATGCCAAGGGCCAGAAGCGCATCATCATGTTCTCCGGACGGCAGACGAAGTTCCCGGGCGAGACCATCCGCATGGCGCATTCGGAGGATGACGGCGCGACCTGGTCGGAGCTGAAATCTATCGGGGCGTATGGCGGCATCGTGGCCATGGGCACGATGCAGGCGTTGAAGAACGGTTCCTACATGGCTTTCTTCCATGATGACGCGCGCTTCTGGGGTTTGGGCGATAACAAGGTGGGGCAGACTTCGTATGTTTTCAAGACGCTCTCCAAGGATGGTGGGCTCACGTGGAGCCTGCCGCAGATCATCGCCACGCATCCGGTGGCGTACCTGTGCGAGCCGGGTTCATTGCGTTCGCCGGATGGCAAACAGATCGCCGTGTTGTTGCGCGAGAACAGCCGCAAGCTGAACTCGTTCGTCATCTTCAGTGATGACGAGGGCAAGACATGGAGCGAACCGCGCCAGTTGCCCGGGGCTTTGACCGGGGACCGGCACACGGGCAAGTACGCGCCCGATGGCCGGCTCTTCATCTCCTTCCGCGATACCACGCTCGAGAGTCCGACCAAGGGAGACTGGGTCGGCTGGGTCGGCACGTATGAGGACGTCGTGAAGGGGCGCGAGGGCCAATATCGCGTGCGCCTGAAGGACAATCACAAGGGTGCGGACTGCGCGTATCCGGGAGTGGAGATCCTGCCGGACGGGACGTTCGTGACAACCACCTACGGGCATTGGACGCCGAACGAGGAGCCTTACATCCTCAGCGTGCGCTTCAAGCTCAGCGAGCTGGATGCGAAGGCGAAGGGGAAGTAGCCATCAAGAGTGGCGCGGTGAATTAATCCCCTCTCCCCAAGGGAGAGGGTCAGGGTGAGGGGGAAGAGCATTTCCTTCTGAATGCCTGGTCCGCTTTTGCTTAGGGGCGCTCCCTTTCCCCTCATCCCGGCCTTCTCCCTTGGGGAGAAGGAGGCATCCAATCCCGTTCTGTTTGCAGATGAACGCGATTGGACATCCGGCCGGAAGGGCTTGTTGATTGACTCCGGCGCTACTCGAAGCCCTGCGCGATGAAGTGCAATTCGCCCCAGCCGACTTCGTGGGCACCATAACCGGCGGCTTCCACGGCGCGGAAGAGTTCCGCGAACGGCTTGAACTGCAACTTATCCGTCAGGGCAGAGGCGGCGAATTGCGGGCGGGCGACGAACTCGGCCTTGATGCCCGTGGCGGCAAAGCCCGCATCTTGCAACACCTCCAGCCAGACTTCCGCCGTGTGATACGGCCACAGCTTCTCCGCCGCGAGGTCCATGAAGTGCTGGCTCTCCGGCGAGTTGTCCCGCAGGCAGGGGATGATGCCCACCAGTTTCCCGGCCGGATTGAGATGTGCCTGGGCCAGCGGGATCAGCGTCTCGGCGGGCATGATCTCGCTCAAGGGACCGGCCAGCAGGATGGCCTCCTGATCATGCTCCAGCGAGGTGGGCGTATTGAGCATGGCGGCTTGCAGGAGCGGTAAGGCGAGAATGGGATCGGACCAATCACTCCATGCAACACCCTTCAAGGCGGTCTCGGCGAAACGGCCTTGCGCGGCCAAGTCTTCCGCCGTCCAGCGAAAGGGCTGGTCGTGAGCGTACGCTTGCAAGAACTCCGCGATGGCCGGGTTAAACATCATCATGACCGGGACAAAGTGGAGTTTTAGCAGATGGCTGGCAAGTTTCCGGTTGCGGTTGCAATATTCTTCACTGAACATTCCGTCCGTGAGCCAACTGAACCCTCATCAATACTATCTTCACAATTTGGAAGGCAGGGTAGCTAAGGGTGGCGTTTTGTATCTTGAGCCTGAAACTGCGTATGCAGAATTAAAGGAGATAACAGGGCAAGATTTTGGCTTTGATACTGGGAAATGGGAAGAATGGCTTCTGCATCATAGAGATGAATTTTATGACAGGCATAAAATGTATAAGGTGAAAGATTTACGTGACCGCCAATAGTTAGGGACGCACGCGCCGCAATAGCACGCTAGGAGCCAGGGGAAACGATTTACACTGGGAGTGGCATTTCAGACGAGGAAGCGGAGAAAATGCGCGAAGCCTACGCAAGGGATGTTGCTGTGCTGCCGCCACAAGAGGTTCGTGAAATCATCAAGGGCGGTGGGTTTGAATTGCCGGTGTTATTTTTTCAGACCGGGCTGATTCATGCTTGGTAATCGAAGCGGGCGGCTAAACCGGCTGACGGATTAAAACCATGAGAAAGAAGAACAAAAATGGAATACCGGAATTAGCCGAGTCCATCGATGAACTGGATCAAATCTATTGTTCACTGGAAGCCAGATTGTCCAACAGCAAGTTGTCGCCCAAAGAACAGGCTATAATAGATATCTACCGGACAATCGGAGGAATTGAAGGTAATGGGTTGCACCAATTTTGGAATTGGGAAGATGCCGATCGGATAATAGCATCGTTCCGATTTCTTAACGAGAACGAGATTGCCGATGCACTCGACAAAACGCGGTGGACCATTTCCGTTTTGGAGCAGGGAACGGATAAACAAGGACATTACAAGTTTACGAAAAACAGGAGGAGGAGATCAATGTGATTGAGGAACATGTATACGAATTATTCATCGGCCTGCCAACAAAACTGCTCAAATTCGCCAAAAAATAAAATTGAAGGCTGAAAGAAAGAACCTTCGCATCCACTACATTCAAAGTGCCGTATGACGCCGCAAGAACGCACATCAAAACTACGTTCGATTGCTCTTGATGAAGCTCATGAGAAACACGAATGGCTTCGGCAGTGCTTCAAGGAAGAACTCGAAGAACGGCTTAAGGGCGAAGATTACGAAGAATTCGAAAACATCTATCATTGCGCATTGTTGCTGCACATCATAGGTGATGAGAGCGATCTCCCACTCATGTATAGCGCAAAGTGTTCCGGTGACATGGATCTTAGCAGCGGTTTTGACTGGCAGTTCTTGTTCATGAAATATCCCCAGACCTTGAAAAGCTATGCTCTTTCAATCAACCGTCCCGACATCGTAAAGTGGCTTGATGAGTATTCCTCGGATTACGAGGAAGAACACATGGCACGCTGGTTGGAGAGCTCCAAGAAATATCACCGACGAGCATAGTAAACCAACCGCGCAAATTTCTTGCACTTGCTGGCACTCCTGCCGGAGTGCTGGGTTTGAAGACCGTCAACCGGTGGTGTCGCTCGTGCCTCGCGAAACCGACCGGCTACAGGCTGGCAAGCCTCCGGCTTGCGGGGCGATGGTGAGCCGGGTTCTTTCGCCCCTTCCGGGGCTTGGCGTTGAGGCTCTTGAGTTTCCACCCTTGGAAACAGTGGGCTATTTCCGGGCGCCCCGCCAGGACTGAGAGAAGGGCTGAAGGGCTTGCTGGAGCGCTCTCAGCGCGGCCTCATACCAGCCCTAGGCAATTCATCCCAACTGAAGCCAAGCGTTTGGCCCTGGGATAAATCCGCTTCCAGTCAATTTCAGCTGCTAACGTAGCTGATAAGATTCCGCGAGTTCGGTGAAGGCGGTGATCTGGTTTTGTTCCCAAGCGGCATCAGTGCCGAGTTCGTGGCGCATGATGGCCGCGACGCGAGGAGCGCATTCCACCGCGGCGGCGGCATCCAGCAACAGGGCGCGGAGACGGCGGCTGAGGACGTCTTC
>JAURFH010000191.1 GCA_030834415.1 Verrucomicrobiota bacterium | reverse complement strand
ATCGGTGTAGTGTGTCGGGTGTTTGGATCAGGGCCCGTAAGCTGGAGGGCGAACTGGACGTCGGTGGGCGTAGGATTATTTATGACCCACCGGGGAATCCATAGTAGTCACTGCGGAACCAGCCTGGTTTTGGACAAGCACTCAATCTGAACTCCCAATCGTAGGGAGGGAGGAAACGACACGCTCGCCGGGGTCGGGTGGTTTCATTGTTCTTTGACATAGTTTCGCCGAAGTTCGGCGTCCCAGTTGGGGGAAACGAGGCGTCAAGCCGCCTCGGACGGACCCCGACCATTGGTACGGGGTGAAAAGCTGCGTCAAGCCGCAGCACTCCAAAGGGGGACGAACGGAGGCAGGAGTGGCTGGCGAGGGTTGGGTCCGGGAGGTGTGGACTGGTGGCTAGAGTGCCGCAGAACAGGATGCCATTGTTGAGGGGGCATCGAACGGATCGAATGGGAAGGCCATCTTCAGGAAACGGTGATTGCATCAAAGGCAATTATTTGCACTACGGGCTTATTATTAACCGCAGACTAAGCGGAATAACGGAAGTGGAACGTTCAACTTCCAACGCTCAACGTCCAACGTCCAAAGGGGAAGAGGCCGTATTCACTTCACCGAAGCCGTCACCCAATCCAGGTAGCGTTCGTTGCCGGCGGTGATGGGGAGCGCGACGAATTCGGGGGTGTCGTAGGGATGGTTCTGCAGGATGACTTGTTCCAATGCCTTGAGCTTCGCGGGGGTGGTCTTGAAGAGGATGAGCACTTCTGCGCTGCGCTCGAGTTTGCCTTGCCACCAGTAGTGGGATTCCAGTTTGGGAATGAGGTTCGCGCAGGCGACGAGGCGGGCGGTGAGCGCGGCCTGCGCCAGTTTACGCGCGGTCTTGAGATCGGGTGCGGTGACGAGAACGAGGCGGTGACGGGTAGTCGGCTTCACAGGCGCGAATCTAGCGCAGGGCTCAGGGCTCGCTCAAGTCGTGATAGCCCGTGGCGCCATCCGGGAAATCCCACCATTGCAGGCCGAGCTTTTGCGAGATGAGGTTGATGTGTTCCATGTCGAAGTTTTTGAATCCATCGCCGTCCGGCTTGAAGTAGCCGTGTTCGACGACCCATGATTCGCCCTCTACCTTGAAGCTCTCCACGGCTTCATTGCCGCTTATCTGCACTTCAAACTGGTGGCTGAACTGTTTCTGGCCGGATTGATAGACCGCAAAACGATAGGCGCCGGAGAAATCACTCTCCGCGAAGGTCATGACCGTGGAGCCGAACTGGGTGGAGAGATTCTGGGCCAGGCCGCTGACGAATTGCGGGTCCCAGCTCAGTTCGCCCAGGATGACGACGTAGCCTTTGTGCACGGGGGAGACCACATAGTGCTTTTCCTGGAGGGTCGGTGAATCGGTCGTGCTCGAGTTCAGGGTCTTGCCTTGGGCGGTCCAATAAGTGGTACAGGCCGTCACGACCTTTTGCGGGTCATCCACCTGCACGTAGATCTGGGTGGCGTCTTCGTAACCGAAATTCCATTCATCGCTCGCGATATCGGAGGTGCTTGAAGCCACGCCGATGCCGAAGATGGCGAGCAGCTTGGCGAAGATCTTGAACTTGAACAGAAACTTAAAGGCGACCAGGAGCACCACCACGATGACACCGGAAGACTTGCCGATTTTCTTCAACAAACCGAAGAACCCTCCGGACCCGTCATCGTCTGAAACCGGCTTGAAGGAAGGCGTGGGCTTGCGCTTCAGCGTGGGAGTGACGTCCTCGACCGGCGGCATCGGCGGCGCGATCACCACGGTGGTCTGACCCTTCTTGTTTTGGCGCACGCGCAAGCCACCGGGCGCAGGAGCTGCTGGGGTGGATGTCCCGGAAGATTCTGCCGCTGGTGGAGCGCCGCCACCCGGGATGATCGGGATGTTCGAGGAAGCGATGGCCGCCGTCACGGCATCTTGCAGATGGGGCGCGGCGGAGGAGTTATCCAAGATGGGGATATCCAACTCGGTCGTGTGGTTCGTCTTGCCGCCCACGGGCAGGGTCTGAATGCCAGGTTGCGGAATGGAGACAAGCACTTCATTCGCATCCGGGTCCGGCTCGGGATGGTTGTAGCCGGGGAGATTCAGGATCTTCAGTCCCCGCCGACCGTCATGGAGAGGTGGGGGGGCGAGATTCAGCGCGATCTGACGATCACAGGTCTCAGTATGGTCACAACCGCAGCGCGGACAGGCGACAGGGCCGGGCATGCGCCCGTATACCGGCTGCACCTCGAAGGCGAACCGTGAACCGCAAGCGCACTGTATCTTGATTTCCATCGAGGGAATTCAGCGGCTTAAAATGTTGGTACTCCTGTGATGTCTGCATGCTATGACGACGACGACCGCTTCGCAAGGGGCGAGATGGCCTGTCCAAGCGGCCTATGCCTATCTGAAATCCCCCTGACAGGTCAGACCATGACGTCCCGTCGGTTCGTCTGGACCGTCAGGGAATAAGCACCGGCGCGTGACCGTAGTTTTACCGGAGCGCCGAAAGCTTCGCCGAGCCGTTTGGCCGTCAGCACCTGTTTCTTGGGACCGGCAGCAAGGACCCGGCCGCCTTTCAACATCAGCACATGGCTAAACGCTGGGGCGATCTCTTCCACGTGGTGCGTCACCAGTACGAGCGTGGGAGCAGCGGTGGATTTGGCCAATCGTTCGAGGAAATGGAGGAAGTTCTCGCGGGCCACGGGATCGAGCCCGGCGCAGGGCTCATCAAGAATGAGCAAACGCGGAGAAGCCATCATAGCCCGGCCGATGAGGACGCGCTGACGTTCGCCTTGCGAGAGATAGAGCCAGGGGCGCTTCTCCAAGTAGCCGCACTCGACCTCATGGAGGATCTTCCGTGCTTGGACCTTGTCCGCACGCTTCACCGGACCCCAGAAATCGATCATGGCATACTTGCCACTGGCCACAGTCTCCAGCGCGGGCTCGGTATCAGCCATCATCTGGCGGATGGAAGAACTCACGAGGCCGATATGCCGCCGCAGTTCACGCCAATCCACCTCGCCATACACCCGGTCAAACACCGCCATCTCACCACTAGTCGGCGGCATATAGCCAGCGAGCGAGCTGAGCAGGGAAGTCTTGCCGGAACCATTCGCTCCCAAGATGACCCAGTGCTCACCTGGCATCACCCGCCACGAAACATCATCAAGGATGCGCTGGGCATTGCGGATGATGGTGAGGCCCTCGACAGAGACCACGGGTTGCTGGGTGACGGATTTCTTCACAGTATGTAAAAAATCTTAAGCAGCTCCAGTCGCCTGCAAGATCGCTTCCACCCGCGCGACGTCTTCCGGGGTATCCACGCCGATGCTCTCGTAGTCCACGCGGCACACATGGATGCTGATGCCGTTCTCCAAGGCGCGCAATTGCTCGAGCTTCTCCGCTTGCTCCAGGGCCGAGACCGGATGTTGCACCAAGTTCAATAGGGTCTCGCGCAGGTAACCATAGATACCCAGATGTTTCAGGAAGGGAAACGACGACATCTGCTCGGCGGAAGGTTTCGTTGCGGCATCACGCAGATACGGAATCGTGCGGCGTGAGAAATAGAGGGCGCGACCCGATAGGTCTGTCACCACTTTCACCACGTTAGGATTCTCGTATTCTTCCAGATGCTTGATGGGCGTGGCCGCGGTGGACATCTCGGACATGGTCAACGCCGAGGCGACCATATCGATCACCTCGGGATCGATGAGCGGTTCGTCACCTTGCACATTCACCACGGCATCGCAGTTCAGGCGGCCCGCCACTTCGGCGATGCGATCGGAGCCGCTCGGGTGATGGTCCGAGGTCATCTCCACCCGACAATGCGGCGCGACGGCGGCACGGATACGTTCGTCATCTGTGGCCACGATCACTTCACTCAAGGTCTTCGCGCGGCGGCATTGATCGACGACATGCAGGATGAGCGGCTTGCCCGCGATGAGTTTCAGCGGCTTGCCGGGAAACCGGGTGGAGGCGTAACGGGCAGGTAAGATGCCGACAATGTTCATGGCTTTGGGTCGAGTTGCCGCAAGGATTGCACAATGGCGAGGGCGGGTCGAAAAGATTCGCCCAGCTTGTCCTGCGAATAGATGGAGAAACTGCCCCAGAGATTGCCACAACGAAAAACGCCATCCGTGGCATAACGGTAATTACCCGGCGCCACCTCGGCATTGACCCAGATGGATTCGGTGAACTGCGCGAACTGCGCGAACTGCGCGACTCCGCCCGCCGTGGTGATCGTCTTTACGTTCACGCTGTCCTCCTCGGACAAACGGATGCGACGTTCCGCCCGGTTGCGCAAGAGCCGCTCCAGCTCCCCCGCGGACGGATTGGAAGGACGGCTGTCGATCCCATCCCATGACACACGAAAGCGCACCGTCGCGTTCTTATCCGGTGAATCCAACTGGAAGGAGGCCGGGATCACCGGGCTCGTTTTGTAGATGGTATAAGTCCAGCCGTCGGGTAATTCGAAAGCCAAGGTACCGTGTTCACCCGCTTGGAATTGTTCCGTGGTTGGCGGCCCAGCAACCCGGTTCACCACTTGGGGCTTGGGGCTCGAGCAACCGGCGGGCAAGAGGACCAGGGCCGATCCGAGCAAGAGCCAGCACAGGAATTTTCGCGATGCCACCATGCGAGCAATCACCCCTTCAATATCTTCTCCGCCGCTTCCACGATGGAGTCCACCACCCAAGCCTGCTTCACGGCTTCGGGTTCCTTCTGTTCCCATTCCGCGCCATAACCGGTGCGCACGAGGATGGATTTTCCGATACCCGCGTTCCAACCGCACTGCAGGTCGATCAGCTTGTCACCGATCATGTAACTCTGCGCGAGATCGATATCGAACTCGTCACGTGCATCGTTCAGGAAAGCCGGTGATGGCTTGCGACCGCGACTCGGCTCTTCCGGTGATTCGGGGGCGAAATAGATCTTGGCGATGTCGATCCCATGCGGCGCGAACATCTCCAGCAAACGTTCGTGCACCTTGTGCATGTCCGCTTCGGTGTAGTACCCGCGGCCGATACCCGATTGGTTCGTCACGATGATGAGCAGGTAGCCCGCGTCCTGCAGACGCTTCATCGCCGCTTCCGTTCCGGGGAACAGCACCAGTTGCTCTGGCTTCGAGAGATACTTCTTCTCGATGTTGATCGTTCCGTCGCGGTCCAAGAATACAGCTCGTTTCATCGGTTACTTCTTGAATTTGAAACTCGCCGTGAGTTCCGCCGGGGTCACTGTCGCTGTGCCGACCTTGCCGACGACTACCCCAGCAGCATGATTGGAAAATATCGCCGCCTCCACCGGGGAAGCACCCGCTGCCACCGCCAACGTGAACGACGCGATGACCGTGTCGCCCGCGCCGGACACATCGAAAACTTCCTGCGCCACCGTGGGGATGAGATACGGCGCGTGGTTGCGCTGGCAGAGCAGCATGCCGTGATCACCCAAGGTGATGAGCAGCAAGGCCGGTTGCAACGTGGTCAGCAATTTGTTTGTGACCTCCATGAGCGCCTTGTCCTCCAACGGAGCCACACCACGACTGCCACCATCGCGCACCCCAGCCAGTTCAAACGCTTCTTTGCGATTCGGCGTGATAAGCGAGAGCGAGGTGAGGTCCAAGTGATGCGTGGGCTTCGGATCCAGGCTCAGCCAGATACCCCGTGCGCGGCAACGCTCTTTCAAGCCATCGAGCAGCTCCTGCGTCACCACGCCTTTGCCGTAATCGCCCACGATGATGGCATCGATCTCCGGCAGGCGTGCATCCACCGCGGTCAAAATCTTCTTCACCAGCTTCGCGTCGATGTCGCCGCGATTCTCGCGATCCACCCGGGCGATCTGTTGCTGATGCGCCACCAGGCGGACCTTGCGTGTGGTCATACGCCCGGGCAAGCCGATCAAGCCCTTCGTCTCCACATGATCTGCTTTGAGGAGCGCCTTCAGCACCTTCGCTGCATCATCACTGCCCACCGTGCCGAATTGCTCGGCATTCGCGCCGAGGGCAGTCAGGTTGCGCGCCACGTTCGCGGCACCACCGGGCATGAAGCTCTCGCGCTCGAACTCGACGACCGGCACGGGTGCCTCCGGCGAGATGCGCGTCACGCGGCCCCAGATGAACTGGTCCAGCATCACATCGCCGATGACCAGCACGCGGGTCTTGGCGGCAGCAGCCAGGATTTCACGGAGACGTTTGGGGCTGAGCGTTTTCATGAAAAGCAATCGATCAATCGAGGAAAGCGGTCAATGGACTCGTGGCACTCGCGGTGTTCAGTTGCGCCGCGAGACCGATCTCATAGGCGGTGCGACCGGCCTCGGTGGCTTGTTTGAAAGCGATGGCCATGCGGTTCGGATCTGCGGCGACGGCGATGGCGGTGTTCACCAGCACGGCATCCGCGCCGAGTTCCATCGCTTCCGCCGCGTGGCTGGGCGCGCCGATTCCGGCATCCACCACTACCGGCACCGTCGCCTGTTCGATGATGATGCGGATCTGGTCGCGCGTCTGGATGCCGCGGTTCGAGCCGATGGGCGAACCCAGCGGCATGACCGTGGCGGTGCCCACTTCCTGCAGACGCTTGGCCAGCACCGGATCGGCGTTGATGTAAGGCAGCACCGTGAAACCTTCCTTCACCAAAATCTCGGCGGCCTTCAACGTCTCGATCGGGTCCGGCAGCAAGTAGCGCGGGTCCGGGTGGATCTCCAGCTTCACCCACTTGGGCAGACCGGCGGCCACGGCGAGCCGTGCGAGGCGCACCGCCTCTTCGGCGTTCATGGCCCCGCTGGTGTTCGGCAGCAGCAGATACTTCTTGGGATCGATGAAATCGAGGATGTTGGCAAAGGGATCGCCCTTGCCACTCAGATCCGCGCGGCGCAGCGCCACCGTGACCATCTCCGTGTCGCTCGCGGCCAAGGCATCACGCATGGCCTCGGGCGAAGAAAACTTGCCCGTGCCCAGGATCAGGCGGGAACGAAACGTCCGTCCCGCGATAACTAAAGAACCATCAGACATTGGGAGGGAGAATAGGGCGGGAACCGAAGAGTGTCGAGTGCGGGAAACAGAACGAACGGCTGACCTGACATAGTGAGGCCAAACTTGTCTCCTTCTCCCCAAGGGACTTCTGCTGCTTGGGAAGCAGAAGAAGGAGTTTGCGAAAGCAAAGGCCGACAGGCCAAGTGAGCGGGGCACGAGCGAGTCATTGGGTAGGGGTAAGGGGTAGGGAACTATCCGAATCTGCTCACGCGAAATTTGCTTGGGTGATCCGCCTTTCCCCTCCTCCCGTCCGTCCTTGTCCCGCGCCTGCGGTGTACCCCAAGGAGACAGCTTCCCCCACGCTTGGCGTGTCCTCGCTCCGGCCTCTTCCCGCTCTGTCTCTATCACCTGCATCTGTGCCCACCATCGCAGATTATTTGCCCAAGCGTTAGCCTTCTGTGTGCTCGGTGCACTCCATGGAGACAAAATTTGAGATTTCTGCCCCGAGGTAAGCGCAGACGATGCAGAAATATGGAGAGACGCAGCACGCGACTCACGCTACTGGCTTCCAGCCGGCCATCTGCATTCCCCCAACGTGGCCAGACCGCTGCAAGCATACTTCGCCACCCCCTGCCAAATTCCCCATGAAACTAGCCCGGCTCCATCCTGAGGGCCAAAAGCCCGGTTTCATGTCGGCGTGGTGGGCAACGCCCCAAGAGATGATTGTTTTCAGGCGAAGCACTTAAAGCGTGCTTCATCACAGAGTATACTCCCGCTCTCTATCTTCACGGCCCCGTCAACTTCTTCCACGTCTTCATCACCTTCTCCTGCACCTGCTGCAGCCAATCTCGGTCCCCCTTCTCGATCGTCAGCTT
>JAURFH010000190.1 GCA_030834415.1 Verrucomicrobiota bacterium | reverse complement strand
ATTAAAAATTTAGGCCCGCGGTCCCACGATGCCGCGCTGTGCCTGATACTTGCCCTGCCGGTCCGCATAACTCGTCTCACAAGGCTCTTCCCCGGCCAGGAACAGCACCTGCGCCAGCCCCTCATTCGCATAGATACGTGCGGGCAACGGCGTGGTATTGGAGATTTCCAACGTCACATGCCCCTCCCATTCCGGCTCGAACGGCGTCACATTCACGATGATGCCGCACCGCGCATACGTGCTCTTACCCACGCACAGAGTGATGACATTCCGCGGGATGCGAAAATACTCCACGCTCCGCGCCAAGGCGAAGGAGTTCGGCGGCACCAGGCAGGAATCCCCCGTGATATCCACAAAGGAACGCGCGTCGAAATGCTTCGGGTCCACGATGGCGTTATACACGTTCGTGAACACCTTGAACTGGTTCGCCACCCGCAAGTCGTAACCGTAGCTGGACAGGCCGTAACTGATGACCGGTCCCGCCTCGTTCTTCCGCACCAATCCGTCCTCAAACGGCTCGATCATCCCGTGTTCACGGGCCATCTTGCGGATCCAATGATCGGAATGAACTCCCATAAGGCAGCTTAGATCAGGTCGTCTTCCGCCGCGTTCCTCACGCTGCCGCTCGTCTGATATTCCGTCACGCGCGTCTCGAAGAAGTTCTTCTCCTTGCGCAGGAAGATCACCTCATCCAGCCAGCCGAACGGATTCGTTTTCACGTTGGACAAAGCGGGCAACCCCAAAGAAGTCAGGCGCCGGTCCGCATTGTAATCCACGTAATTGATGAAGTCCGATTGTTTCAGGCCCACCTGGTCTTCCGGCAGACAATCGCGCACGAACTCCTTCTCCAGCTCCACGCCTTCACGCATGAACTCGACAAGTTCCGCACGGAATTCCGGCGTCCAGATGTCCTGGTTCTCCTCGATCAGTTCCGTGAGGATGTAACGGCCCAAAGCGATATGGTTCGACTCATCGCGCAAGGTGTATTGGAACATCTGGCCGATACCCGTCATCTTGTTCTGGCGATGCAACGAGAGGACCATCGCGAAGAGCGCGTAGAATTGCGTACCTTCCATCACTTGCGTGATGCCGAAGAGAGCCTTGGCGAACTTCTGCTTGTTCAAGGTCTGCGTTAGATCCACGCCCATCTTCAACTCGGGCATCTGACGCGTGATGTAGGCATTCTTGCGCTGGATGCTTGGGATGTCGTTGAACTTCGCCGTCACTTCATCCAGATCGATGTTCAAGCTGCCGATGATGTGCAGGAGCGAATCCATGTGGATGCTCTCCTCCGCGATATGGCGCAGAGAAGCATGTTTGAGTTCCGCAGCGGTGAGGTTGTCCTCGATGACGTGCAAAACGGAATCTCCCACGATGCCTTCCGCCGCCGAGAAATAACCCACGCCCATCTCGATGATCCAGCGTTCCTTAGGCGTCAATGCGCCCGTGTTCCATTGGTGCGCATCCTTGGACATGTCGATCACGTCCGGCTCCCAATGGTTGGCTTTCATCTGCTTGTAGATGCGGTAGGCCTCGGGATACTTGAGAGGGAGGACGTTCAGCTCGGCAGTCTTCAAGCCGTTGATCACCCGCTTGCCATCCAGACGCTCGCGCGCCTTGGTCTTGTTCAGGCGAAAGGTCTTGTTACGGAACTGATAGACAACGTGGTTGTCCTGCTCCGATGCCGACATGTCGTCGGCCTCAAACGTCAAATCTTTAATCATGGGCTGGCCCGCAAGCCTCTTGGCTCACGGCTAATCTCGGCACACCACCCGCCAAGGCAGCCTGCTACTTGTTCTTGGGAGGATGGCGGTGCCTGCGTCTCGCTCGGCAAGACGTCTGATGGCCAGTCCGGGTCCCCCATCCAGTCGTTGGCGCGACTGCCACCGGCCATGGGCCGGTTCGATGAGTGTCAGCAAGCAGGTCTTCTGGCTCCGAGATCGTCCTTCCACCCCGCCTTGAAAGCCCTAAAAAACAGGCTTTGGCCGCCCTTTCGGGCATGGGACAGTCGTCACTCGTCACAGCGGCGAAACCACCCGGGAATCTCACCCGGTTCCCTATTCTCCTCCAACCCCTAGCTGGAGGCACTTGCCGACGGAAACACACAACTAATAGTGTATCCCTTAAAAATTACACACTACCAATAGTATAGATTCTTACCCCCTCGCAACCCTTTTTTCGGAAATGCCATGAAATATTTTCACAATTTTTACTTCCCAAAAACTATCTGAAATGCGTCCTCCCAAAACCCATCAAGAGTGCCATCGGCACGCCTGATGGTAGCCGTGGGTGAAGCACGGCGAAACCCACGGATAAACGGGATGAAACTTCACAAGTCACGTAGTGACGCAATGACCGTTTTTCGAACAATCGCCAGTGACTCAAACGCGGCCCGAATGGATGCCTTAACCTATCTCGCTCAATTCTTCCCCGGCACAATCCAGTCGTAACTCGGCAAAATCGTCCCATCCTTCAAAGTTACCCCTTGTGGGCTCCACGGTATGCCGGACTCATGAACTTCATGCTTGGTCGATATGGAGCGGATGCCGAACTCACCTACTGGACGCACCTCACCTGTCTCACTGATGCCATTAGCATTCTGGTCCTGCCAAAGGGCAAACCCCTTTAACTCATTCCCACTTATCACCCCATCCCCATTGTCATCCAAAGCGGCCAGCGGTTGATACCCATTCTCCCAAAATATCCAAAAAGTCACGTTCCCCATCATCTGTAGGCCGGAAGTGATTTGTCCTACCCCTTGCTTGTCATAGACCAGCCACGCTGCATTGGTCGTTATCCACCCCCATTTCTTTGATATACCACTGCCATCCAGGTCAAAGAGCACGTTGGCTTCGGGATTTACCAATTCATTCAGCTCAACTTGTGAATTCATCGGAATGAGTATAGGCGTGATGGCTCTGCTCATTTGCGCCAGCTCCTTTTTCTTTCCCTTCAACTCTGCTATCTCTTTCGCATCTGCAACAGGATCGAGCAGCTTCAACATATACCCGATGATCTCCTCACTGTAACACACACCAGGGCCAATGAAGCCTCGACCGGATGTCCCTTTGAGCGGGTTGTTTCCTGATTTCACATCGTCCCAACTGTCCTGCAGCCACTCCTTCAAATCGAAGTCCCCGGTGACCTCTTGTTTCCAGGCCATTTTCAACACCTTACGATATTCTTTTAGAGCATCTTCACGTTGGGCAGCTTGCTCCAAACACCATGCATACCCCAGCTGGGTGGGAATGATCATCCACTTTTTTTCATCCAGATCGGCGGACTTTTTTAGTAATCCGATCGCAGTCTTATAGTGAGCAATCGCATTGGTAAGATGTTGCTCAGCAAAAATTCGGGCCTTGGGAGAAACACCTTTATGAACTTTACGTGGCACCCCTGAATCGTAACCAGGATACTCAAACACAGGATCACCATCGGCTTTTGTCGCTTGGAGTTTGGTTAGATTTGTTGAGTAAGCCATGGCGTGCAAACGGGCCAGGTAATAGGTTGTTCTGAAATCATCGGGACTCTCTTTTTGGCGTTTCTCCAAATTTTTGAACAAGCGGTCGATTGGCACTAATTCAGTCTCCCTCGACATGAAAAGTCCAAATGTGCAATGGGCTCCAGCCATTAGTAGCGAAAGAATTAAAATCAACCTTGGTTTCATGCTGCATTGATATTTCAGCATGATGAAAAACTCAACTTTATCTGTTCACGAATTACACCCGCAATCCCGCTCCAGACACTTCAAAAACTCCTTCGCCGCCCGCCCCATCGCCCGTCGCTTCGGCCAGATGACCACGATGGCCCGTTCCGGCTTCGTGCCTTCAAGTGAACGGTAAACCGGTCGGTTACTTGGCCCTGATTCCAAGGCCATCTGCGGCACCAGCGATATCCCCAAACCGGTCGCCACGAGTGCCTGCACCGTCTCCATCTGCGCGCTGCGGCAACTCACTTTCGGCTGGAAATTCCGCCGATTGCAAAAGCCCAGCACCTGGTCTCCTAAGCAATGCCCTTCTTTCATCAGGATGAACCGCTCGCTCTCCAAGTCCGCTACCCGCACCGATTTCTTCTTGGCCAACGCATGGTTCATCGGCACGGCCAGCAACAACTCCTCGGTGAAGAGCTTCTCCACTTCCAGCCCCGCCTCGTCGATCGGCAGGCTCATGATGGCCATATCCACCTCGAAAGACGTCGCCATCTTCAGCAATCGTGCTGTTGTATCCTCCTGCACCACCACTTCGATGCCCGGATACTTCTCGGAGAATTGCGCGATCACTCCCGGCAATAGATACGGCGCGATGGTCGGCAAGGCCCCCACCGTCACCGTCCCACGCACCAGCGCCTGCGCATCTTCTGCCTCACGACGCGCCGCCTCCACTTCCTCAAGGATTCGCAATGCCCGCGGCAAGAAACTCTCGCCTGCTTCGGTCAATTTCACGCCGCGTTTTAGACGGTTGAACAGCCGTTGCCCCAGCTCATCTTCCAGCTTTTGGATTTGCTGGCTGAGCGACGGTTGCGCCACATGACAACGCTCCGCCGCCCGTGAAAAATTCCCCGTCTTCGCCACCGCCACCATGTATCGGAGTTGATGCAGTTCCATAGCCTGAGCCTATCATAGGCCTAGCCAATAAGTATTTCAACTATGACTCAGATTTAAGGTAGTCTGGTTGAAATCAGTTTTGGCCAACGGGTTATCCCCTTTGGGTGGAGCTACGGACATAAATCGTCAGATACAAAGTTAGCTATGCCAAAGAACACAGTTCATATCAGACCTGCTCACTTAACTTTCCTGACGTGCCCGTTAATAAATGCGTAAAAATGGATTGAATACCGTCGCAAGCGCCAGCGTCTGCGACGGGATAGACACTGTCGCCAATACCTAGTCGTACCCATGCCAGGCATTAGTTGGACTACGGAAGACAAGCAAAGGCTGGCGGACCTAGTCCGCTCCGGTCACGGTCCTCTGTCTATTTATCGTTTGGGCTGCTTCGCAGCCAATGGCCATGGTGTCCGCTCCGTGGACGCCATCGCCCAGCAGATCCGCCGGATGCATCTCGCCAGTCCGGAGAACTCTGAGCGCGCCCGCAAGGCCCATGAACGTGGCATCTCCGTTACGCCTGAAGCCCGCCGCCAAGCCACTGAGTTCTTGCGGCGTAACGGCTCCGACATCCCGGTGAACGTGGTCGCTGAGAAGTTCGGCGTCACCATCTCTTGGGTTCGCCGCACCTTGAAGCAGTTGGGCATCCAGCGTTCCTGGGCTGCCACCGCTGCTCATCCCCTCTCCCGCTTTCACGATCCCGAATACCGCGCCAAGGTCTCGCGCCGTGTCTCCGCCTGGGCCAAGGAGAAAGCTCGCGAACACAAGCAAGAACTGAAAGCCCGTCGCGTGGAACTGTTGGCCAAATCACCCAAGCTGGCCAAACGCTGTTGCGAGCAATGTGGCGAGAACTGGCCGCTGACGCCGGAATTCTTCGCCGCCACCAAGCACGAGGAATCCGCCAAGACCTATTACCTCTACACCTGTCGCCTCTGCGCCGCCGCGAACCGGCACAAGCACGACGAAAGCGGCGATCATCCCCATCCCCGCACCGAACGCCTGCGCCGCAAACTCACCGCCCGCCGGGAAGAAGTGCGGAAACTGAAAGCACCGCCCCAAGAAAAGCGCTGCATTGCCTGTTGGGAGGATTGGCCGCTGACCTTGGAATTCTGGCGCACCTCGAAACTGAAATCAGGCCAAACCCATTTCGAACCCCGCTGCCGCCTTTGCCAAAACTCCAAGCGCCGCAGCGATGAACGCGCCCGCCGCGCCCGCGCCCTGTGGGGACGGTCTTAGCCGTCGCCTTTCTTGATCTGTGCCGTTAGGCACAAAGGATTCTTAGCGGCGGCTTTTCAAGCCGCCGTTAATTTTTCCAAACGAATTTCGTCGCTTAGCGACGAAAGAATATCTTCCTGATCTCCATGAATCCGGCGTCACTATGTGACGCACCAGCATCCTCCGTGGAGCACGGGTTTAAACCCGTGCCTAAGAATCCTATCCTCGCTAACGCGAGGAAACCTACCCCTCCAATTGCCCACTCTTCGCCGCTGCCCGCATGATGTGCAACTCGGCATAGTCATACCCTTCTCCCAATTTATCCTTCACCGGCCCCAAAGCTTCCAATCCGCACTGATCAAACGCTTTCAGAATAGCCGCGTGCTTCCGCTTCGGCACCAGCTTCTCGAGATCCACCGGTTCGCCCATCTCGATGGCGCGGGCCAGATGCTGGGCCACCGTGCCCGGCGCAATCTTTCTCTCCCGGGCGATCTCATCCAACGTGTATCCTTCACGGAACAGCTTGAGCGAAACGAAATGCGAATCGCCCATCAGCTCCGGATTCAAATCCCGCTGCATCTTGCGGATGAGCTGCCCCGTATTCGCCCCAACAAAAGTCTGCCGCGGGTTGTTTTTCAGGTGATTGCGGATGGCTTCGCAAAAAACCTCACTGAACTCCGCGAGCTTCTTCGCGCCGACACCGGAGATATTGGCGAAGTCATCACTGCCCGTCGGATAGCTTCGCGCCATTTCGCGCAATGAAGTGTCGCCAAAGATGATGTAGCTCGGCACGCCCCGTTCTTCGGCCAGCTTGCGCCGCAACTCGCGCAAAACATCGAACAACCCTTCGTCGCACTGGATCTGGCCCGGCTTCACCTTCTTGACCACCGGTGCCTCCATCTGCCGGGTCAAGGTGATGGCTTTGCGCTCTTTCAGAGCCATGACGCCATCAGCCGCCAAGTCGAGCGTCACGAACTGCCCCGTCAATTGCCGCACCAAGCCCATCCGCACCAATTCGCGCCCGATGCCCTGCCATTCATTTCGCGCATGCTCCTTGCCGATGCCATACGTCGAGAGCGTGTCATGCCCCCAGCGCCGCACATTCTCCGTATCCGCCCCGGTCAGCACTTCCACGATCTGGTTCAGGCCAAACGTGATGCCGCTCTTCTGCTTCATGCGGAAAACGCAGGACATGAACTTCTGCGCCGCCACCGTGCCATCAAATTTCTCCCGCGGATTCAGGCAGTTATCACACGCGCCGCAATTCTCTTCCTCAAACTTTTCGCTGAAGTAGCGCAGCAAAACCACGCGACGGCATTCGCTGCTTTCGGCGTAATGCGTCATGAGCGCAAGCTGCTCCAAAGCGACGCGCTGCTCTTCTTCATCCGGTTTTTCCGAGATGAACTTCTTCTGCTTCATCTCATCGCCCACGCTGAAGAGCAGCAAGCAATCTGCAGGCAAGCCGTCACGTCCGGCACGTCCGGTCTCCTGATAATAGCTCTCGATATTCTTCGGCAGATCGTGATGCACCACGAAGCGCACGTTGGGTTTGTTGATACCCATACCGAAAGCGATGGTCGCACAGATCACCCGGACCTCATCGCGCAGGAACTTTTCCTGATTCTTCGCGCGTTCCTCCGGTTCCAGTTGCGCGTGATAAGGCGCCGCCGGAATACCATCGAATCGCAACTGTGCCGCCAGCTTCTCCGTTGTCGCCCGCGCCTGACAATAGATGATGCCGCTCTCATCCTTCCGCGCCCGCAGGAACTCCAGCAACTGAGCGTAGGCCTTGGACTTCGGCACGATGCGGTAATTCAGATTGGGCCGGTTGAAACTGGCCACATAGACCGACGGCTCATCCAAGTGCAACTGGTGGACGATATCCGCCCGGACACGATCCGTGGCCGTGGCCGTCAACGCCATCACCGGCACGTTCGGCAACCAACTACGCAACGTGGCAAGCTGACGATACTCCGGCCTGAAATCATGTCCCCACTCACTGATACAATGCGCTTCATCGACCGCTACCAGCGCTGTCTTCCAGCGT
>JAURFH010000189.1 GCA_030834415.1 Verrucomicrobiota bacterium | reverse complement strand
CGCGTGAAGGAAAACCTTCCCGCGCCACCTGTAATTAACAAGGTGCTCTTTAACTGTGGTACCAAGCTGTTCAAGCAGATCCGCAAGTCAAACGGTGCTACTGGTTTCTTGGCCAACAAGGTGGTGCCTCTGCCTAACCGGCGTCTCTACACCGTCCGTAACGGTTCCTTTAATATCAAGCCTGGTATTGCCAAGATCGGGTCTGGCCAGCAGGGTGTCGTGTTCCTCGGGTACACGTCCGAAAAGGCGGCCCACGGCACTGGCGTGATCATCAAGGTGTGCCCGGAGGACAAGACGGCTCCCAAGCAGAACTCGGTTGTCGAGTTTGATATTCAGAAAAAACTGTATGATGTTGTTCCGAGACACATCCCCAAGCCATATGCCCTCGTCAAGTGCAAAAACTACGTCAACCCCGACAAGGTGTGGCCCACCAACAGAAGCAGCCGGTACGACTATGTGAAGCAGTACGTCGAGTTCAGCGAGTACGCCACTGGCGGGTCCCTTTATGAATGGCTGACCAAGATGTCTTCGCGCGTTACGGAGGGTCTCCTGCAGAGCATCGTCACCCAGGTTCTGCGCTCCCTGGTCAAGATCATGCGCAAGTACCCCGAGTTCAGACACAACGACCTGCACCTCGACAACGTGCTCATCAAGCAGGGGGCGTGGACCAAGTATCCGACGGTCGTCCTAGCCGACTTCGGGTGGGCCCGTCTGAAAAAGAGCGGCTCGAACCCCAGGGTGAACGGTGCAGGGGCGGCCAACCAGGCTGGCATCGGGCCGCTCACGAGCAGCCGCTACGACATGCACCTGTTCCTCAACGAGTTGCAGAAGTGGATCCAGAGAAACGGGCCCGAGCGTTTCCCTAGGGCGCTGGAATTCATCTACCGCATCCTTCCAGAGGGCTACCGTGGCACCGTCAGCGAGTACATCAACGATGGCCGTCTCCGGTACAACATATCTTATCCTGGTCTCCCGGCTCTCGATACGGTAATCAAGGACCCGTATATTCTCGGCGCCCAGCAGTACATGAATAACCTCGAGGAGGGCCCCAAGAGACTCGCGCGCCAGGCGGCCGCCAAGTCCAACAACTCGCCCAACGTCAAGGCTCTGAAGCTGACGACCCCGCCCAAGGCCAAGACCAAGACGCCCTCGCCGCCCAAACCCAAACCCAAGGTGCCATCGCCCGTCCCCAATCTACCAAAGAATTTGGCAAATGTTTCTCCGAAAACTTTTATGAAACTTTCTCCAGCAAGCAAGGCCAAGGTGACGGCTGCCCGCCGTGCCAAGGCGGGGGCGCCCAAGGCCAAGGTACTGGCGGTGCCCACAGTGGCGAACTCGGTGACGGGTCGCAAGAAAGCGTCGCCTCGCAAGCGGATCAACACGGCTGCACAGAACGTGCGCATCTCGCCACGCGTCTTGCGGACCAACAAGTTCAACAAGCTCCGTACCCGTCTGCTCGTGAACAACAACCGCTCGTACAGCAACCGGTGGACCGAGGCGCGCCAGAAGGCTATCGCAGTGCTCGAGAATCGTCTCCGCCGCGGTCTGCCGATGTTCACGCCAAGCCCTGTCCGTCTGCCATCACTGCCGCCCCCTCTGAGCCCGATCGGCCCGCCCCCTGCCCGCAAAAGCTCGCCGAAGCGCGCGAGCCCGCCGAAGCGCGCGAGCCCGCCGAAGCGCGCGAGCCCGCCGAAGGCTGCCGGTGGCCGGGCGGTGAAGAATTTGAACATGCGGATGAATGGCAACCGTGTGAAGCTCCGTGTCGACGGCGGCCGTCCCGTGTACGCCAACGGCGCAGCGGTGAGCCTCGACTACCTCAAGGCGATGGCGGCCCGGTACGGGGTGTCCACCAAGGGGCTGCGCAGCAAAGCGGATATTGCCAAGGCTATTTTTTCTTCGTAGAGAGTAAATGGACGACTTCAACCCGTGGGTTTATGTCGGCATAGGTATCCTGCTTTTGCTGGTCGTCTGGCTGGCGTCTCAGCGCACAGTGTCCGTCTCGAACTTTGAGGGTGACGTAAAGGTGTACGGCTCCAACACATGCCCTTGGTGTGTGAAGCAGAAGGAGTACCTGGACGGCAAGTCCATCAAGTACGAGTTTATCGACTGCACCACCAGCGAGTGCCCAGAGTTTGTGAGCGGCTTCCCGACACTGGTGGTGAACGGCGAGGTCAAGAGCGGCTACACTGAACTGTAAAAAAAATGTTTTGAAACAATAAAATGACTTCTGTCAAGTCTTATGCCAAGATGGGTTTTGGTCTAGGACTTGGAGTTGCCGCTTCGCAGCTGCTTTACTTGGCGCTGGGCCTCGCACTGTTGGTGTGGGGCCTGTCGCTGCTAAAGGAGGCGCGCCGCGGGCGTGGTAATCTGACCGTCGCCTACATCGTCATGGGCCTCGGCGTTGTGCTTGGCCTCGGGCTAGGCGCTGGCCTTTTTTTCGAAAACTTGATGAATAACATCTAGAGCTTGAACATGGAGATGCCCAGGGCGAGCAGGAAGGTGTGCCACAGAGAGTCCACGGGCTTGAGCACGCTGATGTACTTGACCAGGGTCTTGTTCCACAGGAAGCGCATCAGGATCATGATCAGGATCAGAAAGATGGCGAAGATGATCACCTCACGGATGAGTTCGCGCTGGTTGCGAGCGTGGAGAATTCCGTACATTTTATCATGTACTGAGAAAAAAAACAGTACATAATAATAATGGTATTGAAGAGGGTCCGGCCGCGGCCAGCAGCCGCCCGGCCGGCTGTGGCCCGGGGCCGCGTGGCGAAGCGCGTCCCCACAGGTAATAACATCAACGCCAACACTGGCGTCAAGTTTCACCCGTTTGAAAAGGATGCCACGATGTTCACGTGGGATCCATGGGGCACTCGGGGCCGCACGCACTGCAACTGCTACGACTATGCGTTCGACAGTTACAGTCCTTACAGACGGGTGAAGAGCATCCCTGGCGCCAAGAATAATGATGCGTCAAAAAACAGTTTGACATATACCAAGTGCGACGGCATCGCCCGGCTCGTGCTCGGCGACAACCCCGGTACCGTGTACAAGATGACTAACCCGTACGCCAAGCCCAAGCCTGGCTACTACAAGGTGATGTGCTTCGTGGCGCCGAAGAATGACTTTGACGAGCCCACCGGCGACTTTCATTGGTACAAGCACAACAACGCCGTCCGGTACCGCATACGCCCCGGTGACACGATCGGCGGCCTCGCCAAGTTTTTCCGCGTCAAGCCATCGGTCATCAAGGCGGCGCTCAAAAAGCAGACGGCGCCCCTCAGTGCCAACAACGGCCGGATCGCCAACTCGAACGACAACCGGACGCTCGGTGCCATCAACAAGCTTAACGAGACCAACAAGAGTTTCATAGCTCCAGGGAAGGTGATTCAGTTCCCAGTGAACCTGTGGAGCCACAAGCAGGGGTGGGCGACAGGGCCCCAACTTGTGGACGCAAAGGGCAAGACAATTTACGACCCCATAAAGGCTTCCAAGGTTTATCACCCTGGTTTTTCTTACACAAAGTTCTGCGCCGCTTATGCCGTCAAGCGCGGTTACGTGTCGACCGGCAACAACACGAATCGTCAGATGGGCAACTCAAAGTGAATAATGCCAAGATCGTTGAGCACCTCCCGTAGGTCCTCGTTTTCATCGATGCCGAACATTATGTCCATTCGGTAGTTGGCGTTCACCGTGTGCAACTGAATGTCAAATTCACTTGCCAGGGCTTCGATATCGTCCACCGGAACTTCCTGGACGGTCTCGACGCCGTCCGAAACTCTTTGAATGGAAAGAGTCACCCTGTACTTGGGTGCGTCAAAGGGTGCTCGGCACATGGGACAGGTGGGTCTGTCCTGCTGGCGCTTCCAGCGCTCGAGGCACCGGTCATGGAAGGTGTGTCCGCACTCAAGCGTGCGGGTACCGCCATTCATGTGCACGAAGCACACTGAACATTGTTCGGTACTGTGGAGGGCACACGGGTTGCCGTCCCGCGCCCTCCTCTTACAGGGAGCACCCGTCATTGTGGGGTGTCCGCACCTTCCTTCCATTGGAGTATTCTGACAATTTTTTCATGAATATTTTCCGGGGTGTCCGAGCCGTCCACAAAGTGGATGGTCATCGGCAACTTGGCCAACATTTCCTTGTAGTACTTGTCCAGTTCCACAAGGTAGTCGTAAGTCACGCCCGAGTCGCCCGTCTGGTGCCTGGCCTGTACGTGCTCCCACGCCAGCTTGGGATTCTTGAGGATGAAGATGTACACGTCCGGCTCCCACAAAAACTTTTCATAAAAATATTTGTAAACTTTATTTTCATCTTGCGTCACAAGACCACGGTCGAGCATGTACTGCCAGAACACCCAGCGGCTGCTGAGCAGACAACGCTCGTAAACCACCGTGCCCTCCACGGGCTGAAGGGTCTTCAGAATGGCCATGTGAAGCAGAAAGGACCAGCGGGAGGGGTCCTTGTAGAAGTCCTCCAAGGGCCACTCGGCGATTGGCTCGCGCTGGACCTTGTGACCAGCACGCTCCAAGAGATCAAGTTGGGTAGTTTTTCCGGAACCGATATTGCCGTCAATTACTATCTTCATTACACATCAATGGTTTCAATCCTCTAAGTCAACAGGGTTGGACAGGGGGCGGCCGCACGCTGCGTTGGCGAACGGCAAGTTCAGGGCCGCTGGGCCTTGAGACTGCAGAAACTTGCGGTAAGAATAGTTGTCCATAAAGGCGATGCCATTCTTTTCCATGATCAGATCGTTGATGATCCGGGGGGACTCGTACGAGGTGATGCAGCGTCCGTTCGCTGGACCCAGACGCTGAGACATTTATTATTCACCAAGACTTTATTCCCTGGGTCTTGAGCATATCGACCCACTCTTCAAACTTGTAGCCGGCAAACCCGTCGTACACCTCTTTCTTCGCGACCGGCTCCACCTTGATGCCTGGCTCGTCAAGTTTCTCGTTGAGCGCCTTGTACGCTGCGCAGATCACCTGGAGCGTCGGCGCGCCGGTGGCCACCAGAATCTTGCCGGTCGAGAAAATGCTGGCAGTCACCTCGCGGTGCCCTGGCACAGGCGTGAACTTCACCTTGACCGCCGAGTAGCGGTCCGCGTCGTACGTCACCTTGTACTTTTTGGGCTCGCGCTCGAAAGCCGCCTTCGCCTTGCGCAAGTTGACGACGTGGTTGAGCGCAAAGATGGTGTTGATAAGGCACACCGAGATGGACTCGAGAGGGATGGACTCCTCAAAGCCCGTCACGGTCTGGATGATCTGACTCACGTGCTTGGTCACGCGCTGGCAGACGCTCAGGTCGGAACACCCCGCCCCCTGGATGCTACCGTTCGGAAAGATCTTGATGACTTTCTTGGAGTACTGGTCTCGGTAGCCTATGGCAAAACTGTTGTAAAACTTTTCATTTAGTTTTTCTTCTACGTTCCACTGGAAGGCGCCAATCTTCATAGGCTTGAAGTTCTTACGGAACTTGTCCATGTCGATGTCACGTGGATATTTCGCAATCATCGTGATCGTAGTGATACGGACCCACGATGACTCCGGATGTTGCTCGCGGATGTCGTTGAGCGTGCTAATGTACTGGAGAGTCTCCATATTTGAACTTGAAAAACTTTAGGTCTTTACTTGGCCCGTGACTTCAAAACTCTTTTTTTTTTCTTGAGGGGCGGCAGATTTTTACCTAGCACATATTTCTTGTATATCTTTGCTAGCTCAGCCTTTGAGTACACCTTATTCAAAAGGTTGGCATTCTCCATACGCTTCGTGATCTCATCCTTTGTCGCAATGTTGAGCAGCTTGTTCAGCTCCGCGGTTCTGACGCGGTCCCCTGGGCGCGTTCTGTACACCACGCGCGTCTTGGCCTTGGGCTTGGCCTTCGCCACGCGGCCCTTGGCGACGGCCTTGCCCTTGGCCTTCGGCTTGGACCGGCGCTTGCGTTTCTTGAGCTGGATCGCAACGTTGTTCAGACCGTTGAGCACATTCTTGGCGCGCTCGATGTTTGTGAGATTCTTGCCGCCGCCCAGCTGGATCACCACCTTGACCGCCTTTTCGTTGGCGCCCTTTTCGGCGATCGCACGGTTCACGTTACCACCCGTCTGTGCAAGGGCGTTGGCGGCCGCGGCGACATTCGTGCCACCGCCCGCCTGGTTAACGAGATTCGCAGCCTTGTTCACGCCACCTGCAGCGTTGATGGCTGCCCGCTCGTTCGACGGCAGGTTGGCCAGCAGCGGCGCCATCGGGCTGGGTGCAAACGGCTGCTGGTTGCCGGCGCCTGTGAGGTTGATGGGCGGCGGGGGGAGCGCCGGGGCGCCCATGTTGGGCATGCGCGGCGCCGCGGGCGTGTTCGACGGCAGACGGAAAGACGACGCCGGCTCCGGTGCACGGAAGGCACGGTTGTTTCGAGGAAACTCCGGGCCTGGCCCCATGTTGAAGCCCGGAGGCGGCATGCGAGGCACCGGGAAGCGCGGAGGCCGCCGGCCATAGCCGTTATTGTTGTTTCTCGAACGACCACCATAGCCATAGTTGACGTTGTACTCGCGCAGACGGCCCTTGATGTTCGACTCTTCAATTTCGAACGCCTTTTTGACGTTCGAGTTTTTGATGGGAATGGAGCTCAGTCTGACGTTCGCCTTGGCGCGCTCGAGCTCAACCTTGGCCTTTCTGGGATCTCTGATGTTGCGCAGAGCGGCCCGAAGTTCCGTGCGGATGGCGTCACGCACCTTGGCACGCCCTGGATAGTTGCGGCCCGACCCCATCTTTATCAGGATGTCGCCGTACATACCAAACTTGCGGGAGCGCGAGTTGCCGTTGACCGATCTCAGCTGCTTGTTCACCGCGGCATTTAGAGCGGCGTTCAGGTTCGAGTTGGGGTCGCTCTTATTGTTACGCGCTTTTATGAGCTGCTCCAACGTCATCGACTTGTAGTTTACTGGTGGGGCGCCATTTGACCCGGGCGGCGGGGGAGGACCCTGACCTGGTGGGGCATTCATGGACCACTTACCTTTACCCAAGGTATAAATTGGGACCCACTTCCTGGCCTTTGAGTTTTTAACGGCCCAGGAGTCTTGGCCCTTTCCGTTTGAATACAGTTTATATATCTGCCTCCCGTTGAACGTCCCCTTATTCAATCTGTACTCGCGTGTAGTGGTCGTCACATCAACATAAGTTTTGTTATTTTTCTTAAAGTATCCATTGATATCCGTCGCCTTTGATATGAATACTGGATAACCTTCCGCATCTGTAGAGTAGTCGAAAAACACGCGCGAGCCGCCCACATCGGCATAGTACCGCTGCAGAGCTTTCTCCTTGTATAGCGGTGCACCTCTGTAAACAAGCTTGGTACCGTTCCATTCGGCGTCGCCTAGTTTCATGGGCGGGAAACCGTCGAGCATTTCCGTCCAAGTAGCCGGCAAGGTGCGACCCAATTTACTTATATCTGGCCGGCCTATTTTGACATTGCCGGCATTATTGACATTCGCCTTGAGCTTGAGGGGATTGCCCCGCGCGCCGAGAGCCTTGGGTTTTATCGTGAGATCGCGTTGGACATTATAGTTGCCGAATTTCATGGCGCGCCCATTCCACTTGGCGTCGCCCATATTGACATTAGTTCTATTCTTATATTTCAAAGATATATAAGTAAACATAATACTCTTGGTATTATTGAAATTCCAGTTGTTTGTGTTACGCTCCTTGAAGCCGATTCCATAGAGCATTCCACGATTAGTTGGTTTCGCCCGCCCCGTCGTCTTGTTCACGGGCAGTGTTATTTCGGTACTATTGTTTCTGTTTTTAAATATATAAAACAAGTTGTTACCGATCTGCGTTAGGACGCCGCGCTTGATGCGCCCGGGAGGCGGTGCTCCCCCGCCACCGCCACCGCCACCGCC
>JAURFH010000018.1 GCA_030834415.1 Verrucomicrobiota bacterium | reverse complement strand
AAACTGCGCGCCTTCCTTGATGCCATGGTTGGTTGTGTCGTCGAATTTCTTTTCGCGTTCCCGAGCCTCAGCGAGGACTTGCTGGCAGGTGCGCTCGACCAGTTCTTTCAGTGCTTCGGTGGATGGGGCTGCAGGCAAGCTCTGGAGTTTCTTTTTGATGTCACGCGCGGCTTGGGTGCCGATGACGGCATGGCCATTCTCATGTCGGCGCAGCGCCGTGATGTAGCGCTGCCAACGTTCCACCAGTCGTTTATCGGCATCTTTCGGGGGAGCCCATTGCGGCAGAGTCACAGAGATAGCCGCAGAAACCTTGGAGCTTTGCAGCGCGTAGTTGCCGTTCACCTGCTGCCACGTATAGCTCCACGAGACATGCCATTTGGTATAGGCATCGTGCGCCATCCCCTTGGGCCTCGCGGTGTTCATGGAAGCGCGCAATGCGCGGGCAGACTCACCTTGAACGGCGTAGTAGGAAGTCTGCAGTTTGACCTCAGGCTCAGCGTGGACTATGCCGCTGAAAAGTAGCCAAAGACTGCTGATGACTAGGATGGAGGTCCGGTGGTTCACTGATTGAAGGGAAGCTAACCCAAAAAGCCGCAAACACCCTAGCAGATTTCATGTGTGACAATTTGTCTCAATATTGTGGGTGGTGGTTTTGGGTTTTTGTGTGACAAAATAACTCGATTGGGTTGTTTTTGAAATGGTTTTAATTTTTATAAAGTATTTATAATAAAATACTTAAATAATTTTTTGATAACTTGGCATTCCTTACGCTATGTAATGAAGTGTCGATTACGACAACAATTTACAAAGAAAGGATAATTGAAGTTATGAAACTGATGAGATTGCAACGACCGAACCTGTGGAACTGGAACAACACGCCGCAGTTGTCGCATCTGCGCGATGAAATCAGCCGTCTGTTCGAGGAGCCGTTTGGCTTGCTGGAGCGGCAGGCGGATTTCTTCAACGGCTGGTCCCCGAACCTCGACCTGTATGAGGACAAGGAAAACCTCGTGGCGCGGGTGGAATTGCCCGGCTTGAAGAAGGAAGAGATCGAGGTCTGGCTGGAAGCGGGTGCCTTGCACGTGTCCGGCGAACGCAAGTTCGAGCAGAAGGATGATCAGGCGGCGACGCATCGGCTGGAGCGCTTTTATGGGCGTTTCCATCGCACGGTGGCCCTGCCTAAGCCGGTGGATGCGGAGAAAATCAAAGCTGCCTATGAAGACGGTGTGCTGACGGTGACGCTGCCCAAGACGGAGGAAGCCAAGCCGCGCCAAATCGCAGTGACCGGAAACTAACCGAAAACCGCCCGGGGCGGTTTAGCCACCCCGGGCACAAACCCTTTTTAAGAAAGACCCAAGATTATGACCAATTCAGTTACCAAACCCGAAAACGGCACCGTGGAGACGGCTCAAGCTGAGCAGAAGAGCTACCTGACGCCGCGCGTGAACATCCATGAACAGAAGGATGGCTACGTGTTGCATGCAGAGATGCCGGGCGTGGCCAAGGAAAGCATCGAAATCCTGTTGGATGATGATGAATTGACCATCATCGGTCATCGCAAGACAGCGGAAGTGCCTGGTACGGCCCTTTATCGTGAAAGCACCGCGCGCGATTACCGCCGCGTGTTTGCGCTGGACCCGGTGATCGATACGGCACGCATCGTCGCGAAGATCGACCAAGGGCTGCTGACGCTGGAACTGCCGAAGGCAGAGAAGGTTAAGCCGCGGAAAATCACGGTGAACTAAGTTTCGTTTAGGTTGTGTGTCCAAGCCGGCCGGGCTTTCGAGTTCGGTCGGCCTTTTCTTTTTCAGAAATATTTTTAATTGGGTTCAATAAACCGTGAAGAGGTGTCGTCGAATCTCCAGCAACAAGATGTCAGACGGTATGAAACCGACAGAATCACAAAAACAATGGCTGGCTGGGGTGGTAGGGCCAGAGGTTTGGGGCGAGCTGCTCTCCCATGAGAGCTTCCGGGCGGCGCTGGAGAATTCCATCGAGCGCAGCCACCAGATGGCGTTGCGCTACTCGATGGCGCGCGAGCGCATCACCCCGATGGTGACGGTGGATCAGCGGCTTTGGGCGGCGTAAGGTGGTTTGGAGCGCCGAGCCACTGCTCGGCGAGAGAGTTTTAGGAGTTTTATTTTCCTGTCAGTTCTTCAAATCGCGCTTTGTCGCGTACGCAAACACCAGCATTTAAGGAAATGCTTTTTCGAGCCGAGCTGGAGCTCGGCGCTCCACCGGACTAGTCCTGCACTTCTTCGGTGAGCGGTGCGGACTTCTTTGCCTTCCAGCCGAAGCGGATCTCTGGGAGGAGCACCAGACAGGAGAGTCCGATGAGCACGGCGCTAAACCAGCCGATGGTGGCCAGCTCGAAATGGTTTGCCATATGGAAAGCCACCAATGGCGCGAACAAACCGCGCACGCCGGTGAAGAAGGTATGCACGGACATGTAATCCGCCACACGCTCGCTCTCGGTGAACTTCGTCACCCACAAGCTCCACGCCACATCACCACCGGCATTCGAGGCGCCGAAGATGATGGCCCCGATCCACATGCCCATCATCGACTTGCCGGTGAAGAAGGAGAGGATGCCCAGGGCGAATCCGATGTTCAGCACCACGCGCAGCACAAAGAAATTCATGCGATCAAAAGCCCAGCCCCAGAAAGGGCTCAGCACAAGCCGCGCGATGTTCGGCACCACGCCGACGAGCAATGCGACTTGCGCAGTCGTCAGGGCATAGCCGTATTTCGGATTCGCCAAGTATTCCACACGCAAGGGAATCATCATGAGATTTGCGAAGCCCATGAGCATCCAGGCGACCAGCGTGTTGCGGAAGATGGGATCGGTCTTCACGTAACGTAGGGCTTTGAATGGATGCGTGCCGCCACTGACGTGCAGGGTCTTTGATGGGATGCGGCGCAGCCAGTAACCCGCCAGCAGGAAAGCCGCCGCAAAGATGAGCAGCAGCCAGCGGTATTTATCCAGATGCCCCGTCAGGGCGCGACCGGCCAGTTCGCTGAAGATGGCGGCGGTGGCGATGCGGATGACAAAGGACATGGAGAGCATCCACCCGCGTTCACTGGCCTTGTAATTCTCCTGATAAATCTGGGTGATGAGCGGGATGATGATGGTGGACGCCGTCAGGGCCGTGAGGCTGCCGAGCACATACACCGGCAGAAACGGCACCAACGCCATGACCACAAACGCGGCTGCACCGAGATTTGCCATGCGCCCGGCGGCGATAGAGGGAGACAGCGCGCGGGATTGCACCCACGAGACCATCATCGGTCCCAGTAGCAGCCCCACACTGCCACCGGCGGCGATGAGCGCCTTGGCCGTGGCCCCGGCATTGAGTTCCTTCACCGCGATGAGCAGGAGGAAGGTGGTGGCGGCGGTTTCGAGGATGCCATAGCTGAACGCCCGCCAACGTTCGCTTAGGAACGTGAGGCGGGTGATCTCCGCGGAAGGGGCGGCAGGCTGGGCATCCGTCATCGACACAACGCGGCGGATTGTGGGGTCCGGGAGGATTTCTGCAATGGGGAAAATGAGAATGCTAACGGGGCGGTAACCTGTATAATTTCATTTTAGCATCCCAAACCAGATGGTTTGCATTCTCCTCCAGCCATTTCCGTCGGGTTACTCTGTTGGTCCAAGATGGGTAGCCGGCAGTTTGCATCAGTTTGGAGTGCTTTTCATACGCAATGCTGAAGGAGTGAGGGTTGTCCTTTGAAAAGTCGATTTTCTTCACGCTTCCATCCGCCAGTCCAAGCCACATGTAATGGCCGTGACCTGCCGTGAAAATGATCAGCTCTGCATTGTCAGCAAGATTGGTGCTTATGCGAGTTGGTGAATTTTGATAGGAAAATCCTATGAGAGAACCCTCACCCAGACACAAATCACTTACAGACTCAACTTCTCGGTGCCCTGCCAAGTCTTCATAAATAGTATCATTGATCAGGCCGCCGTTTTGAATGACAACCTCTTTGAAAGCCGCCATCGCTTTTTTGACAGCAGTTTCTGAGGACACAGCTATTTTATTTGCATGATGCTGTTCCATTTTCTCATCCAAGAATCGGACGAAAAGCACGCTCAGAACACTGCCTAATACAAGGCCGAAAATGAATGCAAACAGCAGTTTTAGCTTCGCTTTCAAAATAGCTGAAGATTAATCGGTTCCTTTCCGATATGGTTGTTTCTGTGATTACTGAACAATAGTAACCTTGGTTTTTCAAGGAGTGAGTTGACGCTAAAAACGTGCGACAGGCGAGGGCACCTGCCCCACTATATGGCTGGCGTCGCCACCATTCGCCACTGGCCGATTGCCAAATCGTCCACGGTGTAGTCGCCGAAGCGGCTGCGGTGGAGTTTGGTTACCGGACATCCTTGGCTGCCGAACATGCGTTTCACCTGATGGTATTTGCCTTCGATGAGTTCGAGGCGCGCGGTGTTCGGTGAAAGGATCTCCAGTTTCGCGGGGAGGCAGGGTTTGTCCTCGTCTTCCAGTTGCAGGGTGCCAGCGGCGAAGAGGTCCACGAGTTCCGGCTTCAAGGTGCCATCCACAGTCACGTCATAGACTTTGGAGACTTTGTGCTTGGGGGAGGTCCAGCGCTGGACGAGTTCGCCGAGGTCGGTGAGGAGGAGGACGCCGGTGGTGTCCTTGTCCAGACGGCCGATGGAGGTCACAGGCGGATTGCGCTGGAGCCATTGCTTGGGCAGAAGGTCGTAGATGTTCGCGCCTTCGCGGGTATCGTGGGAGCAGACGTAACCGGCGGGCTTGTGAAACAATACGAGCAGGCCATCGGGTGCTTCAATCGGTTTGCCATCGATCAAGACGTCGAATGGATCGGCCTTCTCTGCGGTGTCCTTCACCACTTCGCCTTTGACCGTGATACGGCCGGCACGAGCCCAATGCTTGGCCTCGCTTCGGCTGCCATAGCCGTAGCGTGAAAATATCTGGTCGAGACGACGCGGTTGCACGGGCGCAAAGGTAGATAGGGTATATGCTGTTGAACAGCTAGAAGCGAGCGGCGCGATTCCATTTGCGAAATGCGCCGTGTGAAATAATAGTGCGGCTGACAGCTCACACAGAGTATTATGAGTACGAAATCGGACAGCGTTCAGCAGGATGGCATTCGCGCGTTTGTGCGGGAGCAGTATGGGAATGTGGCTGCGACGAGCGGTGACGGTGGCTGTTGTGCGCCGATGCCGGTGGGTGGTGGCGGTTGTTGCGCAGGGACCATCGGCGGAACGAATCCGACGCTCTTGGGTTACGATGCGCAGGCGGTGGCGGAGCTCCCGGGTGGATCAGAGATGGGATTGGGTTGCGGTAATCCGCTCGCGCTGGCTTCGCTGCAACCCGGTGAGACGGTGGTGGACCTTGGTAGTGGCGGGGGCATCGATTGTTTTCTCGCGGCGAAAAAGGTGGGGCCGACAGGGAGGGTTATCGGGGTGGACATGACGCCGGCGATGATCAGCAAGGCGCGACAGAATGCGGCGAAGGGGAAATACGCGAACGTGGAATTTCGCCTGGGCGAGATCGAGCATCTGCCGGTGGCAGACAATACCGCGACGCTCATCATCTCGAATTGCGTGATCAATCTCTCGCCGGACAAGGCGCAGGTGATCCGCGAGTGTTATCGTATCTTGAAAGCGGGAGGTCGGCTTTCCTTCTCGGATATCGTGGCGACGGCGCCGATGCCGGATGAGTTATTGCAAGACTTGGCGGTGCATGCGGGTTGTGTAGCGGGTGCGGCTCAAGTGACGGAGCTGGAGCAGATGTTGAAGGACGCTGGCTTCCACTCTATCCGCATCACGCCGAACGAAGCGAGTAGGCAGTTTATCAATGAGTGGTTTCCGGGGAAGGAAGCGGGGCGCTACACGGTGTCTGCATTGATTGAGGCGGTTAGGATGGTTCGTTGATGCTGCGGGCACGGCAGCGCGGAATACATTCAGTCAGGGACGGTGTGGAAACCATCCTTACCGACAAGAGGGTGTCTTCGCCTGTTTTTATCGGCGGCGGGGTTATTGGCGGGGCTCTTGGAAGGCTGCGTGGTTTGGGTTTCGCTAAATCTGGTTTGTTCGACTATTCGATTGTAAATACGAGTTTTTGCCGGGCTATATTCGACGGGGCATTCCGAGGGAAATTCTCAAGCTCGTAGGCAGTAAAGCTGCTAGCAGGCAGATGCTGCTTCAGGAGTTGCCGTCCGGCCCGGACAGGATCTTTCTCGCCGGGCTGGAAATACATGCCTATTCCGCGAAGCGGAACTTCGAGGAGACCGTGAAATGAGAAATCGATTCCACACGCTTCCATCCCGCCCTGACCGGAGAATTCGACCGTGAAAATCGGTCCCTCGCGTTTAAGGAAAGACAGTGAGCACGCATCCATCGCAACATGAGCGAAATCGTCTATGAAATAGAAACTGAAGGATGAACAATCCGCGGTAGAAACCCCTTCGATGTTGCGCCAGTCGCAAGCGGGGATTTCCATCTCCGAGAAGTCCAAGGTCGGCTTGCGTTCCAGAATTGGGAAATCGAAGGTTCGCTTGAAGCCACGAGGCAAAATTTGGTGGACGTCTATTTCCTTCGCCTGTCCCTGAATGAGCAGGTCCCATGTCACTCCTGGTTTGCGGTCTTTCCCGTACGGATCAATCCAGCCGTAAAAGGTGGTCTCTTGGTCGTCCAATTCGAATGTTTCCCCTGCGAATGTCAGCATACGTTTGAATTGCGATTGTCCAAGGTATGGTGTCCGTGAGATTTGATAAAAGGGGTAAAAGCGGGAAAGCTCATTTAACGGAAAGTGTCGTGGTGGAAATGAAAGGTCAAGCGGGCAAGAAAAATTGGTTTGAGTTTCCCCAATACCTCGCCGGTCAGGGGGCGGGAATCAGCACGCGGACATGGCTGAGGTCTTGGGCGGGCATGGTGGGGGAAGTTCAGGGCGATGGTTGTTGGTCTGGTATAAGTTCACCGGTCAAAACCTCTGGGCTACGAGCCAGAGTTGGGTGCCATCAGGACTAACGACTGCAGAGTCGACGATGCCGGTGCGTTCGCGGTCGAAGAATTGGGCTTGAGCGATAGCGGGAGGGGGAGGGGCCTTTGAAAAAGAAAGCCGTGGCAAAACCCCGCTTGGGACTTCTTTTCCGGGGGTGAATTTCTGTTGATCGAGCAGTTGGCGGATGTCCGTGGCGCTTCCTTCCAGATAGATGTGGGCGGTCCATTCACGAGCGGAGCGGAAATCGGTTTGGATGTTGCGGAATGCAGAGGCATTGGTGATGCCCAAGTGACGCTGGAGCAACTGTTCGGTGGTGTGGCGCGGCGAAAAGACGAGCCACAGGACAACCAGCAGCCCGATGAGGATGACGTATTTGTCCCCGGGTTTACTGGTTGCGGGCATGATGGGATTTTATGCTGCTTTTGATGGGACGCAACCACGTTGTGGTTGGTGGCACGGGGGCGGGTGAATCAACGTAGTCCCGCTGAGGTGCGGGCCAACGTTGGGTTTTGGTACGGTGCCAGAATTTGGGTTGCTGGACGGGCGGGAGTATGAGGCGGGTGAGCAAGTGTTGGATAGCCAATGGCAAATAGCCGATAGCCGAGCGAGGCGAGTAAGGGTGATTTCGGATTTGAGGATTTGAGATTTCAAAGTTGGAGAAACGGAACAGGGGGCGCGAATCACGCGAAATACGCGAACCGGAAGGAGAGTTGGAATGGTCAGTGGGTTATTCCGTCAAATCCCATAGGTTCTAAATATTTGAGACGAAATATAAAAGTATCGCAAATCCGCCGGTGAGGCCAGTGCAGATGCCGATGAGGATGGCTCGCTTGGTTTGGACGGGCGGGAGGCAGGCTTCAATGAAGGCGGCGCAGAGTGAGATGGGCAGAAAGAGCAGTATTGAAACAGAAATGGTGGAAAGAAAATCCAATGGGCCACCGATCCAAAGTAGCATGGCCAGAAGAGTGAGGTAGGCGGCGGCTCCGGCTGCCAGGGCGTTTCGTGGTCTGGTACTGGCTTGAGGTTGGTTCATGGTCTTGCCCGTCGTTCGTACTTGGATGATTTTCTGATGGGCAGTGTAGCGGTCTGCGTGAAAATGCGTTCATTGATAATTTTGGCAGTGACATTGACGGTAACGATGTTCAGGCAAAGTGCACCTGGAGAACAAATTGGGGCGTGAGTTTTGAATCTTGAGTGGAAGCTTTGGCGTGCAAAATTGCGAGTTACGTACGTTGTGATTTTTTTGAAGTTCTTGCGTAGAAAGCAGTTCGGATTTGGGTGAAAATTTTAGCCAAAAGTGATGGAAAGATTGACGGTTTTGTGAGATTAATTTCAGAGCTGGCAGCTCGCTGCCGGTAAAGGAGAGGCCGAAGGCCGGTTTCTGGTTCCTAGTTTTTTAGTTTCGGGTTGGGAACGAGAAAGGTCGAAATCCTCAAAGTCATCAAGCATGGCGATGTTATGCATGGTTATGTCCTGCGTTGGCGGGGAGGTGGCAGCCTTATGGAATCAGCCGGAGTTTGGCTTTCGGATGGGGGATGGGGTTGTTAAATGCCTCCTCTCCCTGGCCCTCTCCTCCAACTGTCGTCGGAGGAGAGGGGAATGGGAGTCGTGGGTTTCGGCGGTGGTGGGGTTGAGTTTACGTGAGCGCTTTGACGAAAAGAGTCCGGGCGTCGCGGTAGCAACGCCCTACCATGTCTCAGGATCTGTGGGTGTATCGGGTGTTGGATCGGGGCTCGTAAGCTGGAGGGGGAACGGGACGTCGGTGGGCGTAGGATTTTATGACCCATCGGGGAATCTCCATTACTCACTGCGGAACCAGCCGGGTTCAGGACAGCGCCAGAGTCTGGCCTCCCTGTGAGGAGGAGCCATAGGCCAGATACATCAACAGGGGCCGGGTGGTTTCATTGCTCTTTGAAATAATTTCCTAAAGGGAATGCAGGAGTCGAAGTTCGACTGCCCAAGGTGGGAGGGATGGCTCAGTGCCTCCTCTCCCCGGCCCTCTCCTCCAACTGTCGTTGGAAGAGAGGGAGGAGAGGTCGTGTGCTTCGGCGGGAGTGGGGCGTGGTGTTCGTGAGTGCCCTGACGAAAAAGGTCAGGGCTCGACGCCCCGACATGATGTCGGGGTAAAGCGCTCTCGCCCTACCAGTCTGCGTTGCCTTGTGGAGTTGCTGGCGGGGGTCGGATCTGGGAGGTGCAGACTGGTAGCTAGAGTACCGCAGGACAGGATGCTATCGAGATGAGGGAGCATTGACCGGACGAGATGGGAAGGCGACTTCGGGGAACGATTAATAAACCACAGAATACGCAGAATACTCGGAAAGTGAATAGGTCTTATGGGGCCGATGGGACAAATGAGAATGGAAATCGAGCGCGATTGATGAGACTGCGCGATTACTCGCGGGGCAGGGTGAAGAAGAAGGTGCTGCCTTTGCCGGGCTCGCTTTCGATCCAGACTTCGCCGCCGTGGGATTGCACGATGTGCTTCACGATGGAGAGACCGAGACCGGTGCCGCCGGCATCACGGGAGCGGGCACGGTCCACGCGGTAGAAACGTTCGAAGACGCGTTCGCGGGCATCTTCAGGAATGCCAGGGCCGTCATCATGCACGGAGACTTCCATCAGATTGTCATCGTTCACACGGCCGGAGACTTCTACCACGCCATCTTGCTTGCCGTATTTGATAGCGTTGTCGATGAGGTTGAAGAGCACTTGCTCGAGACGGTCGCCATCCGCGCGGACCTTTGTCTCTTGCGGGATAGTGTTGCGCAGGGTGATGCCCTTTTCCGTTGCGCGGGCACTCAGGTCCTCCAGCACATGGTCCACCAGAGGAGTGAGTTCGGTGGGTTGAACGCTCAGGACGATTTGACCGGACTCGAGGCGCGAGATGGTGAGCAAATCCTCGATGAGAAAGGTGAGGCGATCGGCGTGCTTCTCAATGGTCTGAAGGAAACGTAACGCGACGGCGGGATCATCTTTCGCGCCATCGATCAAGGTCTCCACGTAGCCTTTGATGAGTGAGAGTGGGGTGCGCAGCTCATGGCTGACGTTGGCAACAAACTCGCGCCGGGTGTTCTCGAGCTGGCGCAAGCGGGTGAGATCGTGGAAGACCAGCAACATGCCGCCGTGGCGACCTTCGCGATTGAGGAGGCTGACGACGTTCACGTGCAAGCATCGCAGTTCCATGCCTGGGAGTTCCAGCTCGCCGCCAGTCATCTGACCCTCGATGGCCGCGCGGTTGACGATCTCCTGCAGCGCGTGCATGCGGAAGGCCTCCATGATGGTCTGCCCGCGGATATCGTTGTGCAGACTGAAGAGGCGTTCCACGGCGTGATTGACGAGGCGGACCTTGCCGTCGCTATCCAACACGAGCACGCCTTCCACCATGGAGTTGAAGAGCGCCTGTTGCTGGGCGTGTTCTTCGGCGAGCGCGTGCTGCTGTTGCTCACGCTGATGGGCGCTCTCGTGCTTGAGGCGGTCGAGAGAAAGCTCCAGCGCCTTGATCTGGCGGCGAGACCAGAAATAGATGGCCGCGGTGCAGGCAAGGCTTAGGATGGCGAGCGCAGTCCACATGTTGGGGCCGGATGCCGGTCAAAGAACCGGTCAACCTTCCACAAAGCGGTAACCTACGCCGCGCACGGTGTCCAGATAACGTGCGGCCTTGCCGAGTTTTTCGCGCAGGCGACGCATGTGGGTATCTACCGTGCGGGTATCGATGAGATTGTCGTATTGCCACACATCCGCGAGGAGCTTCTCACGAGATTGCACGCGACCACGACGCTCAGCCAGGACGGTGAGGAGCTTGAATTCCGTGGCGGTGAGGTCCACACGCTTGCCACCCACAGTGGCCAAATGGCGAGGGACATCGATGAACAGGTCGCCGATGTGGAAGAGGTCGTTCTTGGCTTCGTCTGATTGGGTGCGACGAAGGAGATTCTTCACCCGCAAACCCAGTTCACGCGGGCTGAACGGCTTGGTCACATAATCATCCGCTCCCAGCTCCAGGCCGAGGATGCGGTCGATCTCGGCGGCTTTGGCCGTGAGCATGATGATGGGGATGGCCGCAGTGCTGGCATCGCGACGAAGAATCTTGCAGACTTCCAAGCCATCGATCTCTGGCAGCATCAGGTCCAAAAGGATAAGATCAGGGGCCACAACGCGGGCTTTTTTCAAGGCCTCGGCGCCATCGGCAGCGGTGACAATATCATAGCCGGTCGACTTCAGGTTGAACTCAATCAACTCCAAAGCATCCGGCTCATCATCGACCACCAATATTTTAGGTTTCACTCGTGCCTTGGTTACCATGCGTCTATTAGAGCAGCAATGGCGGCAGGGTTACAAGAGTGTTACAACCGGGTTACAGCCTGTCTTGCCGGTCTCATCATCACTTGGGTGGCTGGTGCAACTGTTTGCAGCGTTGGGGGTTGGGCAGGGGGACCGTTTTCTGCCACCTTCCCGCTTGCGTCCCGGAAAAAACCGCTTCTATACTCGCCCCCCACGAATTTCATTTGAATTAGAACTATGAGCGCTACGCCTATCCGAGTTGCTGTCACCGGTGCTGCCGGTCAAATTGGTTATTCCCTTCTGTTTCGCATCGCCTCCGGCTCCATGTTCGGTCCTGAACAGCCGGTCATCCTCCACCTGATCGAGATCGAACCCGCCTTGCCCGCCTTGAACGGTGTGGTGATGGAGCTGGAAGACTGCGCGTTCCCGTTGCTCAAGGGCATCGTCCCAACGGCCAGCTTGGACGAGGGCTTCAAAGGTGTGAACTGGGCTTTGCTCGTCGGCAGCGTGCCGCGCAAGCAGGGGATGGAGCGTAAGGACCTGTTGGGCATCAACGGCAAGATTTTCATCGGCCAAGGTCAGGCCATCCAGAAAAACGCCGCCAGTGACGTGCGCATCCATGTGGTGGGCAATCCGTGCAATACGAACTGCCTCATCGCGATGAACAATGCGAAGGACATCCCAAGCAGCCGCTTCTTCGCCATGACCCGCTTGGATGAAAACCGCGCGAAGTCCCAGCTCGCCAAGAAGGCGGGCGTGGACACCACGGCGGTCTCCAATGTGGCCATCTGGGGTAACCACTCCGCCACGCAGTATCCGGACTTCTACAATGCCAAGATCAACGGCCAGCCGGTGACCGAGGTCATCACGGATTCCGCCTGGTTGCAGAACGATTTCATCTCCACGGTACAGCAGCGCGGTGCGGCCATCATCAAGGCCCGCGGCGCCTCCTCCGCTGCTAGCGCGGCGAATGCCGTGGTGGACAGCGTGAAGTCCATCATCACGCCGACCGCTCCGGGAGACTGGGCGAGCGTCTGTCTCTGCTCAGACGGCAGCTACGGTGTGGAGAAGGGTCTCATCAGCTCCTTCCCGGTCCGTTCCAACGGCCAGACCCTGGAGATCGTTCAGGGTGTGTCCATCAACGATTTCAGCCGCGCCAAGATCGACGCGACGGTGAAGGAGTTGCAGGAAGAGAAGGCCTTGGTGTCAGAACTGCTGCCTGCTTAAGTTTTTTTGACAGTATCTCGAAAACGCCCGGAACTTAAGTTCTGGGCGTTTTGCTTTGTTACAATCAAATGAAGCCCTAGACAGGCTGGGCCAGCTTTGCCACGCTCAGTGCCTCATGAAAAGTCGTTCATTGGTCACTGGTGCCGCCGGGTTTATAGGGGCGCACGTTGCAGAGGAATTGCTCCAGCGCGGGCATGAGGTCATCGCTTTGGACGATTTGAGCGGCGGTTTTACGGATAATGTTCCAGCGGGGGCAACTTTTGTGGAGGGTTCCATCAATGATTCAGTCTTGATCGATAAACTTTTTGCCGAGCATAAGTTCGACTATGTTTTCCATCTGGCTGCCTATGCGGCGGAGGGGTTGAGCCATTTCATCAAGCGCTTCAATTACACGAACAACCTGCTGGGCAGTGTGAATCTCATCAACGCAGCGGTGAATACGGGCACCGTGAAGTGCTTCGTGTTTACCTCATCCATCGCCGTGTATGGGCGGAATCAAGTGCCCATGACCGAGGAGGCTGTGCCACAACCGGAAGACCCATATGGCATCGCGAAATATGCCGTGGAGATGGATCTGAAAGAGGCGCATGAGATGTTCGGACTGAACTACGTAGTATTTCGTCCGCACAATGTTTACGGGGAAAAACAGAACATCGGCGACCGTTATCGCAATGTCATCGGCATCTTCATGAATCAGATTTTACAGGGCCAGCCGATGACTGTTTTCGGTGATGGCATGCAGACGCGGGCGTTCAGTTACATCGCAGATGTCGCTCCGATCATCGCGGAGAGCATCAGTCGGGAGAAATGCTGGAACCAGGTGTTCAACGTGGGCGCAGATACGCCTTACACCGTCAAAGAACTCGCCGAAGAAGTCGCCAAGGCGATGGGCGTGAAACCGGATATCCGGTATCTCGAGGCGCGCAATGAAGTGGTGCATGCCTACTCTTCCCATGACAAGGCCAAGGAGTATTTCGGTGACATCATCCAGAACATTTCGCTGGCTGATGGTGTTCAACGCATGGCCGCTTGGGTGAAGCAGACGGGCAGCCGTTCGGGCAAGGCTTTTGAAGGGATCGAAGTGTGGAAGAATCTGCCGCCGTCATGGAAGGCGCTGGCACAGAAGTGATCTATTAGGGAATGAAAATAGCGATTTTGGGCATCCGCGGATTGCCGTCCAGTTACAGCGGTTATGAGACATTCATCGGGGAGTTGGCTCCCCGTTTGGCCCAGCGTGGGCACGAGGTGACGATCTATTGCCGCAGTGCCCTTTTCAAAGAACAGCCGCCAACGCATCTGGGCATGAAGATGGTCTATCTGCCCAGTATCGAGCACAAATTCCTTAGCACTCTTTCGCATACCGCTTTTGCCACGTTGCACGCGAGTCTCGGCAACCATGACATGGTTTTCGTAGTCAATGCGGCCAATGGTATGTTCGGTTTCATCCCGCAATTGCTGGGCAAAGCCTGCATCTTGAATGTGGATGGTATGGAGTGGCTGCGACCCAAGTGGAACACGCTGGCCAAGTTCGTCTTCAAGAATTCCGCACGGCTTGGCACCGTGTTCTACGATGAGATCGTGACGGATGCCGACGAGATGCACCGCCTCTACGCGGAGACCTTCGGCATCAACTCCACCTACATCGCCTACGGGGCGAATATCGAGAATTCCACCCGCCCGGAAGTGCTTAAGGAATACGGGTTGGAACCGCAAAACTATTACCTCATCGCCAGCCGGATGGTGCCGGATAATAACGCCGACATCATCGTTGAGGCGTTTGTGAAGAGCGGCTCGCGCAAGTGGCTGGCGATCGCCGGTGGCGCAGATTACAAGGGCAACGCCATTGAGCGCGCCTTCCTCGACAAGCTGAAGGGGCTCTCCAATGGCCGCGTGAAGTTCCTTGGCCATGTTGGCAAGCCAGGGCATGTGAAGGAACTGCATTGCAATTGTTACGGCTACATTCACGGCCATCAATTTGGCGGTATCAACCCCTCGCTGCTGAAGGCGCTCGGTTATGGGAATCTCATCTTTGCCTTGAACACACCGTTCAATTCCGAAGTGCTGGCGGCGGGTAAACACGGTGTCCTTTATGAGAAAAACTCCGATAGCCTGGCAGAGAAGATCAAGGCGACGGAAGCAGATCCAGAACGGGTGAAGGAGTTGCGGCGCATGGCTCCTGAACGGATCAAAGAGCGCTTCACGTGGGAGCAGATCACGGATGAATATGAATCCTTGTTCCGTAAATGGAGCGATGCCCGCTGATTTCCCAAAGGAAATTTTTCTCAGTCCAGTCTAACAGGTATGAAACCGGTCTTGCTGATCTTTGAGCAGCGCATGATGGGGGACGCCATCATGAGTCTGCCCTTTGTGCGGGCTGCGCTGGAGGGGTATGACGTCTATGTGACCTGCACGCCAGGTGCGGTGGCCGTTTTTGAGATGCTACTGCCGAGCGACCGTATCATCCCGTGGACTCCCCCTTGGGTGGCGGAGGAGGGGAAGTATGACCGTAAACGCTGGGCAGAGAGCGGGCTTAACCTTTATCTTCGTCAACTTAAACAGCTGAAACCGCAGGTGGCGGTTTCCGTGTGGGCGGATTCCCGGGTGCATTGGCTTATGGCCATGAGTGGAGCCAAGCGCCGGGTCGGTTTCCCGATGGTGAAGCAGAACTACTACGCCAACCATCTGCCATGGCGTCAGCGGCAGTTGTTGTTGGGCAAGGTGCTGTCCTTGGCGGGGGCACTGACCTGCTTCCGCCCTTTATTGAACCTCACCCTTGAGCGGCGTCATGAACAGCAGCATCACATGGTATGCTGGCACCAGATCGCTCAGGCGCTCTTGCTGCCTTGGAATGATGGCGCGCCTTGGGTGACACCGCCGGAGGCGACCTTCCCAGCCGAGGTGCAGCAGGCTATCGATGATGCCCGGGCATCCGGCCAAGTCGTTTGGATGGCGCACGCTGGAGCCCGACTGGAGGCGCACCGCTGGCCAGTTGAGAACTTCGAGAGGGTTTTGCGTGAAGAGCTGCAGGCCAAAGGGGCGAAAGTGATCCTTTTGGATTCTCCAGAAGTGGTTTGGTCCGGCATGCTGAAGCATACGTTCCCGAGTTGCCGGGCGAAGGATGTTGGCGGGCTTTTTGCCATCATAGCCCAAGCAGATGCCTTGGTATGCAATGACACAGGGGTAGGGCATGTAGCGGCGGCTTTGGGCAAGCCGGTAGTGCCGGTTTTTTCCGCCAGTAATCCCGACTGGTTCGCCCCGTGGGGGAGTCAGAAGCGAGCCGTGCGGCGACCGGTATGCCAGTTTCATCCGTGCTTCGGCAAATGCTTGCAACCATCCTACATCTGCCGCGATTCAGTGACAGTGGAGATGGTCAGCAAGTCAGTGCGCCAGTTGCAGAGTGAGCTCTCAGCCAAGTGAGGTGATTTCCGGATTATGTCATTTGGGTGACATCAGGTGATGGACGCCTTGTAGAATCCTGTGGAATCAGGCATGTTTAGGGAATCTGTATGGCCACGGCTGAAGTAGTAACTGAGCCTGAGCAGCCGAAACCGGCTGCTCGTCCCTCTTTCATGGAGGAATTGAAGGACTGCTGGCGGCAGTTTCCCGAGAAGTATCTGTTCCTCGGATTGGTGATCCCATGGGTGTTACTGTTCCACTTCCTCGGGAATTCCACCTTTGGATACATGAACACACCCTCGCTGCTGGAGTGGCTGGCCGGGGCTTACAATTCCCCGCTGAAAGATGATGATCACGGGGCTTTCATCCCCTTTCTGTTTCTGGGCCTTGCCTGGTGGAAGAGGCAGGAACTGCTGGATGCTCCCAAGCGTTTATGGTGGCCGGGCCTGTTCATTCTGGCGGCGGCCTGCCTGCTGCATGTGTTCGGCTATATGGTGCAACAGCCGCGAGTTTCGGCAGCGGCCATGTTCTTGGGGATTTACGGGCTGATCGGGGTGGCTTGGGGGCCGGCCTTCTTGCGGGCCATATTTTTCCCCTTCTTCCTGTTTGCTTTCTGTGTACCCATCGGCTCATTGAGCGGCATGATCACCTTTCCGTTGCGCATGCTGGTGACGCATATTTCCGTAGCTATTGCCCAAATTCTGGGAGTGGATGTGATCCAAGATGGTTCACGGATATTCAACGAAGCGCGCACCTTTCAGTACGATGTGGCCCCGGCATGCAGCGGTATCCGCAGCCTCATCGCGCTGTTCCTGCTGGCCACGGTGTATGCCTTCATGGTGTTCAAGGCTTGGTGGCCGCGGTTGGTGATCATCGTCATGGCCATGCCTTTGGCGATCGCCGGTAACGTGGTGCGCATCACCACCATCATTCTGGTGGGTAAAGCATTTGGCCATGACGCCGGGGTGATGATCGAGCAGAAATTCGGTTTTGTGACCTTTGCGGTGGCCTTTGCCGGGATGTTTGGTGTGTCCTGGTTGATCGAGCGGTTCGTTTTCCGGGAACGCCCCAGCGCGGAGGTGAAGCCATGAAGCGGCGCCTTATCCTAGGAGGCATTGCCTTTGCCCTTATCTTGGTAACGGGTGGGTTGATTCACCGGCTGCGGTCCTTGCAGGAGTTGGGGGCCCCTGGCGTGCTGGTCGCCAAGGCGGATACGGACAGCGGTCTGGAGGTGGTGCTGCCGGAGCAGGTCTTAGATTTTACCAGCCAGAAGCAATCTCCCTTGCCGGAAGAAATCGCCATCCTGCCCAAGGACACGACCTATGGTCGGCGTGTCTATATGGCTCCTGATGGTATGCAGATCGCTTTGAGTGTGGTTATGATGGGGACGGACAGGACCAGTATCCATCGTCCGGAATTTTGTCTCACTGGGCAGGGGTGGAAAATTGATCAGCCAGCCACTACGGTGGAAACTTTGCAGTTGGCTGGTGGGTACGGTAAGACCTTGGAGTACAACCAGATGCTATTGGATAAGGAGTTGCCGATGGCGAGTGGTAAGACGGCACCAGCCCGGGGGCTTTACCTCTATTGGTTTGTAGCGGATGGGCAAGAGACACCCGGTCAGATGGAGCGGATGCTGCTGATGGCTGGGGATATGGTCCGCACCGGAAAACTTCAGCGCTGGGCCTATGTGGCTTACTTCACCTATTGTCGACCGGAGGATGAGCCGCAAGTCTTGGAGCGGTTGCAAAAGTTCATCGCCGCCTCCGCACCGCAATTTCAGATTTCCGCCGGGGCTGGAAAGAATACGGCGGATGGCTTGCGCAATGGCGGGTCATCAACGATGCTTACAATCAGCAAAGCATACGCGGAACGTTGAAACAGAGTCATGTTACGCCGCCAACACCAACTGCGAACCTCGGTCCATCTTGTCTTGGATGCCTGCTTGTTTGCCATCGGGTTCTGGTTGGCCCATTTCCTGCGCTCGCACATACCGATCGAGGTGTTTGGCGGCACAGCGGTGATCGAACCTTTCGCCGATTATTATCACGTCTTCCTGCTGACCGCCCTCATCGGGGCGTTTATGTTGGAAGGTCAGGGCTTTTATAACCGTACGGATCTGACCGCCCGCCGGCAAAAGGTGTGGAAGTTGTTTAAAGCCAGTGTCTTCGCAGTGATTGCCTTGGTTTTGGTGCTGTTTCTGCTGCGTTTGCAGCTATCACGTTCGGTGATAATCCTCTTTGGTCTCACCAGCTTCGTGCTGGTGTTCTTGAAAGAAGAGGTATTGCGTATATGGGCTCAGTCGGAATACGGCCGTTCTCAGGCCGCACGAAGGATTATTCTGGTGGGAGGCCGGGAAGACGCAGGCAAGCTGGAGGAGGAATGTGGCCGCCGTTTGCGGGGTGGGGTGGAGATTGTGGCCAGTCTTTATCTCGATGAGCGACCGGTGGCAGACTTGATCGGTCTTCTCCATGAACATTCAGCCAACGGCGTGATCCTGAGTGCGAAACATACCGCTTTTGGAGAAGTGGAACAGGCCATCCAGCTGTGCGAACTGGAAGGTGTGGAGGTGTGGTTGCTAGCGGATTTCTTTAAGACCACCATCTCACAAACTACCTTGGATGACTTCATGGGGCGGCCGGTGATGGTGTTCCGTTCCGTGCCGGAAACTTCCTGGCAGATGTTGGCTAAGCAGGTCTTGGATTTCATATTGGCGGGGGTGGGATTGCTGCTTTTGGCGGTTCCGTTTTTGGTTTTCGCACTCATCATCAAGGCTACGTCCAAGGGGCCAGTATTCTTCCGCCAACGCCGTTGCGGCCTGAATGGCAAACCGTTTATGATGTGGAAGTTCCGTTCCATGGTCAGCGATGCCGAGGCGCGCCAAAGCGAGTTGGCAGGGAAGAATGAGATGTCCGGTCCGGTGTTCAAAGTGACTAACGATCCTCGCGTGACGCCCATCGGGCGTATCATGCGCAAATGGAGCATCGATGAATTGCCACAGCTATTTAACGTGCTCGTCGGTGAGATGAGCATTGTCGGGCCGCGTCCTTTACCGGTGGACGAGGTTAACCGTTTTGATGATCTGGCCCATCGTCGCCGCCTGAGTGTGAAGCCCGGGCTCACCTGTCTCTGGCAGATCAGTGGGCGCAACAACATCCGGGACTTCAGTGACTGGGTGAGATTGGATCTGGAATACATCGATAACTGGTCATTGTGGCTTGATTTCAAGATCCTCTGCCTGACCATCCCGGCCGTTCTGTCGGGTAACGGGGCGAAGTGAAGTTGTATCCTCGAAGCTGTTTTCAGCGGGTTTGATTTTTATGGCAAAAGCAAAAAAAGTGACGCGAGTGGTCAAGGCACCGGTATCTGTGGTTACGGGTGGAGCGGGGTTTCTGGGGTCTCACCTCGTGGACCTGCTCTTAAGCAAAGGACATAAAGTCATCGCGATCGACAATCTGGTGACCGGTTCGGTGGACAACATCGCGCACTTGGCGGGGAGCAATTATTTCCGATTCATCCAGCAGGACGTCACGGAGTTTCTGTTCCTCGACAGCCCAGTGGATTACGTCTGGCATTTTGCGTCACCGGCCAGTCCGGTGGACTATTTGGAGCTGCCCATCCAAACCCTCAAAGTGGGCTCTTTGGGGACCCATAAAGCACTCGGGCTGGCCAAGGAAAAGGGCGCCCGTTTTCTCATTGCCTCGACTTCGGAAACTTATGGGGATCCTTTGGTGCATCCTCAGACCGAGGAGTATTGGGGTAATGTAAATACCATAGGGCCAAGGGGTTGCTACGATGAGGCGAAGCGCTTCGCGGAAGCGATGACCATGGCCTACCACCGCCAGCACAAGATGGAGACTCGCATCGTGCGCATCTTCAACACCTACGGACCACGCATGCGCTTGCGGGATGGCCGGGTGGTGCCGGCGTTCATCAGCCAGGCCCTTAAAAACCGGCCGGTCACCGTCTTTGGTGAGGGGCAACAGACGCGCAGTTTTTGCTACTGCGCCGACCTGATCGAAGGGATATACCGGCTCATGATGAGTGACTATCCGCTGCCGGTAAACATCGGCAATCCACACGAGATGACGATGCTGGATTTTGCCCGTCAGATCGTCAAAATCACCGGTTCGAAGAGCCGGATAATTCACAAACCGCTGCCTCAGGATGACCCGAAACAGCGGCGGCCAGATATCACCAAGGCCAAACAGCTCCTCAAGTGGGAGCCTCAAGTGCCGTTTGCAGAAGGCATGCGGCGGACCATCGAATATTTTAAACCGCGAGTTTGACCGGATGGCGGCAAACCATTGGTTATACAGTGATTTTAATCGGGATGACAGACCGGTTAGTGAGCAAGGGCGAGTAAGGTAAGACGTATTTGGACGGCCAAAGGTTCAAATTTATTCACGGGAAACAGATTTTCTGTTTGACCCCCTACTCGCTTTCCGGTTACCACCACCCTCGAATTTCGCAACCCCGCAGCAGTAATAGGGATACATATCGTGTCGGGTGCTCCGTGGGTGAAAACAGCAGTGCGATTTAAATGCTGAAAACGAAGTCATTTTTGTGCGGCGATTTTGGGGCGGGAACGCTCAAGATTGCTGAGTTCGAGCCAAACGAATCGGGGACACTACGCCTTTTGCGCTATGCGGTTAAACCGCTAGGGCTTGAAGGGTCGCAGGATTCCACGAGGGCGGCTGTACTCGTGCAGGCGATTCAAACTCTTTTGAAGGAGAAGGGGTTTGTTTCCCGCCAGATCAATGTCTGCGCGGCTGGCTTTAATGTCTTCTCCCGTTTCGTCAAGCTGCCGCCGGTGGATTCGGCCAAGGTCGCCCAGATCGTTGAGTATGAGGCCAAGCAGAACGTTCCTTTCCCGCTGGAAGAGGTCGTTTGGGATTATCAGATTTTAGGCGCCACGGCTACGGGTGAGCTGGAAGTCATCCTCGTCGCCATCAAGAGTGATACGGTTGAGGGCATCTTTAACACCGCTGAGACGGCCGGTTTGTCCATGAACTTGGTGGATGTCTCGCCGGCTGCGCTCTGCAATTCTTTCCGCTTCAACTACGGTGAACCGGAAGGTTGTAGCATGCTGCTGGATATCGGCGCCAAGACCAGCAATCTCCTCTTCTTCGAGAAGGGCAAGGTCTTCACCCGTAGCATCAATATCGGCGCCAACGCCATCACGCAGGATTTTGCGAACGAGGCCCGTTTGCAGTTCGACGAGGCGGACCGCATCAAGATCGAGCATGGCTTTGTGAGTTTGGGTGGTGCGTATGAAGAGCCGGACAATCCGCATCAGGCGGCGATCTCCAAGATCGCGCGTCAGGTGATGACCCGTCTGCACATCCAGATGAACCAGACGATCCAGTTCTACCGCAACCAGCAGGGCGGCTCTGCTCCGGCACGGCTGTATCTGGCGGGCGGTGCCTCCATGATGCCTTACGCGGCTCAGTTCTTTGCTGAGAAGCTGAATATCCCGGTGGATTACTTCAATCCGCTGCAGAATATCGAGATCGATGAGTCCATCCCGCTGGAAGAATTGGCCACGGTGGCTCATTCACTCGGTGAAGTGGTCGGTTTGGGCATTCGCAACTTGGCCCAATGCCCGGTTGAGCTCAACCTGATGCCCAAGAGCTACCAGAAGCGCAAGGCCTTCGATCAAAAGAAGCCTTGGCTGATGGCAGCGCTTTTCAGCATGGTGCTGGTGGTTTTCGCTTATGGTCTCTTTTACAACCAGCAGGCAGGCTTGAAGAATAGCGAGATCAAGAAGTTGCAGCAGAAGATCGGGCCATTACAGTCCATGAAAGGGCAGGTGGATTCTGCGCTGGCTACTTTGCGCTCGCAATATGCGGTGGCCAACGAGTATGCAACCATTTTGGATGATCGGTATTACACGACGCAGTTGCTGAATGACCTGCAGGCCACCTTGATGGAATACGAGGCGGCTTCTTCGAACAGTTTCGGCAAGGACACGGGTGTCTGGATCGAGAAGTTCACCCCGCTGCTCCCGCAGTCCGCTGCTGCGGCAACTACGGCCAGCCGGTTTATGCCTGCTCAGCCGGGCGGAGCAGCGGCAGCCACAGCCACGGCGACTCCTTTGCCGACCCCGGTGGCTCCGGTCATGGTGGGTTATTATGCAGCCACCTTGCGGTCAGCCAATCTGAACGGGCTGGCTCCAGATGCCAACCGCCGGTTTGCCTTCGGTATGCAGGAAGTTTTGAAGACGAATGTCATGTTGCTGCCTGATTACACCAAACTGGATGACAAGATGGAGGAAGTGGATGCACTGGCAAAATCCTTCTCCTTCTCCCTGACGTTGCAACTTAAGCGCCCGGTTCGCCTCCACTGATACGACTATGCGCTGGATCAAGCGAAATATATTACTGCTGTTGGGGATGATTGTGGCCCTCGGCCTCATGGCTGGTGCCATTGTCTATCTCACGACGCGCATTCAGGCGGATATCAAGGCCTCCAAGAATCTTAAGGCGGCCCAGACCCAGCTGATCACGCTCATGCAGTCGGCTCCCTTTCCTGATCAGGCCAATCTGGATTTGGCGACCCGTGAAACCCAGCGGCTAACCCAGTACATGACCAATGTGCAGGCGCATGTCACCTATCCTGAAGTGCCTAAGCTGACTAGCCAGCAATTCTCATCCTATTTGCTTACAACGGTGGCTGATCTGCAGAAGGCCGCGGAGCAGGCCGGGGTGCAACTTCCGGCACCGCGTTACGGCTTCTCTTTCGAGCCCTTGCGGGAACAGGTAAATTTCGACGCAGCCAGCATTGAACCTCTAACCCGACAGTTGCTGGAAGTAGGTAATCTGTGCACCAACCTATTTGACAGCCGCATTCATAAGCTCGAATCCCTAAAGCGGGTGCGGGTCTCAACGTTGGATCCCGGTCAAGGACCCCAGTATCTGGACAAAGCTGTGAATCCGACCGCTTATAATAACTTGGCCACCGTAACGCCTTATGAAGTGGTCTTTACTGGTTTTTCGAGCGAGTTGGCTGGAGTGCTGGAACGCTTGCAGCGCTCGCCCATATTTTATTCGGTGAAAATCGTGAATATGGAAACTTTGAAGGTGCCAGCGCCGGCTCCGGCTGAGCCTGCCCCGGCCGCTTCTGCTCCGAAAGGCAAGGCGGCGGCGGATACGACGCCGGCAAAAGACGAATTGTACCTGTTTGAACAACCTTTGCGGATACAGCTGTTTGTTGAAGTGGTCCGCCTGAATCAAGCCGCACGCTAAACCATGCAGTTCCTAAAAAAACATTACGAGAAGATCATTCTCTGCATCGTTTTGCTCGCGTTGGCGGTGGCGGCGGTCATGTTGGGTATCAAGGTTAGCGCCATCAAACGCAGCTTGGCCAAGGCTGGTCAGACCATTGACAGCTACCCGCGTGTTCCGTTGAACCCGGTGGATTTGACCGCTTTTGAGCAGTCACTGGCCATGCATACCAATCCGCCGGCTATTGCGATGACTAACCGGCATCTCCTCTTCAATCCGGTTCGCTGGTACAAGAAACCGGATGGCAGCATCGTTAAAGTCGCTACCGGTACAGAAATCGGCATCGGTGCCTTGCAGTGCACTTCCATCAAGCCGCTTAAGCGCATCATTTCCTTGGAAAGCGCCTCGGGCACAGGGGACCGAGCTCGGTTCGCCATCGGCGTCACCAAGCAGGGAGCCTTAGACCGTTTGGAGCAGCGTAAGAAGATGCAATACGCCTCTTTAAACGATAAAAACAAATACTTCCTGCTCAAAGAGGTGCGGGGAGATGTGCAGGTCGATGCTACCTTGGTTTTGGTCTGGGTGGAAGATGAGTCCAACGAAGAGTTGCTCGTTTCCAAAGCCATGCCCAATGAAAAAGTGACCGATTACATGGTGGATCTCTCGTATCCACCGGACAATATTGAATTCAAGGGCAAGCGGGTGAATGACGCCATCGCCATTGCCGGGGAAAATTACATTATCATTGCTATCACTGAGAATCAGGTAGTAATGTCCGCCGAACGCAACCAAAAACGAACGATTGTCCCGTTACGCGCGACACCATAACGCAGATTCCTTGTCTTTATTGGTATGAAATTGAGTATAAACCGGATTACCAAGTTCGCCTCCTGTGTGGCGTTTCTCGGCGTATTTTTGGCGGTTGTGCCTTTGCAGGCGCAAACCGATCCTGTGCAAGCGGCTGCCGAAGAGGCAGCCAAACGACAAGCCACCCTCACTCTTCTGGACGAAGTGCTTAAACGCGCCGCCGGCCTGCAAAAAGAGGGGAACTTGGCCGAGGCTGCCACGCTTTATGAGGAGGCGCTTAAGCTGGTGCATCGCTTGGGTAATGTCGGCATCGACGCCCAGAAAAAAGCGGCACTGTCCGGCTTGACGGCCACGCGCCTGCAAATCGCGCGTCAACACTTCGAAAACCAGCAGTTTCCCGAAGCGGACAAGCAGGCCGACGAGCTCCTGAAATTCGATCCTCAGAATAAAGAGGCGAAGGTTTTCAAGGCTTATAATGCTGAGGTTGCAGCCAAGACCCGTCCGTTCATGCCTAGTGCTGAAGTGCTGAAGGAAGTGCCGAAGGTTCGCGCGGAAAAGGAGTCGGTCTCCATTATGGTTCAAGATGCGAAGTTGCTATTTGAACTGCGTCGCTTGGATGAGGCGGAAGCCAAGTTGAATGAGGCTATCAAACGTGATCCGGCTAACTCTGCCGCGTATTACTACATGAATCTCATCCAGGAAGCCCGCTACGGTGATTTGGCCCGCAAGCGTGATTTCGAGCAACGCAAACGTATCGTTGAAGTCGAAAAAGCTTGGGAAATCCCCACCAGCCGTGATGCCCTGCCGACGCCAAATCCTTATGTTCGCACTAATATCGCCCAGACTACTACCAAGAGCCGTCAACGTCTTTTGGCCAAGCTGGACAAGATAATTTTGAAAGAAGTTTTCTTTGATGGCTTGCCGCTTTCTGAAGTGGTGCGTTTCCTGCAGGAGGAATCAGTGAAACAAGACCCTGAGAAGTTGGGTATCAACTTTATCATCAATTCAAATCTGGATGATGAACCGTCTAGCACGGGTGCACCAGCTGCCGGTTTGGGTGGTGAATTCGGTGCTCCCGGATTGGATCCTTTGGGTGCCCCCTTGGCTCCTGTTGCCGCACCTGCGGAAGCGGTGGACTTGGAAACGATGCTGATCAAGATCAATCCTCCGCTGAAAAACATGCGAATGATCGATGCTTTGGATGCGATTGCGAAAGTTGCGACGCCGATCGCTGGCCGTGGTTTGAGCTTCATGGTTGAAGATTATGCAGTGGTGTTCCGCGTGCGTGTCGTTGACCCGCCGCAGTTGTTCACGCGTATTTTCAAGATTGATCCGAATACGTTCCGTCAAGGTTTGGAGAGCGTGACGGGTTTGACGGTGGATACGCTGACCAGCTCGGGTGGTGGTGGCCAAGGAGGTCAAGGCGGCGGTAATCGTGGTGGCGGTGGTCAAGGTGGTCAAGGTGGCCAGAATGGTGGCGCTGATCCAAATGCAATTCCGCGTGTTTCTGTTGCGCAAGGTGGCAATGGTCAGGGAGGTCAAGGCGGCGGAGGTCAAGGCGGTGGTGGCCAAGGTGGCCAAGGTGGCCAAGGTGGCCAAGGTGGCCAAGGTGGCCAAGGCGGTGGCGTTGGTATCACCGGTGTTACTACTATAGTTTTGACGGAGCAGATTCAGGCTTTGGCCCGTCAGTTCTTTGCCGCGGCAGGTGTCAACCTCGCTTCCAATGCTACTGGTGGAGCCTCCACGCAGATTTTCTTCAATGATCGCACGGGTGTTTTGATGGTGCGTGCTTCTTTGCAGGATCTAGAAATCATCCAATCTGCTATCGAAGTGCTGAACATCATTCCGCCGCAGGTGCAGGTGGAAGCCAAATTTGCTGAGGTGACTCAAAATGATAAGCGCGGACTCGGATTCGATTGGTTCATTGGCCCGACGCTGATAGGTAGCGGCAGAGTTGTTGCTCAACCGGGAACGACGCCTACTCTTAACGGGGTCCCCAGCACGGCGAATCCAGGTGGTTCCTTCCCTGGTAGTCCTCTTTTTGGGACAGCTACTGCTCCATCCGCAACTGATGGTTTTCTGACTAGTAGTCTGCGAAACACTATCGGCATTGGTGGGCAGCAAAGTACCATCCCCACATTGGGGTCTTTTACGGGGATATTAACCGATCCACAATTCAAAGCTGTCATACGTGCTCTGGAGCAGCGGGATGGTGTTGATTTATTGGCTGCACCGAGGGTTACGACGGTTAGCGGACGTCAAGCGCAGATATCTGTCGTTGACAATGTAACTTTAGTGACTTCGGCAACTCTACAGCAAAGCGGCGGCGGCCAAGGAGGTGGTGGTATATTGGGGGGTAACAATGGGCAAGGAGCAATAGGGTCTTCTGTAAACTACTCAGTGTCACCGTTCCCGACCGGTCCGGTCTTGGACGTGATCCCTTACGTCTCGGCGGATGGTTACACCATTCAGATGACGGTTATCCCGACGATTACCGAGTTCATCGGTTATGACGATCCGGGTGGGTTCATTCCGCAGGCGCAATCTGTCGGTGGTAGCACGGTCGGTATTCCGCTCACGGCTCGTCTGCCGCTGCCTCGCACGCGTCAACGCGTGGTGGTCACCTCGACGATTGTCTGGGACGGCCAGACGATGGTCCTCGGTGGTTTGATCTCCGAAGATGTTCGCAATGTGAAAGACAAAGTGCCTGTTTTGGGTGACCTTCCGTTGCTGGGCAAGCTGTTCCGCAGTGAGTCCAAGTCCACTTCCAAGAAGAATCTGATCATCTTCGTCACGCCGACGATTATTGATCCGGCAGGTAACCGGGTTAATAGCGATCGGGAAATGCCTTTTGCCAATGGTTCGGTTCCGCCCCAGCCGGCTTGGACGGTGCGTGATCGCAATTATCAGCCATAAAAAGCGGTTTAAGTCCAGGCAGACTGAAATGCAGGCGAATGTGAACAAGAATGCGTCCGAGAAACCAGTGCTTCTACTGGTTGACGGACACGCTTATGCGTATCGCGCGTTCTTCGCCATTCGCTCGTTGTCTTCTCCCTCGGGTGCGCCCACGAATGCCATTTATGGTTTCGTGAAGATGCTGCAGAAAGTCATCAATCAGAGTGGTGCGGATCATGCCGCAGTCATTTGGGATGGCGGACTGGCCGAAGGACGTAAGGAGGCATTGCCAGATTATAAGGCGAACCGGCCCGAAATGCCCGGCGACCTCGAGCAGCAGCTGGATGAGATGGTGGATTACCTGAATGCGGCTGGTATCACCACGCTTTGTCAGGATGGATTGGAAGCAGATGACTGGATTGCCCGTTTGGCACAGGATGCCCAAAACGCGGGTTACCGTGTGGTCATTGCCAGCGCAGATAAAGACTTCTTCCAGTTGATCGGTCCCAATCTGGGGCTGATCAACCCGAACGATAAGGAGGAACGCCTCTGGTCTGCGGCTGAAGTAGTGGCAAAAACAGGTGTTCAACCTGAAAAGATTGTAGATTGGCTCAGCTTGGTCGGGGACGCGGTGGATAACATCCCAGGCGTGGCTGGAGTCGGGCCCAAGACGGCTGCCGATCTTTTGAATAAATACGGCTCGATCGACGCGATTTATACGAGACTGGGCGAAATCAGCTCTGACCGGTTGCGGACCGCGTTAACGGAAGCCCGGGAGAATGTCATCCGAAACCGTGAACTGGTTCGTCTCTGGGGGGAAGCGGCTCCAGAGTGTGATTTGATGACCTTGCAGATAAAAATGGCCGATATGACCAAGTTGGCGGGTTTGTATCAAAAGTGGGGTTTCAAGACCCTACTTAAGGAATTGGAGCAGCGCCAGCAAACGACGGAACTGCTGCTTTGTTAAGCAGAGAACTTTTAACGGATTAAAAATCCAATGCCGAATGAGTTTGACAGAGAAACAGGGCACGGTGTAAATACATTGTATTCACATTGCGTGCACAAAGAATAGACAATAGCTCACGGCGACTGTTTTCATCTCTAAGCGTTTCATCTCGATGAATATGTTAACTGCCAAGCTAAGTCCGGGTCGGTGCTCTCGTGGCCTCCTGGATGGTGCAGCCTCGGACCGGGCGAAGATTGCCGGTGGGAAATCCGGCATATGCTGGTGGACGTCTTTGCTGCTGCTTACCCAAGTTGCTTGGGTTGGCGCTGCCAACTTTACTAAGTTGGGCACTGAGTATGCCGTGATTGGTGCAAAGCAGGGCGCACAGGAAGCGTCTTCGTTGGCTTTGGGCGCCACCAAGGGAGCGCTGGTGTGGCATGATAACCAGATGGATGCGGATGGGTTGGGCATCGGTATGCAGATGCTGAACCAGTCATTTTCCGGCAGTTTTGGCAGTTTTCGCGTCAACACCACTGAGGTGGGAAATCAAGAGAATCCCAAGGTCGCCATGCTCAGCAACGATGGCGCAGTGGTGGTTTGGCAGGGAGGCAGTGAAGTTGATAAAGATATTTTCATCCGTTTTGTCGCTGCGGATGGCACCTTTGCTACCGATGAGAAACGGGTGAACACCTATACTTCCCTGCTGCAGATAGATCCGGATGTGGCCGTTCTCGCTGATGGAAGCGTAGTGGTGGTCTGGTCGAGCTACGGTCAAGACGGCAGTCACCAAGGGGTTTATGGCCAGCGTTATGCGGCAAATGGAGTCAAGATGGGGGGCGAGTTTCAAGTCAATCAATACACCCAAAACAATCAACGCAATGCTTCGGTCATAGGGCTATCTGATGGCGGCTTCGTTGTGGCCTTTGTCTCTGAGAAACCCTCTCAAGTAATCACCAACCCTAACCTGACACCCGTTGATGGTGGTCAGTGGGTGCAGAAAGTGATCAGCAAAATCGAGATTTTGGCTCGTCGTTATGATGTTCAAGGCGCAGCCACTGGTAATGAATTCCAGGTAGATGCTGGTGGGGTGGTTGCCTCCTCGCCAGACCTCTGCTCTCGGGAAGACGGCGGGTTCAGCTTGGTTTGGAATCAGCAAGTGACGGGTGAAGATTGGGATATCTACTCTCGCAGTTATGATGCTGCTGGCCAAGCGCTCGGTGCTGCTTTTCGCGTCAATGTGGGTACCGCGGGCAAGCAATACTTCCCCAAGGCTGTCGCCTCTGGAAACCAGTTGTTTGTTGTCTGGACCGGAATCACCACGACCAGCTACTGGGATGATGTTTATGGCCGCTTTGTCGGACTTTCGGGTGCAGGTGAAGAAGCCGAGTTCATGGTCAACACCAGCATGTTGAGCATTCAGAACCAGCCGGCGCTGGCGATGAACCGGTCAGGTCAGGCTTTGGTTGTGTGGACCACCTTTGTAGGCGGTGATAAAATCGGCAATTTGAGTGCCCAGCGCTTTGACTCCAATCAGCCTCTGCCGGTGGCGCCTACGCCGGTTGTCTCCGGGCGCGACAGCACCTCGATCACGGTAAGCTGGGCCAGTTTGGTTGGCTTGGGTGTGGATGCCTTCTTCGTGCATATCGATGGCTTTGGCTCGGCCGTGCAAGTCAGTGGTGCTACGACGCAAACGACCATTACCGGCTTGCAACCTGGCACTGTTTACACCTGCCGTATCTCCTACCGCCTCACCGACGGTCGGCTCTCTTCTCTCTCTGCTGCAGCCAACGGCCAGACATGGGGTGTGGATAGTAATACGGACGGCATCCCTGATGAGTGGCAGATTACATATTGGGGAGCAAATTCCTCGAAATGGGGTGCGCCCAATGCTGACAGTGATGGAGATGGTATGAGCAATTATCAGGAATTTTTGGCAGGAACCGATCCGCGAGATGCCGGGAGCTCATTGAAGACCGAAGTGCAAACGGTTCAAGGCGCGCTGTATTTCAAGTGGAATACCGTAGCCGGCAAGGTCTACCAGATGCAATTTTCTTCAGATTTTAGTACGTGGACAAACGTGGGAGCACAACGCATGGCGGTATCTGGTGAAGACAGCGTGTTTGTGGAGCAATCTGCAGGCACCGGCTTCTATCGCATCGTCTTGGTCCGTTAAAGGTAGTTATGTTGAAACGCTTTACGCTGTATTTGGTGGCCTTGGCCAGTTTTCTGGTGATTCAGGATCAGGCCCGTGCCTTCTCGTTGCTGGGGCCGCTTAATAACAACCCCACGCTAAACTGGCAGACCACCGCCATCGGTTACAATTTGGCTGATGACATTGGCGGTGTGATGAACCGTGGTGAGGGCTATCGCTGGAACGTGCCGGTCCTTTACGTGGCTTTTGATGACTCCTTCATCGAGTATTTCGGTAACACCGGTGTGTCTGAAGTGGAGAAAGCGTTGTTGACCTTCAACAAACTCACCAACTTCTCGTTGATGAGCTCGAACTTGAATGAGTTTCCGCTCCGCACCACCCGGGTTAACTTTCAAGCTCAAGCTTTGGGTTTGATAGACCTGAAATCAACTACCCTGCGGGCAATCACGGAGGAAGTAGGGCTTACGGAGGCCGAACGCTACATCTACACTCTTCGTGACCGCAATGTGACCACCGTTGGCGGCATCACTTACACCAATTATCTTGTCATCCAGCGGAATTATGACCCTGTCTTTCACCAGCCAAGCTCTTTCGTGAATGGCACGCTGTATACCTATGACATCCAGGAGCCATTCCGTTTCAACGGTAATGCGGAAGCAGTAGAGCGGCCTTTGGATCCGGTTGCCTTTATCAATACCTCTGTCTCTTTTGGTGCGCCGAATATCGGCAACTATTTCATTGGTCTCACGCGCGAGGATGTCGGTGGGTTGCGGTATCTTTACGGAACGAACAATATCGCAGCTGAGCGTTTGTTGACGGATACCTTGATAGCGGTCACCAACAGCCAACAGTTCGTCTTGGGTACTGGTGACTTGGGATTGCTGACCCGACAGTCCACGAACACCATTTTGTCTCCCACTCAGATGCAGACGGCGTTCCCTGGTATTCAATTCGCGGCGATCACCACAAATGTTGGCCTAGTCAATCTGACCAACGTAGTCGGGGGTAATATTGTCATCACTCCTACTGTAACGAATGTTTACTCCTACGTTTACGGTAATGTGGTTACTAATTTTGTGACCAATCAGGCAAACGCCAGCATCCAAACGATTAATGTCACTTCCAATCTGTTGGGATTGGTCACCAATGTGATAAGTCAGACGGACTTTGTTACGAATGAGGTTGCCGGAATCTTCTACATCATCACGAACGGAAATTTTGCTTACGACATTTTGGAGCAGATCAATTTGGTTACGAATCAGCAGCGGACCATTTTCGTGACCAATATCAATACCACCGCGTTTTTCACCAACACAGCCGCTAACGCGAGGGTTTTGGTGGAGGGGACCAATGATCTCTATGAAATGATTCAATTCACGTCGACAAATAACGGCGCAGCGGTCCTGGCCCGCTATCCTGGAATCCTGATCACGAGCACCAATATTTATCTGACCAACACAGTTCAAGAGACCTATTTTACTTACCTGACCAATTATTACACTGATTCGGCCTTCGTTTTTGGTCGCGTGGTGGTGGGAACTAACTACGTCACCAACGTGATTGCTGGCTTCACCTACACTTTCGGAAACGTGGTCACCAATCAATTGTATGCCAATGGTTTCATCACGGATCGGACTCTCAGCGTCGGATTAAATAGCGGTGGTACTCCTTACGAGCCTGCAAGCGGAACGACAAACGTTTCCACCAACATAACGGTGTCCACCTCCTTCGCCGCATATCCCAACGGCACCTTCTACATCGTGCCGACAAACTTGGTTGGCTACAATATCCTCTCGACGATGTATGAGTCACCCTTGGCCATCACAAACACCTTGGTCTCTGCAGGCTTCACCTCAGGTGGTGTTAACTTGAGCAACATCATCCAGCAAATCCGCTACCGTACAAACTCCGTAATGCTTGCCGAACCGATTCTGGTGCAGAACCCGACCAACATAGTGATTTCCTCGATCGGCATCCGGCAGGAATTGGTGCGGGATGTTCTCTCCGTGAACTATCGTGCGCAGGCCATCCAATTGTTGAATTCTACCAACATGGGGCCACATGTGCGACGTGGCACTGACCGTCTTAGCTTCAAGCGGCTGCCCTATGACTCTGTGCTGGCCCGGGTGATTTCCCCCGTTACGAACTATTTTGTGACCAGTTTGAGTGTCACTAACGGAACGAACATCCTCACGCTTGGATTGGATGGGATCACCAATCTCTATACCACCTCGGGCTACACCGTGAGTGGCACCAATTACAATCAGATTGAGGTGCGTTCAGTCACGACGCCGGACTTCCTCTTCGAGGCGGAGGATTTGGGCTTTACCACCGACGTAACCGGTGCACGTTTCCCGGTTTTGTTCCGCCGGGTAGACACCAGTAATTGGGTCAATAACGACGGCATCAATGGCACCTCGCAGTTGGGTGGTCCAGGTGTCATCCGCGGTCCTGTCACCATCAGTTACAACAATGTCGGTCCGTCTGTTTCTCATCAGACCCCGTTTCTCTTGGACGCCTTCAACATCTATTTCAGACATTTTAACTGGGGCAGTTATGACGGGTCTGGGGCTGCCCCTGTTGTATATCCGGTCGGCACTGGCCTTGATGGATTGGAGAGCCAACTCTTGAACGGACCGTGATGAAACCGACACTGGCAATATTTAATGTGCGTCGTATGAAACAGTTTTATCTATCACTGCTGCTGCTCTTGGGCCTTGCCGCATCTCCCGCGGTCGCGCAGCAGCCGTACTACCTGATTTCAGGATCCGTGTCTAATCCGCCACCGATCAACGCCACGACGGTGGAAAACGTCGGTAATCTGACGCTGTTCAACAGTATCGACAACGAGACGCTCTTTGATTTCACCAACTTGGAAAACTTCATCAATCGGGGGCTGATTCAGTCCAGTCCGGGCATCGAATTCAACAAGTTCATCCCCGATCAATATTTGCGGCAGCCTCTGACCAGTTTTGTGAATGAGCAGAGCATCCTGAGCACCCGGCGGCTGCTGATCGATGCAACCAGTGTGGAAAACCGCAACAACTCACTCTTGGCGATTCCCCGCACAGGTTTGATCCAGATCAATGCTGATACGGTCGATTTGCTGGGTGGTCGGGTTGGCGTGGCTGACGGCAGCCTGTTTGGCAACTTGACCGAAGGGACCGTCTCGATACGCCGAAACAATAATTTCTTTTACATCAATCCAGATAATATCCGTGATGATTATTGGGGTTCGACCAATGGAGGTAACATCAGTTTGTCAGGGCTCGCTTCGGGCGGACGCTCACCGTTTCATCAAGTTAATCAGCGGAATACTCCGGCTGGTTTCACCTTCGATCAAAATGTTAATGTGAATCCGTTCCAAGGAAGTTTCTTTTATCCGACCAACGGCTTTAGCACGAACGGTTACCTGTTCTTTGCCTCTACTAATAACTACAACTTTGTCAATAACACGACCATCAGAAACACAATGCAACTGGTGTTTGTGCGGACGAATGAGTTTAGTCCGGGGATCGAAGTCGATTTCCCTTTCAGCACCAATAGCGCCGGCTTTTTTGTGAACGATATTGTCGTCCAGTTTTCGACTACGGATGTCGATGCGCTTACTGGGCAAACTTTTCAGCGCTATCTCGCCTTGTTTGATGAAAGCATGTTCCGGGCTCGCATCAATTCGGGTGGTCCCAGTGCCACGCTCAATCTCCAGGCGAATGATACCCGCCCGGGGTATTTCCGTCCATTGAGCTACTCTTTGATCCGGAGTGATTTCCCGTTGGTCAGCCCGTTCTTCTCTACTCCGGCCACAACCTTTACAAACATCATTTACCCGGGATCGGGGAATTTCAACGAACGCTTCGTCACCAATCAAGTGGATCACGAGTACTCGGCTTGGGGTTTTGTGATCAGCCCACGTGATTTTGGAGGCAATCTGGGCGTTGATCCAATTGCTTCGGATGTGACCAACTCCCCCGGAAGAGTGACCATTACAGCGAACACCGCGGACATCTCCTATTCCAAACTGTCTGCCTATAACGCCATCTCCCTCACCATCACAAATGGAATCAACCTGACCGGTGCAACTTTGGCTGCGCCGAATGTCAAGTTGCAGGTGCCCGGAACGGCCAACTTGGTGTTCTCCAACAATTTTCCGGACAACATCACCCGTTTGAATGGTCAGGTAGCGGTTTGGACCGGTGTCTATCAGGTTGATCAGCGCGTCACCAACTCTGCTTTCTTCCCCGGTTTCACTGGAGTAGTGGAACATGCTTACCAGATCATGGTGCTGGACAATACGCTGGTGACCAATACACCGGTTCAGTTGCGTGATTTCCAGGTTCAATCGGAAACCGTAGTGGTGGGTGATAATCTGGTCTTTGGCGGCTCTCTGCTGCTCGGTGGCAACTGCCTCCATATACCGACCAACGGGGTGATGGCTTTGAGCAGCGAAAACCCTGACTTCACCGTGGCAGATGCGCCAAACCTGCGGTGCCTGATCAATGAGGGTGCACTGACAGTGCCCATCCTGATGAATCTGGGTCTGGATCGTACTATCCCTTACTCAAATATCGTCAACCAAGGTAGCATCACTTCCGGGTCCATCTT
>JAURFH010000188.1 GCA_030834415.1 Verrucomicrobiota bacterium | reverse complement strand
TTCACGCGCGTGGCGGAGATCACGATCATCTGGCGCTGGCCACCGAACTCCACCATCACCGGTGAGGTGTAGGCGGTCTTGTCATCCTGCGCATGCCAGATGACATCGCCGGTGTCCTTGTGATACGCCACGATGGACCAGCCATTCTCGCCCCCAGGCAACAGGATGACTTTGTCATCCACGATGAGCGGCGAATACGCCGTGCCGAACATCAGCACGGAAGATTTGGCGTCATGGAAAATATTGCGCTCCCAGAGCACCTTGCCAGTGAGCGCATCGAGGCAAAAGAAGTCGCCCATGCCGCCGAGCGAGTAGACCTTGCCCTCGTGCCAGGTAGGGGTGGCGCGTGGGCCCTCGCCGCCCATGCTCTCGTCAAACTTCGCCGCGTAACTGTGCGCCCATACTTCGCGCCCGGTCTGTATGTCATACGCCGCGATGACTTCCTGTTCGCGCCGTTGCTCGATGGTGTAGGCGATGCCATTCGCGATGGAAAACGAGGCGTAGCCACCGCCGATCGGTTGACGCCAGAGCACCTTGGGGCCACCCGCCGGCCAATCCGTCAGGACGGGTTGCTCGGTGTAATGCCCGTCTCGCTTAGGCCCGCGAAAACCGGTCCAGTAGGTGGAGCCCGCGCGGGTCTCCAGATCGATCGGCGATGCGTTTGCCTGCGCTGCGCGATTCCGCTCCACGGCATCGTAGTCCGGCAAGGTCACCTTACGCGTAAGCTTCGGTGGGAAGCCGCCCTGCCATTCCACATGCAGGACATTCAGCTTGGCCAGCAAAGTCAGGATGAGGGCCAGATAGACTACGGAGTAGAGGGCGATACCGAGGGAGCCGAAAAGCTTGCGAAAGAAGGAAACTGGTTCACACCACAGGAGCACAAGGCCCGCCGGAGGGAACAACCATGTCGCCAGCCTTAACCTAAGCGGGCGCGCTTGTTTGCTGGACGAGAAGTCGTTCAAAGTTTTCGGTATTCCGACCTGACAGACCAAACATTCTATGCCAAGGTCAGCACTGAGATAACGTAGTTTTCGCGATATGCAAACCACAAACCACTCCCTCCAACACGCCTCAGATAGTGCGAAGTCCCGAGGGACCTCCGGCATCGTTGGTGGCATCTTTCGGGTCTATACCGAAGAGGAAAAAGCAGCTGCGCGAGAAAAATTCACCGCTGAAGTGACCGCGGAGTTCGCTGGAAAGCTCGAAAACGTTACGGGATGGCGAAAGTGGTGGCTGGAGTGGCGCATGACGTGCGAGATCGACTCGCGAACCCATCGCTTTCTCTATGGGGGAATTTAAGCACTGATTTGATGTCTGATACGGCCCAGTCTCTACCCGTATGGACCAAGGAACTTTCATGACCGGTTGAAAATATTGCTGCCCTGAAGCCATTGCAGAAGAACGGTTTACGGAATCCCCATCCAAAATCAGCGTTAAAAACGTGAGCCTTCCTTTCACTGGCTGTCCAAATTATCTGACAGCACGCAAATGGAAACGACACTGACAACCCCACGGAGACTATCGTTATTCATCGGTTTTGCCTTGGCTGCCTTGCTGGGAGCCGGTTTGGCGATGTTCTGGCAGGAAAACCGGATGAAAGCTCACGCCGAGCAAATGCACCAGACGCAGGAGGCTTTGCGGCTGGCGGATGAGACCTTGGCCATAAGTCGCGAGACGAACTTGAAGCTGCAAGCCCGGCTGGCGGAACTGACCGCCACCAACCAAATCGTAACGTCTCCGGAGCCGGCATCCCCACCCCCTGCATCGCTCGCGGAACCCGAACCTACTATTGCTGCTGAGCCCAAGCTCGTGCGTTGGACGGCGGCTGAATCCGCCCACTATCAAGCGCAAGTGACCGCTCCATCCATCCGCCATGTCACCAGCGGAAAGCTGGAGCGCAAGATCATCAGCTTTGCGCAATTGCCGGCCGCAGACGGGCACACGTTGATGACCGCCGCCGAGTATCGAGGTTCCATCGGCGACCGGCTGATGTTCCGCTCCGCCGGGGCAGCCGCCCGCACCTTTGAATACACAGAACTTCATCCTGGAGTTCTCGCCCACCTGACTTTGAATCCCGCCGAACTGGAGGCGCAGCAGGCGGCACTGGATGAGAAGAAGAGTCAGGCGGAATACGCCGCCCAAAAGGCCCGTGAAGCCAAGGCCGCCGCCGAAAAGAGATATCAGGAAGCACTTCAAGCCGCCCGCATCGTTCAAAGCCGCATCGATGCCGATCGCAAAAAGGCGGCCTTCGAGGAAAACCTGCGCCTCCAAACCCTGGAGACCGAGCGCATGAAAGCGGAGGCGGCCATGCTGCAAGCCGAAGCTGCCATGGAAAAAGCCCGCAACCCGCAGCCTGTGCTGCTGTTTGACGCCAAACACATGGGGCTGGCCCCCTTGGTAAATCCGCAGACCAAATAAGTCATGGAGTCGCCAGCAAATTCCAGACGCCGAATCTCAGCCGCTCTGGCAGCCTTGCTTCTTCTCCTGCTGCTCTGCCTGTTGTATCAGCCCAAGGCCATTTCGGAAGTGGACCTTGCCCAACGACGGGCTCAGCTGGATGAGGCCATCCGTCAACGCGATGAGATCCCGGTGCCAGCGTCTTCATCCCGGCCAATCACTCCCGCAGAAGTGGAACCGGCTGTTGCAGTCGAACAACCTGATCTGGCTCACGAACCAGTCTTACTCAAGCAGCCAGCTCCCCCTCAAGACACCTACATGGATGGAGTTCACCGTTATCTGCACCAAATGGAACTGCGCCATTACGACGACATGGCCCAACGCAAAGAGAATTTCAACCAACTAATAAAGGCGGAGGAAAACCAGATCGCTAGGCAGTGGAAACAACTGGAAAACTTCCAGGCGCCTAAGCCTAGAGTCATTCTCTCAGCCGCAGTCAAACAGCGTATGGCCTACTGCATCCGCTGCCATGACAAAAAGGATTCGCGAGATTTGGCTGAGTTCTTTGCGCGAGCTGATGATTTTCACTAAGCCATTCAGGCCTGCCAACCCGGCCATTTCGCGCTGTTGATTCTTCTGTCAAATTATGGAACTCTCACCGCCAGCAAGAGACAAAGCTTATGTTAGGCTTCTTCAAAAAGAACAAAATCAAGGCCTTGGTGGTGGTGGATGTGCAGAATGATTTCGTACCCGGCGGCGCCCTCGCCGTGCCGAAAGGCGATGAAGTCGTCCCCGTCATCAACAAGTTACTGCCCGATTACGAACTCGTGGTCGCCACCAAGGATTGGCATCCTAAAGGCCACATCAGCTTTGCCTCCCGCCATCCCGGCAGTTCCGTGGGCGATCGCGTGGACGTAGAATCCGGTAGCCAGCGCGTCTGGCCTGACCATTGCGTGCAAGGCACCCCGGGTGCGGAATTCGCCAAAGGACTGACCACGAACAAATTTGCCAAGGTCTTCGAAAAGGGCATCGACCCGAATGTGGACAGCTACAGCGCCCTCTTCGACAACGACCAGTGCCGCGCCACCGGTCTCGAAGACTGGTTGAAGAAAAATAAAGTCGAGGAAGTTTACATCGTCGGCCTCGCCACCGATTACACCGTGAAGTACACCGCCTTGGATTGCGCCAAAGCCGGCTACAAAACCTACGTCATCAAGGAAGGTTGCCGCGCGGTAAACATGACTGCCGGCGATGAAGATCGCGCCCTCAAGGAAATGCAGACCGCCGGGGTGACCGTGAAGTAAGCAAAGATCAGTTCAAGCTTTAGCAAAGCTCCAAGGCTTGTCTTGGAGCTTTCTTTTTTGTCCGTCTGAGAGCGCTCGCTTGACGCAAGTCAAGTTACGTTACTTGCTCCACGGCATAAGCTTCAAAAAAGCCCCCCTTTTTCTTTCGCCAACCCGCTCTTGCTTTCCGTTTCTCAAGAGCCCATGCTCACCCTGTTTTTTCGCCCAGTGCGGCACACTCCGCCGGGCGTTCACGTTTTTAACATGAGTAATCCGTTGGAATCCGAGTTCAACCTCGAACAGCTCGAACAGCAACTTTTGCCCGCTTGGGCCAAAGAGTCCGCCAATACGAATCGCTATGCCCATGTGCGCGGTGATGAAGAACATGGTGGCGGTCGTCGTGGCCCCCGTCGTGATGGCCCTTCCGGCCGTGGCCCTGGTGGCCCTCGTCGCGATGGTCAAGGTCGCGGACCCGGCGGTCCTGGTCGTGGTCCCCGTCCCGGTGGTCCGGGTGGCGGCGGTTTCGGCGGTCCTCGGAGTGATCGTGGCGATCGCCGGGGCGGTCCGCGCCGTGATGACCGGGGTGGCCGCTTCGGTGGCCAGCGCGATGAACGTCGCGAGCCTTTGCCCCCCCTGCCCCCGCTGAATGTCTCCATTCTGCCGGAAGAAAAGGGTGTCGAGGCTCTGTCCCGTCAAATCAAGCTGACCGGTCGCGCCTATCCGTTGTTCGACATCGGCTTCCTCATCATCAAGCGCCCGGAACGTTACGTCGTGCGCTTTGAATCGCAGAAGAAATCGGATGGTACGCCCGCGCAGGCACTCTTTGTCTGCCAGTTGGATGACACGCTCTGGCTCAGCGAGCAGGATGCGATTAACCATATCCTGAGCAAGCATTTCGATACCTTTTACCAGACCGAGAAGACCGAGACCGACAAGCCGAAAGGGGTTTATACCTTCGTAGCCCAGTGCGGCATGAGCGGCGAGATCCTCGGCCCGCCCAATTACCACGACTACCAGAACAAGCTGCGCCAGTTGCATCAGGCCCGCTTCCCTCGCATGCCCTTCGAAGCCTTCAAGGCCCGGGTGCGCATCGTGAAGGACGAGGAGATCGTGAAGAAGTGGCTGGATGACCAGAGCTGGAAAACGGAGTTCATCCCGTTGAACGTTCCGGAGCCCGTGAAGCTGGCCAATAAAGAAGCCGTGGAAAAGCATTTCCGCGAGACGCATCTGGCGAACATCGTGCGTTCGGTGGACTCCCATACCATCATCGGCACTGCCGCACAGAACATCCCCATGGGACCGATGCGCGCGCTGTTCCGTCGCAATCTGGAAGAGCAACTGAAGTTCCCGCTCAAGCTCGTCACGAACCTGAGCCAGCAGTTCGCCGGACTCGGCCTGCAGTTCTTCAAGGTGGACAAGACGGTCACCCACGTGGCTGTCGCCCGTCCGCACTATCTAGATCTGGCGTTGACGCCGGTCTCGGACAGCATCAAGAGCATCATCGAGTTCATCGACAAGACGCCCAAGTGCACGCGCCGCAAGGTATATGATGCATTGGCTCCCGCCCCGGCAGCCCCGGTGGCAGAAGCCCCGGCACCAGCTCCCGCAGTGGAAGCCGCGGCTGCACCGGCAGAAGGCGAAGAAGCCAAACCGGTGAAACCGGCAGCCCCGACTGAGCCCGAGCTCACGCCGGAACAGAAAGCCATCACGCAGGACTTGCACTGGCTCATTCATCAAGGCCACGTCATCGAGTTTGCCAACGGCATCATCGAGACCGCCAAGAAGCCCGGCCCTCGCCCGGAGAAGCAGCAATCCCAGCAGCCCAAGGCGGCGAAGGAAAAAGCGCCCAACACCCGGGGCCGCAAGCACGATTACCTGCCAGCCTTCATGTCAGTGGCGCCGATCGTGATCTGAGCTATACTGCGGGCCGCATGAGCAATATCGACCTTACACAACGTCCGCCGCGCAGCCCGCGCGTGCGGCTCGGTGGCTACGTTATCCTCCCCCGTTTGCTGGACAAAGGCCGCGCGGCCCTTGTCGGCAAGACTGGTGAGTATCATTACAATTGCCCGCTGGATCAGCGCTTCTTCGAGTTCGCTGGCATCGACCACGAAGCCTTGAAGACGGAACTGGCCACCGGCAAGGGTGACGGCGAGATTCTGGAATGGATCACGACGCATAGCACCACCAAGCCGTCGCAGCCCGCTATCATCGCCTGGTCCACGTGGCAGGAAAACCGCACGCCATCCGACATCGATGGCCGCCAATACTTCAACGACCTGCACGCCCAAGCCGCGCCTAAACGCGAGGACATCCACACCTGGTTCGACCTGTTAGATGCCGATGACCACGGTAGCTATGGCGGGAAGGTGTAACGCGATCTCGCGGAATGAATAAATCTACGAAGCAAACCCCGGCTCAAGCCGGGGTTTCTTTTTGCTAAGCCGCAAACAAGTCCTCGTGGCTGAGCTGGTTGCCCTTGGCATCCAGAATCTTCACCCCAAGATCTTTCGCCAGCTTCTGGAAGAAATTCGGGAAGGTCTTCTTCACGCAAGAAGGATTCCGCAGCTTGATGCCCGGCACGCGCAAGGCGACCACCGCAAAGCACATCGCCATGCGATGATCATTGTAAGTCTCGATCTCGGCACCGTGAAGTGACGTAGGAGTCACGAATAGCGCATCCCCTTTTTCAACTATGCTAGCCCCACATTTCGTCAATTCGATCCTCAGAGCCTCAACACGTTCGCATTCCTGCAGCCGCAAACGTCCTAATTCAGTATAAGCGGTTACGTTCTTAATGAACGGGGCCAAAACTATGGCCGTCATGATGCTGTCGCCTAAATCTGTTTTTCGAGATAAATGTTCAACGATTCCAGTGGAGTGCTCCCGCGATTCGTGAAGCAAATCACCAGCTCGCATAGGAAAGTCAGCGTCAATCTGCCAGCCAGATTTCGGCCAGTTTTTAACTGAGGTTTCAAAAACAGCGCACCTTTCAGTCTGCGTTGGCAGGTCGGATCGTTCTATTCTTTGCTCGCCATAATGCAGCCCCGCAGCCCAAAAATAACTCCCGCTGGAAGCGTCTGGCTCGATATGGAAAGTCCCGCCGTTTATTGGAAACGCCTTTACGAGTTGCCGGGTCATCTCCACATAGGGCAATTCATCCGCATTGGCACCTTTGATACCCACCTGCCATTGCCCGATCTCGCCGCTCAGGATAAGCGCCGAGGCAAACTGCGAACTCTCATCCACACTGACCGAACAACTTCCCGCTTTGGGCCCAGCGCCATGGATGACCGCAGGCAGTTTATTACTGCCCGAATCAATGCGGTAACCCAACTGACGCAATGCCTCGAACAAGGACGCCTGCGGGCGTTCATGCATCCGCGGCACACCGCTCAAGCGATACACCCCTTCGCCAAGACAAACCATCGCGGCCAAAAAACGTGCGGCTGTCCCCGCATTACCCACGAACAGTTCCAACGGCTGCTCCGCCGTGCCGCCTTTGGGAATCACTCCACCCTGCCCCTCAACTATGATAGTGCGATTGCAGAATTCATTCAGGTCCGTCTGCACCTCCACCTTGAAGCCCAACGTGTGGAGGCACTCCACCATCACCTGTGTGTCCTCACTCCACAAGGCACCTTCCAGCATCACGGTTCCCTTCGCCAAAGCTGCCAGCACCAAGGCACGATTCGTGATGCTCTTGGACCCCGGCACCGTGACTTCGGTTTTTACCGGGGCTTGCAAAGGAACGATTTCGATTAGATCCGGAAGCGACACAAGATACCTTAAAGAAGCTTACTCTGGTGAGGGAGAAACAGATTGTGCGCACCAGTCATCACGGCGCTGCTTGGCCTTCACGAAAAACTCTTCGACCGCCTTGGCGTCACCGTTCTCAAGAGCGAGCTGGAATTCCTGCAGATCCTCGATGAACACGCCCAACACGCGGGAGAGATGCTCGCGATTCGCCAGAGAGATATCCCGCCACATCTCCGGCGAGCCCGAGGCGATACGCGTCATGTCACGAAAACCGGTCGCGCACAATTGCGGCTGTGATTTCGGCAACGCCGGGCTGAGCACATAATTCGCCAGCTCCGCCGCGACCACATGCGGCAGATGACTGGAACGGCTCACCAGTTCATCATGCAGATCTGGCTTCACCCGCATCGGCTTCCCGCCGAGCGCTTTCCAAAACTCCTCGAGCTTCTTCACCTCAGCAGCAGGTGATTTGGGTGTGGGTGACACGACACACAC
>JAURFH010000187.1 GCA_030834415.1 Verrucomicrobiota bacterium | reverse complement strand
AGTGTCTCCAGCGGCCAGATCCGCTATGCGCTGCAAAAGCTCTGGAATCCGCGCACGGAAAAAGGCCTGCTCTCCGTCCTGCGCAAAGGCAATGCCGTGAAGATGGTGGCGGACGTGCTTTCCGAGAGCGACAAGTTCTTCAACGCGCTGGAGGCCAGTTGCGAGGAACTGTCGCAGAACCAGACGCCCAATGAGCGCAGCGGTAGCAGCAACAACCGACGCACCTGGTCTGAGCTGCGTATTCGTAGGCCCGATCTGGTGGAAGACACGATGAGCCTGCCCATCCAGCGTGTGCGCGAGGCCCTCAGTGAACTGATCAAGCTCAGCGACGACAAAGACACCGGACAAGAGTTGATGGAGTGCAGCCGACGCCTCTCCGAGGTGAAGGCTGCCATCGCGACCTTCATCGGGCAGATGGAGGAGCATTACGTCTATTGGGTGGAACGCGGCGGGAAGACCCAGCGGAATCTCTCGATGCACGCTGCGCCGGTGAATGTCGCGGAGTTTCTTCGGCGCAGATTATTCGCAGACACATCCATCATCATGACCAGCGCCACGCTGGCGGTGAAGGAAAAGCCGCAGCCCTTACCCACTGCCAAGGAAGAGCCATCGTCAAAACGCGAACCGGTCAAAAAGGTGAACCCGCGTGATAACGGCCTCAACTATTTCGCCGGGCGTGTGGGAGCAGAGTCAGCGACCTTGTTGCAAGTGGGCTCCCCGTTCGATTACGCAGAGCAGATGCGCGTCTATGTGGCGGGCAAGATGCCGGACCCGCGCGAGCCCAGTTATCGCGATGAGTTGGTGAAGCAGATCAAGCACTACATCAAGGAGACGCATGGCAAGGCGTTCGTCCTTTTCACCAGTTACAAACTCATGATGGAAGTGAGCGAGCAGATGCAATCGTTCTTTGATCGCATGGGCATCGAATGCCACGTGCAGGGCACTGGTACACCGCGCTCTACCATGCTGGAGAAATTTAAGGAAGACGTGAACTCTGTGCTCTTCGGCACCGACAGCTTCTGGCAAGGTGTGGATGTGCCGGGTGAAGCCCTCTCCAACGTCATCATCACCCGCCTGCCCTTTGCCGTGCCGGATCATCCGCTTATTGAAGCACGCATTGAGGACATCGAGGCCAGCGGCGGCAATGCGTTCAGTGATTTTTCATTGCCGGAAGCCATCCTAAAATTCCGCCAAGGCGTCGGCCGTCTCATCCGCACGAAGTCAGACAAGGGCATCGTGGTGATCCTCGATAATCGCGTGCTGACCAAGCGCTATGGTCAAGCGTTTCTGGATGCAATCCCGAAATGTCCGGTAGAGATTGTGTAGCCGGAGCGCAGAGCTCCAGCTCGGCATATGTCCGTAAAAATGGGAAACTCGCCGAGCTGGAGCTCGGCGCTCCTCTCTTACTTCTGCTTCTCGAAATTTTCCGCCAGCGCGATGGCTTTGATCATCGCTTTGGATTTGTTCACGGTCTCCTGATATTCGCCCTCGGGCGTGGAGTCGTGAACCCAGCCGCCACCGGCTTGCACGTAGGCTTTACCATCTTTGATCAATGCGGTGCGGATGGTGATGCAGCAATCGAGATTCCCATTGAAAGAGAAATAGCCCACGCAACCACCGTAAGGCCCGCGTTGCACCCCTTCCAACTCCGAGATGATCTGCATAGCGCGGATCTTCGGTGCGCCTGACAAAGTGCCCGCCGGGAACGTGGCGCGCATCAGGTCGTAAGGCGTCTTGTCTTTGGAGAGATCACCTTCCACCTCGGACACGATGTGCATCACGTGGCTGTAACGCTCGATGATCATCAGGTCCTTCACCTGCACGGAGCCATAGTCACAGACGCGACCGAGGTCATTGCGTGCGAGGTCCACTAGCATCACGTGCTCGGCACGTTCTTTAGGATCGGCCAACAGGTCCTTCTCGTTGGCCACATCTTCTTCCACGTTCTTGCCACGGGCGCGCGTGCCGGCGATGGGACGGATCTCAACCTTGCCCTTCTCACAACGCACGTGGATTTCGGGAGAAGCACCGACGAGCGAAAAGCCGTCCAACTCCAGCAGGAACATATAGGGCGAGGGGTTGATGGTGCGCGCCGCGCGATAGATGGAGAGCGGGCTGGCCGTAACCTGCGCAGAAAAACGCTGTGAACCGACTACCTGGATGATATCACCGCTGGTGATGTATTCCTTGGCCTTGAGCACGTTCGCCATGAACTGCTCCTTGGGCACGTTCGACTCGAACGGCAGGTCATGCGACTGCGAACTGAGCGTCACCGGCGTGTTATTCATCGGCTCAGAAAGCAACGCGAGGATGCGATCAATCTCATCCACTGCCTCCTCGTAAACTTCATCCGCCTTTGCAGGATCTTCCAAGAAAGCGTTCACTACGATGGTGATGGTCTGCGCGACGCGATCAAAGATGAGTAACTCGTCCGCGATGAGGAAATACATCGTGGGCGTGCCGAGATCATCCTTCGGCGGACGCGGAACCACCAGCTCCACATCATGGATGAACTCGTAACCCAGAAACCCCACCGCCCCACCGCTAAAGATCGGGAGACCGGGCAGCGGCACTACCTTGTAACGCTTCAACACGCGTTCGATGACCTCCAGGCCATCACGCACGCATTGCTCGCATTCGCTGTCCTCTTTACCCTTCACCGGAATGGCGAACTTCTCGATGACCTTGCCGTTCTCGATGAGCTCGATGCGGTTGCCGGTCTGCTTGATGATGGCGCGGGGATTGCAGCCCACAAAGGAGTAGCGCCCCAGATGCTCGCCGCCTTCCACGGACTCGAGCAGGAAGGACTCACCATCACCACGGATCTTCTGATAGGCCGAGAGCGGCGTCTCGAAATCCGCGAGAATGCGGCGCGTGACCGGGATCAGGTTCCCCTGCTTGGCCAGCTCCAAAAACTCAGTCTGCTTGGGCGAATACATAACTGTTCTTTTGTTCCGTCACCGTCAGCACCGTCATTTCAAATCTGCACTGATGCATCATTAGCACCAGTTTCATTTTGGAGGCAACTTGCTGCCGGCAAGATGCCGGACAGCACGGGCCTCAAAAGATTACCGTCCGCCCCTCCGGGGCGAATGGTTTTCCAACTCTCTTCCACGGGTTCCCTGCGGTCACCCGTGGCTACTGTCGTTTGCCCCTTCGGGGGCATTTGTTGTCGAATGTCACCGACCATTCGCACACCCTCGTCTATTTGGACATTGAAGCGGTCCCGCATGCGGGACCGCGCTCCGTTTACTTCTTGCCGTAGATCTGTTCGGGCGTCTCCAACTGCGGCTCAGTCACCTCGAACTTGCTTTCCTTCACCGAACGGAAGAAGCAGGACTGGTAGCCTTCATGGCAAGCGGCCCCGATCTGCTCTACCTGGATTAGCAACGTGTCGCCATCGCAATCAAACGCAACGTCTTTGACTGCCTGCGTGTGACCGCTGGATTCGCCTTTCATCCAGAACTTCTGGCGTGAGCGGCTCCAAAAATGCGTCTTGCCCGTGGCGATCGTCGTCTCCAAAGAGGCGCGGTTCATCCACGCCATCATGAGCACGCGGCCCGTGGATTGTTCCTGGATGATGGCCGGGATGAGGCCATCCGCATTGAACTTCAGCTTGTCGTAAAAACTCATCTTATTTCTCAGTCGTCGGTTGCAGTTTGTTGAGATTATCAAGCGGCCGTTTGGCATGGAAGCCATCTGGCAAAAAAGTGAACGCCACTGCGCCCAAGATGCAAAAAAAGGCGGCGATGTGGTTCCACTTCAACTTCTCCCCCAAATAAAAGAGGGCAAAACCGCTGAACACCACGAGCGTGATCACCTCCTGGATGATCTTCAGCTGCGTGGCGGAAAAATGACTGTGACCATAGCGGTTCGCCGGCACCATTAGGCAATACTCGAAGAACGCGATGCCCCAACTGGCCATGATGACCGTCCAAAGCGCGACATTCTTGTGCTTCAGGTGACCATACCATGCGATGGTCATGAAGACATTAGAGCAAACGAGCAAGACGATAGGAAACCAGCGCGATTGGGTGATTTCACTCATAGACGCACCGGAATCTTTTGTTCCGCCAAAAACGCTTTCACTTGGCCCACGGTAAACGTGCCGTAGTGGAAAATGCTCGCCGCCAGCACAGCATCCGCACTGCCCGCCAGCAAAACCTCCGCCATGTGTTCCAAGCTGCCCGCACCACCACTGGCCACTACCGGCACAGCGACGGATTGGCTTACGCGCTTGGTGATGACCAGATCAAAACCCTTCTTGGTGCCATCGGCATCGATGCTGTTCAACACAATCTCCCCTGCCCCCAAGCTCACGGCTTTGGATGCCCATTCGACAGCATCCAAACCGGTAGACTTGCGACCACCATGGGAAAAGACCTCCCAACGGTCCGGCGCGACCTTCTTGGCATCAATGGAGACCACGATGCATTGACTGCCGAACTTCTCTGCGCCTTGGCGGATCAAATCTGGATTGGAGAGCGCAGAAGAGTTGATGCTGATCTTGTCCGCCCCGGCCTTGAGCATGATGCCCATATCTTCCACCGCTCGGATACCGCCACCGACCGTGAGTGGCATGAAGCACTGGTCAGCCACGCGCTCGATGACGTTCACCATCGTGGCGCGACCGTGCGCACTGGCGGTGATGTCGAAAAACACCATCTCGTCCGCTCCTTGCTCGTTATAGCGCAAGGCCAGCGCGACGGGGTCGCCGACATTCTTCAGCTCGCCCGCTTCCGCTTTACCGAACTGCACACCACGAGTCACCTGACCGTCGTGTACGTCCAGACATGGTATGACACGTTTGGCTAACACAAATTTTTCGTTCTAAGTCTGCCGGAACCGCCCACTGTGGCCGCTGGTCCGATGAAAAAAAATTCCCGATGACCTTTTAATCATCGGGACGGGACCTTGCCACGCTTTGCCAGGCAAAAACGAGTCTCCACGGGGGAGGTCCCGCTTAGCGATGCCAATGGCTCAAGCCGACAAACATGGGAGAAATAGAGCCCAAAGAGTTCCGCCGCGCAAGCCCCCATTTTGGCGGCCGCGCGGCGGATAAAAACCGTTAAAAGTTAAGATTACTTGGCCGCAACGAACTTGCCGTCCGCGCGCTTGAAGTTCTTGCCCGAGTAGAGCACCACGTTCAATGAGTTCATCGGATCCTTGGTGCTAAACTTGTAACCCAGCTTCAGGATGCCATCCATGATCTCCTGCTTGGTCATGGATTTGCCGGAAGCCACTTTCAATGCCGCTTCCTTCAGGGACATCTCGTTACGAGCGCGGCGTTTGGGAGCGCGAGGTTCTTTGTCAGCTTTGGGAGCTTTCACCGATCTGGCCGCTTTGGGCACGCTCACATCGGCGGTATCGCCAAGGGCTTTCTCGATTTCCGCCAAGCGGATGGTGAGCTCCGCTTTCTCTTTAAGAAGACCGTCACGAAGGGCGATGAATTTTTTGATACTGCTGTTTTTCATATTCAGAAGTTCCTAACCTATAACAAGAAACAAAGATTTGCCAACTAGGATTTGATATAGGCCCTAAGATAAAATGTCGCTAATAGATAACTTAGCCCTGTACGGCCTTAGTATCGCTATTTTGTAAAAAGCAACTCAGATGCCAAAAAATGGTGAATATAGAGTTTTCACGCTTAACACACAAATTATACATATCATGTTGGTCCAATATCTCAAAAACGGCAACAAACCCCACCTTGCTGCTATTTGATTTTGGCATGATTGATGCATGTTCACAGTTTGGAACTGGCTATTAACAGGCAGTTTGCAACGAAACTCTTGCGTGGGATAAGTGTTGAATGAATATCCGGCACTCACCGAGTGTCCAATATGTTAGCTATGAAACGTATCGTTTTACTGGCCTTGGTCTTGGCAACGGCAATCCCGGCGCAAGCGCAACTTTTCGGCGGACCGAACTCCATCGGTGGGGCCATCCTCGGCGGTATCGCCGGTGGGGTGATCGGTCATAACAATGGTCGCAAGACCGCCGAAGGCGTGGCCATCGGCGCTGGCGCTGGCCTGTTACTGGGCGCGATTGCTGATCGCAATCAGTCTGACCGGGCATACTACGGTTACTCTTCTGGCCCGGCTTACTACCCCTCTTACGGTCATAGCTACCGCAGCTACGGGTATGCCCCGTATCGTCATGGATATTATTCCGGGGGCTATTATGGAGCGCCTTCCTACTATCGCCCCAGTTACGCGACCTCTGGTGCCGTGCTAGGCGGTATCGCAGGCGGTGTTATCGGGCATAATAATGGCCGGCATACAGCAGAAGGCATCGCCATCGGTGCCGGAGCGGGCTTGGTCCTCGGCGCGATTGGCGATCATAACCGGCCGCGTCCGGTCTATACCCCGGCTCCCGTGTATGTGTCACCCAGCACTCGTTACGGGTATGCGCCCACGGTGACCTACACCCAGCAAGAATCTGCTCCCGCCCCGACCCAAGTCACGATCATCAACAACAATTACTACGGCAACGCCACCCCCATGAGCGGTGCCAACGGGCTCTTTGGCCGCTGAGATTTGCGGCTCGCCAAAGCCTCAAAACAAACTAGGATGGTGGAACTTAATATGAAGTCGTACGTGAACTATACCCTTTCGCTGGCCGCCGTAGTGGCCCTGACCGCCGGCTGCGCCTCTTCTGGCGTGCAAAATCCGCGCGGTGTCCCGGTCACTGAGATGAAGGCCGATGAGCGCGGCTTCGTCGCTGGAACCGGCGTGGAATCGCAAGATCTCGTCGCCGTGACGGACAAGATGGCCCGCAGCATCATCGCCATCCCCGAGATCGCCAATGCCCAAGGTACGCCGCGTGTTGTCTTGAATCCAGTCGTCAACGAGACGCGCTTCCCGATCAACAAGGACATCTTCCTCACCCGCATCCGTGCGCAACTGAATTCCAAGGCCACCGGCAAAGTTCGCTTCCTGGCCCGCGAACAGATGGCCGCACTGGAGCGTGAACGGGATCTGAAGCAGTCCGGCCAAGTGACCGCTTCCAGCGATCCAAACGTAGTGGAGTTCAAAGGTGCGGACTTCTTCCTCACCGGCAAGCTCCAAAACATGACCACCCGCACTTCGAAGGGCGTGAGCGATTACGTGCTCTACTCCTTCCAACTCATCGATGCCCGCACCAGTGACATCGTTTGGGAAGATTTCGCGGAGATCAAAAAGCAAGGGTTGGAAGACGCCGCTTACCGTTAAGCGCGTCCTCCCTCATATTCGGTCATGAAGGTCGCCATTCTCAGCACTGGGCTGGCAGCACTGCTGCTGTTTACGGGCTGCGCCACCACGCCCCAAGCCAAGCGTCTGCCGCTTACCGGCGATGCTTTGGTCGATGGCAAGATGCACATCGAGCAGGGACAAACCAATGACCGGGTGCTCTGGCAATACCGTACGGCACTCGTCGCTCTGCGTCGCGGAGATTATCCGGAAGCCAAGGCGTTGCTGGATGACGCCATCCTGAGCATCGGTGGAATCATCACCAATGACAAGGATGCCCGCAAAGCGCGTAGCATGTTCGCCTCGGAGAGCCGCAAGAAATACATCGGCGAACCGTACGAACGCGTGATGGCGTATTACTATCGCGGTATCCTTTACTGGATGGATGGCGAGCCGGATAATGCCCGCGCCTGTTTCCGGAGCGGCGAACTCATCGACAGCGATACGGAGGTAGAGAATTATTCCGCCGATTACGTCTTGCTGGACTACCTCGATGGCCTGGCTTCGGACAAACTCTTCGCGGATGGCTCGGATGCCTTCAAGCGCGCCCAAGCCAATGCCAGTGCGAAAGCAGATGCGCCACCTCCGTATGACCGCGCGGCGAACGTGCTGTTCTTCACCGAATGCGGAAATGCCCCGCAGAAATATTCCTCCGGCCAGTATCGTGAACAGTTGCGCTTCCGTGAAGGTCCGCAAGCCGCCCGCGTGGTGACCAT
>JAURFH010000186.1 GCA_030834415.1 Verrucomicrobiota bacterium | reverse complement strand
CGCACCTGACGTATCCGAAGAGTGATGTCTATTCCTTCACCATCCCGGATAACACCTACGACGTCGTCTTTTCCGGCAACGTGATCGAGCACGTCGCAAAAGTCTGGCGCTGGTATGTGGAGCTGGCCCGTATCACCAAGCCAGGCGGCTTGGTCATCTCGATCAATCCCACGAGCTGGCCTTATCATCCGGCGCCCATCGATTGCTGGCGCATCTATCCGGACGGCATGCAGGCGCTTTGTGATGAAGCGGGCTTGAAGGTTGAGCTGTCGCACTTCGGCTCGTTGGAATTACCGCACACGAAACGTTCTTTGCCGGGTCGCGCACCCGAGTGGCAATCCGCCCGTTTACGCCGTGCCTTTCGCGTCTTGGGCTGGCTGGGTTTTCCGGTGGAGAAGGCGTTTGATACCATCACCATCGCGCGCAAACCGCTCTGATAATCCGGCTTCTTTGCGGCCGTTTCTTTTGTTGGGCTTCGGCGGTCGCTTTGTTTAAGCTGCCGCCAGCTTTCCTACATCGTTATGAACCGCCGCGATTTCATCACAGGCTCGGCTGCTGCCTTCGGCACAGCGTCATTATTTTCCTCCTCGGCATTCGCCCAGGCCAAGCCCGCCAAGATCAAGGTCGGCCAAATCGGAACCGGTCATGCCCATGCCGGTGGCAAAATGGCTTCCCTGCGCAAGCTGAGCGATATCTATGAAGTGGTGGGTGTGGTGGAGCCGGACGCGAAACAGCGGGAAGCCGCCTCACGCGACAAGACGTATGATGGCGTCAAATGGATGACCGAGGAGCAGTTGCTCAATATCAAAGGCCTGCAAGCAGTGGCCGTGGAGACGGAAGTGAAAGATCTGCTGCCCACTGCTGAACGGTGCATCGCCGCGGGCAAGCACCTCCATCTCGATAAACCGGCCGGGGAAAAGTTCTCACACTTCAAACGCATCGTGGAAGATGCCCGTCGCCAGAAGCTCACCATCCAGATGGGTTACATGCTGCGCTCCAATCCTGGTCTGCAACTCTGTTTTCGCGCGGCGAAGGAAGGCTGGCTCGGCCGTGTCTTCTCCATCGAGGCCGCGATGAGCAAAGCCTTGAACGCAGGCTCGCGCAATTCCCTCAAGCCCTATCCCGGCGGCGCGATGTTTGAGCTGGCTTGTCACGTATTGGACTCGGCCATCTACATCCTCGGCAAGCCGCGGAAAGTCACTGCCTTCAATCGCAGTTCCTCAGCCGTGGATGACGGTTTCTTCGACAATCAATATGCGGTGCTGGAATACCCCCACGCCACGGCCATCATCCACAGCGCCTTGATCGAAGTAGGCGGCGAAGCGCGTCGACAATTCACCGTGAGTGGGGAACAAGGCACGGTGGAAGTGCGTCCACTAGAAGCGCCGAAAGTGCGGCTTTCATTGGACCGGCCGCAGGGTGGCTTCAAGAAAGGCTGGCAGGATGTCGAGATGCCGAAGATGACGGGCCGCTATGATGCGGAACTCATCGACCTGGCCGCCGTGATCCGCGAGGAGAAGGAATTCGCCTTCACCTACGACCACGATCTCATCGTGCAAGAGACGTTGCTGCAGGCGTGCGGGATGAAGGTGGATTAAGAGGCACTTGCAGGCGGCTCTTTTAGACGCTTTGGCAAATCACGGGCTCCATGGATGGTCCTTTCAACAATCACCTCTTCGGGGGCCAGTCGATAAAACAACAAGTGCCGATGGAACGGTTTTACCAGCTGACAGGAACGCATACCCTGCAATTCATTGTCGTGAGGAAACCGTAATCTTCCTGTCTCTGGCTGCTGGCAAAGCTTTACCAGGGTAGTTTGCATGGCCGCTCGATACAGTTTGGCCAGTTCTGGTCCGCCGGCTTGAAAGTACCAACGGAATTGGGTTTCGAAGTCGGTCAGGAAATACTCAGACTGCAGGAGTTGCACAGATGCTATTTCTGGCGTTCAGCCAAGATGCGCTGTTCCAACTGCTCCAGCTCCGCAAGTTTTAGCGGCTGATGGCTGCCTCTCACCGAAGCCAGCAGGAAATCTCGTAATTCAGGGCTGTCCTGTTCCCAATCCTGCTGTTGCTCGCTCAGTTGACGGACCGCTTCGCAGATCACCTCATTCGCATCATGAAAATCTCCCGATCGCACTTTGCGGGCGACGAAGTCTTCCAGCTCTTTCGGCATTGTGACCGTCATACTGGCAATATAACCGGACTTATCGGGCATTCAACCATTTGCTGAGCCCGAGGAACAATGCTTAGCGCTGCGCCGCTTGCTGCACCGGGAATTCCGCCTGGTAGTGCTTGAAGCGTTCGGACACATCCAAGATGTACTGTTTCGTCCCCGGGTAATCCATCGCGGCAAGAAAGGCTGCACTGTTCGTCGAGGCCGCTCCTTTGTTCCAACGTAAGACGTGGGTGCGCCCCGCATTGTAATCAGCCAAAGCGTAGGCCAATGGATTATCCGTTTGCGGATAGCGGCGGAGCAGCTTGCGCAGATACCAGGTGCCCGCGAGCGTGTTCAATTTGGGATTTAGCAGATCCTTGTGTTCAAAGCCGGACCGTTTTTCCGCCTCGGCCCATTCCATGGCGGCGGGCTCGCGGATCTGCATGAGGCCCAGCTCTTGGGCGGTGCCGCGGGCATCGGCATCGAAACGGCTTTCCTTCCAGACCACCGCCTTGATCAGTGCCGGGTGCATCCCATACGTGGTGGCAGCAGCGATGATGGCGTCATCGTAACGATGCTCTTTTTTCTGGGTGACCCACCACAGGAAAAAGAGCCCGTCCACGACCGCCAGCGTCAGAAAAAACCAAAGCCATTTGCGTTTACGCATGGACCGTAAGGACGACGCGCAGGGGAAGGTCAGAGCCCTCCTGCCGTCGGCTGATGTGATATGATATATGCCGGCCTAGAACAGGCTGTTCACCGCCGTGCCGAGCACGCTGAGCGGGCCGGTGTCTTCCAGACCCTCGGTGGCTTTCTCCACCTTCTGCAGCGTCATCTTCACATTCTTGTAGAGCGCCTCGTCGTTCACCAGCTTGCCCACGGAACCCTGCCCTTGGTTGATCTTCTGCAAGATCTCCTTCAGGTTCACCATGGCCGTGGTGGTCTCGTTGTAAAGCGTCTCATCCTTCATCATCTTGCCGAGGGAACCTTTGCCCTCGTTGATGTCATTGACCACCTTGCGGGCATCCGTCAGGGCGCCTTCCGCCTGGCCGAGCGCGCGGTTCGCATTGCCCACGATGGTGCGGGCTTCGGTCACCGCCACCTTGATCTCCTCTGCCGTCGTGTTCAGCGTATTGACCGCGCCCTTGGCATCATTGAAGAGGCTCTCGTCCTGGAGCAGCTTGCCCACGGTGCCCTTGCCTTCCGCCATCTGGGTGGAGACGTTTTGCAGGTTGCCGAGGATGACGCTGAGCTTGGGATTGTTCTCTTTCAGGAAATCCGTCATCGGTCCCAGCACGTTCTGGATGCTGTCGCCGCTGAAGCTCTTCGTGACGTTCTCGATGCCGGACGCCACGTTATCCAGCTTGGCCATGATGGCGCTGAGGTCCGCCTGTTCCATGGTCTCGATATTGGCACCGTTCTCGAACTTGGTCGGCGCAGTGCCGAGATTGATGGACACGAAGTTCTGGCCCATCAGCCCGGCGAACTTGATGGTCGCCTTGCTGTCCGTCTTCACGGGGATGCCATCCTTGATCTCCATGGTCACCTTCACCTTGTCATCCTCGAAGCCGATCTTGCCCACGCGGCCCACTTCCACGCCGGCCATCTTCACGGGATCGCCTTCTTTGAGTTCCTGGATGTTGGTGAAGCGACCGTTCAGTTCGTAGGTCGGCTTGAAGAGGCTGGAAGCGCCGACCATCTCAAACAGGATGAAGGCGGCGATCATCGCAAGGGCGAAGAACAGGCCGAGCTTGGTTTCGAGCGTGTTTTTCATAAGTCTTTAATTTAAGTTAAAATTGGAAACTGGCATTAAGAAATTTTTGGACCTTCTCGTTCTTCGATTCGGCCAATTCCTTGGGCGTACCCACTTGCAGCACCTGGCCGTCTTCGAGCAAGGCGATGCGATCGGCGATGCCGAACGCCAGATCCCGGTCATGCGAGACCACGATGGAGGTCACATCGTTCTCCTGGTTCAGGCGTTTGATCTCCTGGCCGATGGTCACGGCGATGAGCGGGTCCAGCTCGCTCGTCGGCTCATCATAGAGGATGATTTGCGGATCGATGACGAGGGCGCGGGCGATGGCCACGCGTTTCTTCATACCACCGGAGAGTTCCTCCGGCATACGATCTTCCTGCCCCTTCAAACCCAGCGCCTCGAGCTTTTGCTTCACGATCTGGTCGATCTCATCCTGCGGCAGCAATTGGTGCTCGGTCAGGTAAAGGCCCACATTCTCCGCCACGGTCAGGGAATTCAACAAAGCTCCGGACTGGAACACCATCGCCAGCCGGTAACGCTCGAGCATGCCGGGTGATTGGATGGAATGCCCGTCGATGAGCACATCACCGGCATCCGGTGTCTCCAGACCGATGAGATGCTTGAGCAGCACGCTCTTGCCACTGCCGCTGGGGCCCATGATGACAAAAACCTCGCGCGGCGCGATCTTCAGGTCGATGCCATGCAGCACCTCCACTTCCCCGAAACTCTTGCGGAGTCCCTGGATCTGGACGCTGACGCTGGGGCGCTGGTTCTGGGCGGCCTGGCTCATAGATTGAAATACAACAGGATGCGCGTGACGACGTAATCCAGGATCAGGATCATCACGATGGAGTTCACGACCGCCTTGGTCACGGAGCGGCCGATGCCGCGCGGTCCGCCGATGGTGCGCAATCCTTGATGGCAGCAGACCACCCCGATGGTCACCGCGAAGACGAAGCTCTTGATGAGCCCGTTCACCACGTCGCTGGGTTCCACCACACTGCGCAGGTTGTTAAAGTAACTGGTGAAAGAGATGCCGATGTCAGTGTTGTACACCGAGACGAGCGCGCCACCCATCCAACCGACCATGATGGCGAAGACTACCAGCAACGGCAGAGCCAGGCTGATGGCCACTACGCGCGGCAGCACGAGGTAATGGATCGGGTTGATATTCATCGTCTTCAACGCATCGATCTCCTGATAGACGCGCATGGAGCCGATCTCGGCCGCCATCGCGGAACCGATGCGTCCGGCGATGAGCACGGCCATCATCACGGGGGCGAGTTCTTTGCAGACGGAGAGGCCCACGATACCGCCGATCAAGCTGGAGAGGCCCCGCTCTACCATCACGGGACCGGTCTGGAGGGCCAGCACACCACCGATGAAGATGGACAGGATGCAGGCCATCAGCAGGCTCGCGTTGCCGATCTCAAAGAGCTGGTCAAACGTCTTCAGGCGCTGCCGCCACAGTTGCGGGAGCGACTGCAGCGTGCGCCAGAAAAGGATGAGCATTTCACCGATGTCCTGAAACATAGTCTATGGCTTCGAGTTAACGTCTTCCTGTGCGGCAGGTTTCGGGCCATTCGCCTTTTTGCCCAGCGGTATGTAAAACAACCGGTACTGCCGGGCCTCAGCCGTCGATTGATACTGGAAAAGACCGAACAGGAGCGAGCACTTTGTCTGTTCGGGAGAGGTATCGCGCCGATAAAGATTCCACAAAAACGACTGGCTCTCGGCTTTGGTCTTCGGATCTTTCTCCGAGCGCCAGATGGACCAGAGCGGCGAATAGCTGCGTTCGATGCTCTTGTTATTCGGCAGCATGGGCTCCAGCGGGGCGAAGATTTGGAGGCGTTCCTTGCCATCCAATCCCTTGCGCGCGGTGAAAAGCGGCCAGAGATCCGTGCGGTGCAAGGCATCCCCGGTGACGGTATTCTTCTCGATCAGGTCCGAGTAGAGGAAGAACAGGATACGCGTGCGCTTGCGATCCAAAGGCTCGGAATGGGTGCGGTTATACTTCCAGATCGGCCAGAGATAGAAATCACTCTGCTTGAACTCGTTCTTGGCCTGACCGAAGAGCGGCCAGACCCGGTTGATCGTCTTGCCTTCACCTCGCGCAAAGACGATGAGCGGCCAGGGCAGGCCATACTCATGATATTTCTTTTCCCGGTCATCCGTGTAGGTGAAGAACGGCCAGAGATAGGTTGAAGAGTCGCGTAGCGGCGAGCGCAGGATGCTGTAAGCGGGCAGGAGGATGCGGATCTTCTGGGGATTGTCCGTGCCCAGCTCCAGATCGTTGTGATGATAGAAGGGCCAGAGGGCGAACCATTTGTCATGCGCCGCCACCTGTTCCACATCGCCCCAACCATTGGTCTTGGTGGTCAGCCCTTTGAATTCATGGCCAAAAATAGGCCAAACCTGCCAGCCTTTCAGCCCATTGCCGTGTCTCAAATGGAAAACAGGGTAGAGGAAGTTGTCCGTCACCACATCCTTCTTGCGGCTCTGACCGTAGAGGGGGAAGGCGACGAAATGGATCTCATCCCGGAACAGGCGGTTCTTCAGCGTGCCGTAGAAGGGGAAAAACGCGGTGTAGTTATGGTTCGTATCGGGCGAACGCTGCTGGAAATAGAAGGGAAAGAGCGTGAACCGGTCTTTCTCCACGTGTTTATCCAGCGTCTGACCGCCCGAGAAGCTGAACACTTGCAGGATATGGAAGCGATATTCGGCCCCGAACCGGTCATAACTGAGGAGCGGATACAGGATATCCATCTCCGTCATGTCGATATCCGGGTCGTTATCGGTCGTGCGGGCGATCAGTGGGGGGATGGCCCACAGGGTATTACTGACACTGTGCTGGCGGTAAAAGAGGGGTCCAAGGGTCTCAAAACGCTCGCCGGGTTGCAGCGTCAGGGGGAAGACATGCGCCAACGGCCCGGCCGAGAGGGTGCTGGTCTGGCCTCTGACCGGCTGGGCAAGGGCAGCCGCCAGCAGCACAGCCAGGAGAGTTAAATAGCGCAATGTCATCTACTTGTATCGGCTCAAGGCCGAACGAAACTTTACGTTGCCGGGGCAAAGCGTCAAGGGAAGGACGAAACGAATCTTCATCCAGTTCAAATCGCCGGATTTGAAAATCACTATATCGTTATCGTTTTCCTTTATCCCTCGTATTCGGCTCTTTTTTGCAAAAACAGAGTTTGACTTTTTATCCACACTTTATTAACGATGATGGAAATCGATTGAGGCATTTTACCTCGGTTCCTCCCGACCCAGTGGCAGTAGTGCATTATTGTCACTGGGTTTTTCGTATCTGCCAACCGGCTTTCGAGAGCAAAATCAATATCGCTGGCAAGAACGTTAACGATGCAAGCATGCAAGCGCCGACGCCCAGCGACATCACCCAACCCAAGCTCTTGATGCCTTCGTGATCGGCCAAAATCAGGCTACCGAAACCTGCTATCGTGGTCATCGCAGAGACGATCACCGCCTTGCCGGTGCTCTTGGCGAGGATACTCGGATTTTGCTCCTCCGCAAACCGGTTCAGGATATGGATGCCATTCGTCACCCCGATACCGACGACGAGCGGCAGCGTCATGATATTCGCCGGATTGAAGGGAATCCCCAGCCAGCCCATCACGCCCAGTGCCCAGATGCTGCCCAAGGCCACCGGTAGCAAAGCCAGAATCACACATACGACCGAGCGGAAATGGACGAGCACCATCACGGCGATGGCGATGATGGCATACCAGGCCGCTTCCTCGTAACTCCGCCGCAAGAGATCCGTGTATTCCAGCAACTGCACTGGGGTACCGGTGATGATCGGCTTGTTCGTGTCCTGCGGGTCCAGCGTTTCGCGCAGATCAGCCACAAATTTCTCCTGGGCCTCGCGCTGCCACACATCCTCGCGCGGGTAAGCCTGGATGAGGTACTTACCCGTGGTGCCGATGAAGCGATTCCGCAGGGCGGGCGGCAGATCTTCCGCGCGCAAGGGTGCGCGGTCATCTTGCAGCTTTAACGAAGCGAACGTGTCACGCAGGTCTTGCAGCAACGCCTGTTGATAGAAGGCGAGCTGGAAGGCGTTCGCCTCTTTGTTACCGGCATTGATGCGGTTGCGTAGTTCTCCCACGGCATCCCAGAGGGATTGTAGATTGTGTTCCAGTTCCTTTTCCCCTTCCGCCCGCACGGCGGCGAGACCGGAGCCGAGATATCCCTGAAGCGAATAGA
>JAURFH010000185.1 GCA_030834415.1 Verrucomicrobiota bacterium | reverse complement strand
AGACGCCTCCACGACACGGCGTTATGGCGGGACCGGGCTGGGACTCTCCATCGTCAAACGCTTGGTTGAGTTGATGCAGGGCGAGGTAGGCGTGGAAAGCAAAGAAGGAGTGGGCTCTACCTTCTGGTTCACCTTGGAGTTGTAGCCGGGCACGCCTTCGACGAAGGCTGTGCACTACGAGACACTGTTCCAAGACCGTCGCGCGCTGGTGGTGGCTCCCTTGGGTACGCAACGGGAATTTCTAGCGAGTCTATTGCGAGCGTGGGGATTTGAAGTCGTCACGGCTTTGAACGGCCGGCTGGCTTTCCAGCTCATCCGCGCTGCCCGTGATGAACGAAAACCCTATGACCTGTTGCTGCTGGACGGGGGCATCGAGGACCTGCCGCTCGTCGAATTGGCACAGCGCGCCAAGAAAGAAGAGGATGGTGCCAGTACGGATATCATCGCCCTGATCAGTATCATGCAGAAGCGAGAGATAGATCCGTTTATCGGGGAGGTCTTTTGCGATTCCATGATCAAGCCGGTCAAGCAATTGCCGCTCTATGCGTCGCTCATCTGCCTCTACCGGCCGGACTTGGAAGCTTCCTCCACCGAGCTGGTGATGGTGATGGAGGAGAACCGGCTGAAGGTGTCCGATGTCCGGCTGCGCGTGCTGGTGGCGGATGACAACATGGCCAACCAGATGGTGGCGCAGGCCATCTTGCAACGCCTGGGGCATCGTGCCGACGTCGCGGCCAATGGTCAGGAAGCGGTGCAGGCCCTGCGAACGGTGCCTTACGATCTGGTGTTGATGGATTGCCAGATGACGGAAATGGACGGCTACGAGGCGATCCGGCAAATCCGTTCCACTGAATCGGGTGTATTGGACCCCAAAGTTCCCATCATCGCCTTGACGGCCAACGTCACCGGTGGCAACCGCGAACGCTGCCTGCAGGCAGGTATGGATGATTTTCTCTCCAAACCCATCCAGCCACAACAACTTGCAGAGATCATCCGGCGCTGGCATAAAGGCGGCTCTAAGACTATGGAATCCGACCCGCTACCATCCGAACCTGCGCCCGATGAGAGCGTGCTTTGGGATGAAGTGGAGTTACGGGACCGTTATGGGGATGATGATGCCCTGATCCGGGAGTTGATGGCGGTTTTCATGCAGGACTTGCCGGAACGGATGCAGGAATTGCGGCAGGCTTTTGAAGCTCGCGATATTTCGACGGCCGAACGTTTGTCCCACATGATCAAAGGCTCTTCCGCTACGATCGGCAGTCCGGCGCTGCAAGGGGTGGCCCGGCGGATGGAGGACTTGATCGTGGATGGGCACATGGCTGAGGCAGCTGCTTTGCTTTCTCTGATGGAAGAGCGTTTCCTGGCTCTGCAAGAGCTGGCCAAGACCAAGCTTAACGGTTCGGATCAGGCTTCCGGCTAAGGGTTGCCGGACAGGCTTTTCACCCCCTTTACGAATTGCTACCTTGGGTGGCCTTGAGCACCCCTGATATCCTTATCTTCACGACTGCCTGGCTGGCTGGACTTGGCTATGCCGGAGGTATCGGGTTGCGTCTGTGGGCTGGTGAATGGTCCAAACCAGCAAGCCGAACGTGGCTGACAGGAGCTTTGGTGATGCTGGTGCATGTGCTGTTCTCCTTTCATTTGCGCCACCACTGGAGTCATGACGCGGCGGTGATCGAAACCGCACGCCAGACCAAGGGATTGATCGGCTGGGCTTGGGGCGGAGGAGTGTGGCTGAACTATCTGCTGGTGGCGGTTTGGCTGGGGGATGCGCTCTGGCTCAACTTGGCGAAGGGGCATTATTCAGCGCGAGCCAAATGGATGGCGTATGTAATTCATGGTTATCTCGCGTTTATGTGGTTCAATGCTACGGTGGTCTTTGGCTCTTGGGGTGCGCGGGTGTTTGGGGTGTTGGTTTTAGTCGCTTTGTGTTGGTCGGGCAGAGCTTCATCCAGACATTGAATGGGAACACCGGGAAACCATTCAACTAGGGAGAGAAGCAATTCTTGGGAGTCAACTTTTTCGCTCAAACCAACCTCGCGCTTCATTTGGCCGGATTGCACAGTCAAGACACCGGCGGGTGGTTGACTCAGGTCAAGTCCGATGGCGATGATTTTGTCTTTAGGCAAGCAGAAGGTGCTATTGCCCCGTTGGATAGTGAGCCCTTTGGAAGAGAGGTTCACCAAAGGTGGGATGAGCCAAACCATGAAGTAATAATACCAAGGCAATGCCAGAGGCAGTGTCGATATGCACAATACCTTCAAGCAGAATACCGCATCTACTGGCTCACCCAAGTGCTTGAATATCAGAATTGTCAGGAGTGCCAGCAAGAAGGTGAAGGGGATGAGTTTTGCCAGTCTGTATTGTTTGCTAAGAAATGCGAATTCAGTTTTTAAACGCGGTCGAAATATCTCTTTTGGCTCCCACCAATGGAGTTTTTTCCTGAATACTGGCATGGGAAGACGTTACTGTATTGCAGGTGCTTTCACCATTGTATCTGTCCTTGGTTTTTGTAATCCGGATGGAGCCAAGGTGCTTACTCTACCGGAATCCAGATGCCCATCTCGAGATAGGCTCGAAAAACAAAAAGGCCGGAGCAATTTGCTCCGGCCTGGTGAATTCAGATCAGGTATGGCTTACCACTTCAACGCCTTCAAACGCAGGGCCACTTCCTCAGCATTCGCGCGGCTGTTGAAGGACGAGATGCGGAAGAAGCCTTCGCCCTTGGAGCCGAAACCGCTGCCCGGGGTGATGACCACGTTCGCTTCGTTCAGGATCTTGTCGAAGGCCTGCCAGCTCGTGTAGCCCTTCGGCGTCTCCACCCAGATATATGGAGCATTCACGCCGCCATAGACCGTCAAACCGGCTTCCTCAGCGGCGGTGCGGAGAATCTTTGCGTTGCCCATGTAGTGCTCCACGAGCGCTTTCACATCGGCTTTGCCTTCGGGGCTGTAGAGCGCCTCGGCGCCGCGTTGGATGATGTAGCTCACGCCGTTGAACTTCGTGCTCATGCGGCGGTTCCAGAGCGGATGCAGCGGTTTGTATTCGCCCGTGCTGGTAGCCGCGAGCAAGGTCTTCGGAACGACCGTGAACGCGCAACGCGTGCCGGTGAAGCCACCGTTCTTCGAGAAGCTGCGGAACTCGATGGCGCACTCGCGCGCACCGGGAATCTCGTAGATGGAGTGCGGCAGGGACGGATCGGAGATGTAAGCCTCATACGCGGCGTCATAAAGGATGACGGCCTTGTTCTCCAAAGCATACTTCACCCAAGCCTCGAGCTGCGCCTTGGTGGCGGCGGCTCCGGTCGGATTGTTCGGGGAGCAGAGGTAGATGACATCCACCTTTTCACTCGGCGGCTCGGGCATGAACCCGTTCTCCGGCGTGCAAGGCAGGTAAACGAGCCCGGCATACGCGCCCGCGGCATCACCTTCACCGGTATGACCGGCCATCACGTTCGTATCCACATAGACGGGATACACGGGATCGGAGATGGCGATCTTGTTGTTGTGCCCAAGGATGTCGAGAATGCCGCCGCAATCGCACTTGGAGCCGTCCGAGACGAATACTTCGTCATCGGCGACGTCCAGACCGTGGTCGCGGTAATCGTTCTGGGCGATGGCTTTGCGCAGGAATTCATAGCCCTGTTCCGGGCCGTATCCTCGGAAGGTGGCGCGGTTGGCCATCTCATCCACGGCGGCGTGAAGGGCCTTGGTGACAGAGGGAGGGAGGGCTTCGGTGACATCACCGATACCACAACGGATCAGGCGCTTGGCCGCTTCAGGATTCCCGTCGGTGAACACTTTCACCCGGCGGGCGATCTCAGGGAACAGATAGCCGGCCTTCAATTTCAAGTAGTTGTCGTTCAGATATGCCATATCAGTTTGCTTTCAAACAATTAAGGGAAGGAAAGTAGAGAACGGACGCCCGGGACGCAAGTACGGCAAAAATTTGGATGGTCAGGCGGTGCCGGTTCGATGCGGATGCGTTTCCTGCAATTGCTAAATCGATAGTTGTCAGTTGTTTCGCTTGCGAGCTACATTGAGCACGAAACCAAAGAGCATCCATCCCATGAGCATGACGACCAGCAAAGCAGAAGGGTTGCGGATCGAACTGAGTTTTCAGGGCGAGTCGCAACGTTTTGAGTTCGAGGGAAAAGAGGTTGTGATCGGACGGCCCAATCCCTATCTGCCGCCGACCTTGGACCTGTCTGAGGATATTTTGGTTTCCCGCACGCACGCGCGCATCTGGATGAATGTCAGCGGCTATTGGATCGAAGACCTGGTGAGCAAGCATGGAACTTTCGTGAACGGGGAACGGGTAGGCTTACGTAAGCTCCTGAACCCTGGAGATGTGGTGCAGGTCGGGAATACCAAATTGAAGATTTTGTGCCAAACACCGACGAAGCAGGTCGAACCGGTCAAGGTGACTGAGGAGGAAGAGATCAGTGTGGACTCTGCCCTGGCCGTGGAAGAGACCGTGTTGGGTAAAGTGGCGGCTGATGCCAGAACGGACACGGATGCCCAATTGGAACTCTTGTTGGAATTACCGCTCAAACTCGCCAGCCAGCCCACCATCGCCAGTCTTTCCAAGTATGTCGTGGAGTTACTGCCCAAATTGATTCCCGGCACGGAACGGGCCGCGATGTTGCTTATCAGCAGTGACACGGCGGAGTTGACGGTGGCCGCTTCCTTGCCGGTGGATGATCCGCCGGTCAGCCGTAATCTGGCCTTGCGGGCCGTGAAGGAAGGACGCGCGCTCATCTGGCGGAAGGCGATGGACGGGGCGGAGATGAGGGTAGGCATGTATGCGCCGTTGGTTTGGGGGGAGCGTACCTTGGGGGTGCTCTGCGTGGACAACCCCAAGCGTGATCGCCGATTCACCGAGAAGGAGCTCCGCTTGTTGATGACCGTGGCTGCTTACACCGCGATGGCGACCGCTTTCAATCGGTTGCACAAAGCATTGTAAAATCAGTTCGACGCGAGTCGTTCATCTTCTCCATTGGCGCCACGCCCACCAGAGCGCGCCAAAGGCGAGGCTGTTCAAGATCGTCAAAGCAAGGTTCAGCCACCCCGGGGTGATCTCACTGAACCAAAGATGTCGCAAGAGGATGCGCGGGAGGTTCAATCCCTGTTGGATGAAGGTGATGCCGATGACGACCGGTGAGAGGTCGACCAATTTCGGCGGGAAGTGGGCGAAAAGGAAGACGACACTATCCAATATCAATAGCAGGAGATAGTGCACCGCCGCGTAGATCAGAATGCGTGGCAACCAGCCACGCCAGCCCTTGCGTGGCGGCGGATTCATGAGGGTAAGCGGCTAGTTATCGGTCTTGGCAGCGGCCTTCTTCTTTTTCTTGTCGCTGGAGAACCAGGAGAAGGAAAACAATTTGATACCTTGCGCCTTCCCATCTCGAGAATCATAGGCGGTGTTGTCCTTGGCTTTGCCGTATTCTTCAGGAGCGACAGGGTTCACCAATTGGAGCGGGTTGTCCGTCTTGACCAGTTGTGGCAGCACCCCGCTGTAAGTGCCGGATTCGGTCTTGATCTCATTTGGTTTGAGGGGCACGGGCTTGTTTTGCTCCAGCGCCTGCACCGCTTTCATCGATACACTGCCTTCTCCCACTGCGGGCGTGGCGATTTCCACGGCGTTGGTCGAGACGACCTTCTCCTTCTCGAGGGTGGGTTGCTTGGCCTTGGCCGGGTCGGACTGCGCCCAAGCCCCGAAGGTGAAGAGCGCCAGCATGGTGGTCAGGATCAATTTCATAAGCGGAACTCCGAGCTTTAAGTTCGGCCAGTTTTCCACTTATGTCAAAGCTCTAAACCCACCCTTGGTATGTCTGCATACCATGCTAGAACACGTGCTTTAAGCGAGAACGAATCTCATTCTCGCATTATTTAAGTATTTCTGGCTGTTGAGGTTGGTTTCTCATGGATGACCAACGGTTCTTGTGCTTCATTTCAGAAAACGACCGATGACTTCCAAAAGCACAGAGCAGCCTTCGCAGCGGGATTCAAACTGTCTCATCGAGACGGTGGCGCAAGCGATGCAGCATGATGCCTCCTTGGAAGCCGTGCAGGTGCATCGGGACAAGGAAGTCGTGTCGGTGGCGACGATGGGGCGCCATGATGTTGCGGCATTGGATGCGGCCTTGAGCGAGCGGTTGCAGCAATTACAGGCAACGCCCGAGGAGACGCCCTGCCAGTTGTTGCAAGGCAAGCCCAGTTGTGAGGGTTGCCCCTCGGAGAAATCAGCCGGTCATCAGCCGGGCCTGGATGTGAAGCATGAGGCGGAGACGACGACCATCTCGCGCATCACTTGCCCCACCGCACCCAGCTTCTGGCGCTGGCACGAAATGCCTTTCCCGAAACTGGTGCCCCGCACAGTTGAACTCCCGCAGGATGAGCACGAGGAGGATGAGTGGAAGCCGCAACTGGTTGCCGCTGCGATCTGCGGTGTCTTCGGTGTGACTGGACATTTTATCGCCGAACCCACAGCGCGGTTGGTCTGTTTCATCATCTCCTATATCGCCGGTGGCTGGTATGCGTTGGAAGAAGTGCGGGAGAATCTGCAGAAGGGAGTGCTGGATGTTCATTTCCTGATGCTGGCGGTGGCGGCCGGTAGTGCGGCGATTGGTGGTTGGGAAGAAGGGGCTACGCTGTTGTTCCTCTTCTCCCTCTCTGGTGCGCTGGAACATTATGCTTTGGGGCGAACGCAGAAGGAGATCCGTTCGCTTTTCAAAGATGCGCCCAAGACAGCAACCGTCCTGCGCGCTGATGGCCAGGAAGAAACTGTCCCGGTGGAATCTCTCAAAACAGGGCTGCGTCTGTTGGTTAAACCCGGCGAGGCGTTTCCGGTGGATGGCGAGATCCGCAAAGGAACTACGGCCAGTGACGAATCCAATCTGACGGGCGAGGCAATCCCGGTGGAGAAACAGGTCGGGGATACAGTTTTTGCCGGCACATTGAATCTGTGGGGTGCGGTGGAAGTTGTGGTCACAAAGCCTGCCAGCCAAAGCGCCTTGCAGAAGATCATCCATCTTATCCGTGAAGCGCAACAACAGCGTGCGCCTTCCCAGAATTTTACGGATAAGTTCGGGACGACTTACACGTATGGCGTGTTGGGTGTTTCCCTCGCGATGTTCTTTGTGTGGTGGCTGGGTTTTCAACTGCCGGCCTTTGTCTCTACGGCTGAGATCAAGAGTGCGTTTTATCGCACGATGAGTCTGCTGGTAGTGGCTTCGCCTTGTGCCTTGGTGCTGTCCATCCCTTCAGCGATTTTGGCGGCTATAGCATGGGGAGCCAAGCATGGTATCCTTTTCCGCGGTGGTGCGGCGGTGGAGAATCTCGCTGAGATCCAAGTCGTGGCGCTGGATAAGACCGGTACCTTGACCACCGGGGATTTGAAAGTGGACCGCATCGAATCTTTTCCGGCTGGTCGCGAAAGTGAAGTCGCAGAGCTGGCCTGGCAACTGGAGCGGCTCTCTACGCATCCGCTGGCCCGGGCAATCACGCAGTATGGCAAGCTGGAGAAATTTGCCGCACAGGAGCCGGAGGGCTTTGAATCCATCACCGGCCAAGGATTAAAAGGCCGGATAGCCGGACAGGGCGTGATGGTGGGCAAGCGAGAATGGGTGCTCGTTGGGAAAACTGACGCCGCTTTGCCAGTCCATGAACCCGGTGCCTCGGAGGTATGGGTGCAAGCGGGTTCATTGCTGGGGCGGTTGGTATTGCGCGACGAGATCCGTCCGGAATCCGCGAATGTCATCCATCAATTGCACGCGCTGGGATTGCACCCGGTGGTGCTTACGGGAGATCGCAAGGCGGCGGCGGAAAAACTGAGCGGCACTTTGGGCGAGCTGGAGATCCGAGCCGAACTGAGCCCGGAACAGAAGGTCGAGGCGATCACCGGCTTCAACCGGGAAGGCCGCAAGACCGCCATGGTGGGTGATGGGGTGAATGATGCTCCGTGTCTGGCGGCAGCGCATGTGGGATTGGCCATGGGCGCGCGCGGTTCCGATGCCGCACTCGAACAGGCGGATGTGGTGCTGATGCATGACCGTTTGGAGAATGTGCTGACCGCCTGCCAGCTGAGCCGCCGGGCCAAGGCCATCATCAAACAAAACCTCATCATCTCCTTGGGCACGGTGGTGGTGCTAGTGGCCTTTGCTTTGTCTGGGGCC
>JAURFH010000184.1 GCA_030834415.1 Verrucomicrobiota bacterium | reverse complement strand
CCATCGCGAGGCTTGCGTCCGCCAGAGAAATGTCTGCTGATAGAGGAGGGCGAGTTTCGCCAAGGTTCATTTGGGCGCACCGTGGCACACGAACTGGGTCACATCCTCGGCCTGACACATCCCAAGAACAACGAGCCACCCTTCCATCGGCTGATGGGTGGCAACAAACCAGCTTACGATTTGACCAGTGAAGAAAAGTCGCTGGCTCGGAAGACGGCTGCCACTTTGTTCTCAAAATCCAAACCAAAGTGATTTTGAAACACGCCACCTGCTCCGACAAACCCAACTGCCCATCATCACCGTTTTGACCACCCCATGAACACCCAAACCTGATGCAGAACCTGTTCCATTTTCTGGTCTCCGCCGGGATTGTTTTTATCATCATCCTGGCCACCATGTTTTTCTTCATGAAGCATGCCCAGAAGCGTCTCAACAGCGACACGGACGCCGATAAAAATCGGGCCGAATCCAAGCGGGATATGTCCGGCTCCCCCGCCGACAAGCCCGCTGGGGAGAAATAGGCAGCACTCGTCCTTCAGCAAGATTCGGAATGCAGTCTCTCGCCCCTTCCCCTATGCTTGCGGCACGAACATGTTGAAGCACACCGCCCTCCGCACCCGCCAACTGCGTCAGGCTTACGACCTGATGCGCGCGTACTTCGGGCACTTGCAATGGTGGCCGGGCGAAACTCCGTTTGAGGTCTGCGTCGGCGCCATCCTCACCCAGAACACCGCCTGGACGAATGTGGAGAAAGCGCTCCATCAGTTGAAGCAGGCCAAGGCCCTCGACCCGCGGAAGATGTATGCCCTGCCCCCGGCGGAACTCGCGGAACTCATCCGCCCCGCTGGCTATTTCAACATCAAGACCAAGCGCCTGCGCGCCTTCCTGAAAGTGCTCATCGAGGACTTCGAGGGTTCACTTACGAAACTGATGCACGGTCCGACTCCCTTGGTGCGCGAGCGATTGCTCGCCGTGAATGGCATCGGCCCTGAGACCGCCGACAGCATGCTCCTCTACGCCAGCACGCACCTGAGCTTCGTCATCGATGCCTACACGAAACGCATCTTCTCGCGCCACGGCTGGTGCGCGGAAGACATCACCTATCACGACCTGCAAACTATCTGTGTGAATACCCTCTCACAGAAAGCGCCGGATGAGCAACTGGACTATTGGCAGGATTACCACGCCCAACTGGTGATGATCGGCAAAGACTATTGCCGCCCGAAGAACCCGCGCTGCGACACCTGCCCGCTGCAATGCCTGTTGCCGGGCAAACATTAAAAAGCCTTTGCGACAGGCTGGTGTAAGACGCGCTCATTCTTCCTTCTCCCTCTGAGTGGAGAAGGTTTGAGAATGAAGGTTACCCTCGATGTTCCCCATATAGGCCCGCCGGTGCAACCGGCTAGCCCTGGATCGCCCCGAACACACCCTTCGTGCCAAACACCCGCGCGTGTTCCAGTTGCACGTAGCGGTCCGTCATACCCGCGAGGTAATCACACACCGTGCGATGCCAGCCCAGTTTACGGGAGCGCTTGCGTGATTGCTCGCCGATCTCGTCGTGATGCTTCAGATAGTGGTGAAACATATCCTCCAGCATCTTCACTGCGCGCAAATTGGGCTGATGCACCACGGGATTGTAGTAGAGATTGTTGTAGAGGTATTCGCGCAGCTCAAGATTCAGCTCACGCCGCTTGTCACTATAAGCCACCAGCGGATTCTCCTGCAGGCGCACATCATCTGCTGATCTCACACCTGCCGCAGCGATGAGCTTCTCCGCCGTGTTCACCACATCGCGCACCTGCCCATCGATCAGGCAGCGGATGGTGAAGTAGCGGCGACGCTCGTCATCCAACGCGCCGTGCAGCTTCTGCACCTCGCGCGCGGCCTGCGCCCAGATGCGCACGTTCTTCTTGAGATCCTTCTCCTTCAGCAGACCCGCCTCCAGCCCGTCATCTAGGTCATGGCTGTAATAGGCGATCTCATCCGCCAGATTCGCCACCTGGGCCTCCAGCGCGGAAGACTTCGCATCGAACCCTCGCCGTTTGCTCGGATGATCGTAACTGGTGTAATGCTTCACCAGTCCCTCCCGCGTCTCCCAGCTTAGGTTCAACCCCGGAAAGCCCGGATACTTCTGCTCCAGCTCCTCCACGATGCGCAGGCTGTGCCGGTTATGCTCGAACCCGCCATGCTTTTTCATCAGGCGGTTCAGCACCTCTTCACCCTTGTGTCCGAACGGCGAATGACCCAGATCATGCGCGAGCGCGATGGTCTCCGCGAGGTCCTCATTGATCTGCAAGGCGCGCGCGATGTTGCGGCTGATGGCCGCCACTTCCATCGTATGCGTCAGCCGCGTGCGGAAATGATCCCCCTGACCGTTGAGAAAAACCTGTGTCTTGTATTCCAACCGACGGAAGGCACGGGAATGGATCACGCGATCGCGGTCACGCTGGTATTGGGTGCGCCAGACGGGCGGCGCTTCCTTGTATTTGCGGCCCCGGCTGTCCGCGGAAAACTGGGCATAGGGTGCGAGCACCCGTTTCTCCCGCTGCTCCAGTTCCTCGTGACTGCAAGGCATAAGCCCTTACTGCTTCGGAAAGATTGGACTAAGACGCCAGCAATTCCTGCACGGCCACACCCTTGAGCGCGAAGACGCGGCGGATCGTGTCCTCGATCAGGTTGTTCGGGCAGGAGGCACCGGCGGTGATGCCCACGGTGATCTCGCCTTCCGGCAGCCAGTTCTGCGTCTCCACTTCCAGGTTGTTATGCTGGTCCCAGTGGCTGATAAGCGCCGGCGAGACCATCTTGGCCGCGTTCTTGATGAAGAACGTCGGCAACACCTTCTCACCCATCTCCGCGAGATGCGAGGTGTTCGAGGAATTATAACCGCCCACCACGATGAGCAGGTCCATCTTCTCCTTCAGCATGCGCTGCAAGGCGTCCTGACGGTCTTGGGTCGCACCGCAGATCGTATCGAAAAAGCGGAAGTGCTGGCCCAGATTATTGATGCCATACTTCTTTTCCAAGGCGGCCCGGATACGGCGCTGCACTTCTTCCGTCTCACCGCGGAGCATCGTGGTCTGGTTCGCCACCCCCACGGTCTGCAGATGCTGCTCAGGATCGAAGCCCGGGGAGTAAGCCCCCTTGAACTTCTCCAGAAACTCTTCCTTGTCCCCGCCGTTCAAGATGTAATTGCAGACGTAATCCGTCTCTTCCAGCGTGAACACCACCAAGTAATGACCGGTGCCGTAAGCCGTGGCCTGTGAGGTCGTCGCTTTCGTCTCCTCGTGCTTGGCCTTGCCGTGGATGATGCTGGTGACCGTCTCTTTGGAGTACTGACGCACGCGCTTCCACACACTCATCACGTCACCACAGGTCGTGTCCACGATCTGGCAACCTTTGGCGATGATCTTGTTGCGGGTGACCACTTCCGTACCGAACGCCGGGATGATGACGACATCATCCGCCGTGAGCATGGCCATGTCCTCATCCGTCGGATGCGGGGAGATGGATTTGATGCCCATGTTACGGATCTGATCATTTACCTCGGGGTTATGGATGATCTCGCCCAGCAGGTAGATCTTGCGGGGCTCGGGGAAAACCTTGCGGGCCGCGTAAGCCAGATCGATGGCCCGCTCCACGCCGTAGCAAAAGCCGAACTCCTTCGCCAGCTTGATGGTCAACGCACCAGGAGCGGAGAGCACGCCGCCGTTATCACGTATGCGGTTCACCAGATCGCTGCGGTAATGCGTGATCACCTGCGCTTGGACGGCCTCCATCACATCGGGCCGGCGCAGGTTGATTTTCGCGGGAGCTGTCGGAACTTGCGTTGACATATCAGGTGATAGTGTAACACCCCGTCACGGAACGTCCAGTGCGGGGAAAAATCAGGAAACCATCCAGTTCAAGATGGCCTTCTGCGTGTGCAGACGGTTCTCGGCCTCATCAAAGATGGTCTGGGCATGAGCTTCGAGGGTTTCCTCGTCGATCTCTTTGCCGCGATAGGCAGGCAGGCAATGCATCACCAGCGCACCCGGCTTGGCCAGCTTAACCAGTTCCGCATTAATCTGATAGCCCGCGAGATCCTTGATGCGTTCCGCCGCCTCAGCCTCTTTGCCCATGGAGATCCAGACATCTGTATACAGGATATCTGCCCCGGTAGCGGCAGCCTTCAGGTCTTCCGTGCAAACGATCTTGCCGGGACCAACCGCGCGCTTCAGCAATTCTTCGCTGGGTTGATAAGCTTTCGGCGCGGCGATGCGCAGCTCAAAACCCAGCTTGGCAGCGGCAAAAATCCAACTGGCGGGCACATTGCACGCGCCATCCCCCACAAACGTCACCACCTTGCCCTGGATGGGGCCGGCCTTTTCCTGATAGGTGAAGATATCCGTCAGGATCTGGCAGGGATGTTCCTCATCCGTGAGGGCGTTGACGGTGGGGATATTCGAATACTTGGCGAATTCATCCACATCCGCCTGCGCGAAGGTGCGGATGACCGCGCCATGGATCATGCGACCCAAGACCCGGGCGGTGTCCTTGATCGGTTCGCCGCGACCGAGCTGGATATCGTTCGCATTCAGGAACAGGGCATTGCCACCCAATTCACGGATGCCCACCTCGAAGGAAACCCGCGTGCGCGTGGAAGATTTGGAGAAGATGAGCGCCCACGTCTGTCCCACGAGCGGCTGCGTGGCATGCTTGCCGCGCGTCTGCTTAAAGACCGCCGTATCACGTAAAACCTGTTCCATGTCCTCACGGGACATCGTCTCCAAACTCAACAGATGCTTCATATTCGCTTGCCCTAAAAAGCAAAGTCGCGGGTCGTGGGCCGCCCGCCTGCCTCCCCTTTTCGACGAGGGGAAAACGCAGTTTATAGTGAAGTCACCCGTAGTTTGTCCACGGGTTTTTGCAGATATTTACGATAAAGTAACCGGGCGCGCGCAGTGTTCATAGCTTTCCCAAATCCTCCAAGTATGGCCTAAGCCACCGCCTTGACCGCCTGCTCGATGATGGCCAGACCTTCTTCCGCATCGCTCTTGGTCAGGTTGAGCGAGGGCAGAAGCCGCACCACTGCCGCTCCCGAGGGAATTGTCATCAAGCCCATCGAGTGCAGTCGGTTCACGAACTGGATGGAGGCCGGTTTGTCGCTGGCTTTGAACGCTGGCAGCTCGGTGGACAGCTCAAAGCCGAGCATAAAGCCCAAGCCGCGCACGTTTTTCACCACGTGCGGATACGTCTTGGCCATGTGCTCCAAGCCTTCCTTGAGGAAGGCACCCAAGTTCCGCGCATTGTCGGCGAGCTTATCCTTCTCGACGATCTCGATAATCTTCAACGCCACCGCGCAGCCCAAGGGCGTACCGCCATAGGTCGTGCCATGCGTGCCGGGACCAAGGATGTCCTCCAGCTTCACACCGTGGACCTCGCGCCGCACCCAGAAGGCACCGATAGGGAAACCGCCACCGAGGGACTTCGCCATGGAGATGGCATCCGGCATGAAGTTCTCCCCGCCGGGTACACCTTCCAAGATGCGTTGAAAACTCTGGAACCGGCCTGTGCGGAAATGGCCGCACTGCACGCCATCCATCATGAGCAGCAGCTTCTTCTCATCGCACAACTGCCGCAGACCAAGCAGATATTCGACAGTCGCCGGGGTGATGCCACCCTCGCCTTGGATGCCCTCGATCAAGATTGCCGCCGTGGCGGGCGAGATCGCCGCTTTCATCGCTTCCAGATCATTGAACGGCACATGCCGGAAGCCCGGCGTCATCGGCTCAAAACCTTTCTTCACCTTCTCCTGACCGGTGGCGGAGATGCCGGCAAGGGTACGACCATGGAAAGAATTGATAGTGGTGATGACCTCGAACCGGCCTTCGTCGTGGCCGAACTTCCGCGCGATCTTGTAGAGACCTTCGTTCGCCTCGGCACCGCTGTTCGCGAAGAACACTTTGCCCGGCGCGAGATGGCTCACGATCTTCTGCGCAAGCCGCCCTTGCGATTCGTGGTAATAAAGATTGGAGATGTGCACGAGCCGCTTGGACTGCTCGATGAGCGTCTCCGTGATGGCCGGATGCGCATGCCCCAGCGAACACACGGCGATACCACTGCCGAGGTCCAGGTAGCGCTTGCCGTTCACGTCCCAAAGATGGCTGCCCTCGCCATGGCTGAACACGAGTTCAAAACGGCCATAGCTCGGCACCACGTTGCGCTGGAACAATTCCAGAACGGATTGCTGCTGGTTCTGCACTATCGGCGCTGACGGAACGATCTCTTTCATCTCGGTATCAAGGGAAAATAACCCTGTGAGGGAGGAACTTGGGGTCCGGAACCGTAAATCTCAAATCGTAATTTTATAATACCACTTCCGTCCCCACACCGGCATCGGTGAAAATCTCCAAAAGCACGGCGTGGTTCATACGGCCATCCACGAAGGATACCTTGTCCACGCCCGATTTCACCGCGGCCACGGCGCTATCGACCTTCGGGATCATGCCCTTATCGATGATGCCCGCTTTTTTCAGCTCCGCCACTTCTGCGGTCGCCAAATGCGGAATGACGGTGCTTGGGTCTTTGAAATCGCGCATCAGGCCCGGAACATCGCTCATGAACACCAGGCGCTTCGCCCTAAGAGCGATCGCGACCATCGCGGCGGCGACATCGGCGTTGCAGTTGTAGATCTTGCCATCCGCACCCTTCGCAGTCGGGCTGATGATGGGTGTCACGCCCCGGCTGATGCATTCCAGCAACGGCTCCGTATTCACCTTGATCACTTCGCCCACGTAACCGATATCGAGCTTCTGACCGTCTGGCCCGTCGAGCAGCAGCTTCTTGCAGGTAAAGATATCCGTACCCGCAAAGCCTTGAGCCACGCCGCCAAGGTGATTGATCGTTTTGACGATCTCGGGATTGATCTCGCGCGAAAGCACCTGATCCACCACGGATACTGCGGCTTCATCGGTGACGCGCTGGCCTTGGATGAATTCTGCCTTCAGGCCTGCCTTGTCCATGGCACGCGTGATAGCCTTGCCACCACCATGTACCACCACGGGATTGATCTCCACGGCCTCGAGAAAAACGATATCGCGGGCCACGCCGTTGCGCACGGCTTCATCGGGGGAGTCCATGAAGCTGCCGCCGTATTTCACGACGAAGGTCGTGCCGCTGAATTTTTGGATATAAGGCAACGCTTCCAGCAGCGTTGTCGCTTTTGAGATCAAATCCTGCACAGCGGAATAAAAAGAACTCAGGGCAAACTTGGCAATAACGATTGTGACTGGATGAAGCCGGGGATTAGCCCCCGAGCGTCGTTGGATCGGTCACGTCACCTTTATTGAAGTCCACGTAATGCTCCGTAAGGTCGGCGGCATACATGAACGTCGCGGCTTTGCCGAGGTTCAGATTGATGTGCAGCTCGAACTCTTTCGGAGCGGCGGCGGCGCACAGATCCTTGAACGTCGCCCTGGTCGGTTGGCCACCTTTGAGACTCCAGAGCACCTTCTTGCCGCCGGGAGCGCTGTAACCGATGTCCACCTTGTCCTCCACGATCTTGGCATCGCTATAACCGAGGGAATCGATGATGCGGCCCCAGTTCGGGTCGCCACCGTGCCAACTGGTCTTTACCAAGGCGCTGTTTGCCACGGCGCGAGCGGCGGCATCGGCGTCTTTGATGGTCTTGGCGCCTTTCAAAATGATCTTCACCACACGATGAACACCTTCACCATCGCGCACGATCATCTTGGCGAGTTCGAGACAGACGTGGCTAAGTGCGGCCAGTAAGGTCTGGAAATCTTCACTCTTCGTGCCCTTCACCAGTTTGTTTCCAGCGAGACCGTTCGCGAGCACCAGCACAGTGTCGTTCGTGCTCATGTCGCCATCTACGGTGATGCGGTTGAAGCTGTTCGCGGTGGCTTCTTCCAAAGCGGCCTGCAAGGTCTTGGCCTCGACGGCGGCATCGGTGGTGATAAAGCAGAGCATGGTGGCGTGCAGACCGGCCGGTAGGCCTTTCGGCAAGGCGGCTGGACGTGCGCCCGTAGCGCTCATGCCGGGCTGGATCATGCCCGCGCCTTTGCAGATGCCGCCGATGCGGACCTTCTTGCCGCCGAGTTTGAATTCGATCGCGATCTGCTTCGGCTTGGTATCGCTGGTCATGATGGCCTCGGCGGCTTCATCCGCGTGCTTGGGCTCATCACCGAGGAGTTGCAAGGCGTCATGGATGCCGGTGCGGACATTCTCCATCGGCATGTTCACACCGATACGGCCGGTGGAACCG
>JAURFH010000183.1 GCA_030834415.1 Verrucomicrobiota bacterium | reverse complement strand
TTGGCGTTGATGTAGCCGAGCAGGCGGTTGATCTTGGGCTGGGTGATGTCGAGGCCAACAAGGCCGGCGGGCAGTTTTGAGGTGAAGGCGAGGTTGGGCAGGAGGGCGATGCCGAGGCGGGCTTTTACCAAGGCGCGGATGGTATCGAGCTCCCCGGATTCGCAGGCAATCTTGGGCTCGAAGCCGGAACGGCGGCAGGCGTCGAGGGCGACTTCGCGGGCGCGGCCTTTGTAGGAGATGAAGGGGTGATCGCGGAAATCCACGAGGCGGGCGGAGTCCTGGCCTTTGGCCATATCGCGTCGGACGAGGAGATTGAAGGGTTCACGGATGAGGCCGTGGATCTCGAACTTGCGGTAGTCGGTGGGGAGCTGGAGGAAACCGAGGTCGGCGAGGCCAGAGTGCACGGCTTCGGCGACACCGGCGGAGCTGTTTTCCAACAGGTTGAGTTCGATGTCCGGATATTTCGCGCGGTATTTCTCAATGACGGGTGGGAGCCAGCAGCCGATGAGGAGGGGATGGCGGAAAGGGTGAGGCGGCCGCGCTTGAGTTCGTTGACATCACTGATGGCCTTGCGGGTCTGGCGGGCCATATCAAGGATCATGCTGGCCCGCTGGTTGAGGAGTTCGCCAGCGGGGGTGAGGCGGATGCGGGGGCGGTCGCGGATGATGAGTTTGGTTTCGAGTTCCTCTTCGAGTTTTCTGATCTGAGTGCTCAGGGCGGGTTGGGCAAGGCGCAGGAAGCGGGCAGCCCGGCTGAAATTACCATGGCGGACGATGGCGAGGAAGGTTTCGAGCTGGTACAGTTCCATAAAAATATTTTATAGTGACTATAGAAAAGTAATATTTTTACGATTGTTTGGTCGGTGATACATTTTCGGCAAGGAAGAAAACCGGGGGCACCGCGGGCCGGAAATGACGAATGACTAAGCCCTAATGACGAAGGAATGAGCAATGACGAATGGGGATGGGAGTGAACATCCAACATCGAACTCTGAACATCGAGAAGGGGGCGGTGGGTGTGATTGGGGGCGGTTAAGGTTTGGATGAGCCGGTAGATGGCGGTTGACCGGCTGCGGAAAAGGTTAGGGACGGGGTGGAACCCGTCCTTACCGTGCACGCGAGGACGAGGGTGCGATTGGTGGTGTTAGCTGATTGCGGTGAGAGGAATGATTTGGAAGAATGACGGGACACACAAAGAATTTATGAGTGAGATTATGGATACGATTGCTATCGACCCGATAACGATGATCAAGCCGCGCCGGAAGATCGAAGGGATCTCGGCGATCCTGCTGCCGTTCCAGGCGAATGGGGAGGTGGATTGGGAGGGATTCAAGGCGCATGTGCGGCGTACGGCGGCGGCGGGTCTAGCTCCGGCGATCAACATGGACACGGGGTTCGGCAATCTGATCCATGATGGTATCCGCGCCAAGGCGCTGGACCTGACGAAGGTGGAGTTGGGCAACGGGAATTTCGTAGCCGGTGCTTTTGTATCGGATAAGCCTAATGCGGCCTTCGATCTTGATGCTTACGCGAAGCAGATGGAGATGATCCAGCAGCGCGGTGGGACGCCGGTGATCTTTCAATCATACGGGCTTACGGGGCAATCGGATGAGGGGATCGTGGCGTCGTATGCGAAGCTGGCGCAGCATAGCTCGCGGTTCATCGGGTTCGAGCTGGGCGACATGTTCGCGCCGTTCGGGAAAATTTACTCGCTGGAGGTTTATAAGGGGTTGATGGGCATCAAGGCCTGCATCGGGGCCAAACATTCTTCGCTGCGGCGCGATCTGGAATGGCAACGGCTCATCCTGCGCGATGCGACGCGCGCGGATTTCCGCGTGTATACGGGGAACGATCTGGCCATCGATATGGTGATGTATGGCAGTGATTATCTGCTGGGCCTGAGCACGTTCGCGCCGGATGTGTTCGCGAAGCGCGATGCGGCCTGGGAGAAGGGTGACGCGTCGTTCTACGAGTTGAACGATCTGATGCAGTATCTGGGCTTCCTGGCGTTTCGTCCGCCGGTGCCAGCCTACAAGCATTCCGCGGCGATGTTCCTGAAGTTGCGCGGCTGGCTGGGCTGCGATGATACGCATCCGAAATCGGCGAAACGGCCGGATGCGGACCGGGAGATCTTGGCGGATATCGTGAAGCGGTTGCCGGTGTGAGGAATAGGTCAAATAGGGCAGATAGGACTAATAGGAATTTAATATGTCAGAACCTTTTAAGATCACGCGAGTAGCTTCACTGAAGACGGTGGAGGAGTTCCGCAAGTTCAATGAGACGTTGGGAATCAATATCCCTTGTGAGGATGCCATCGCGGCGGGCGAAGGTTCACCGCTGGCGCAGCCGGTCACGAATGTGACGATCAATGGCAAGACGATCGGTAATCGGTATGCGATCCATCCGATGGAAGGATGGGATGGCACGACGACGGGAGGTGTGACGGAAGAGATGCGGCGGCGCTGGGCGCGCTTCGGCGAGAGCGGCGCGAAGCTGATCTGCGGCGCGGAGGCGATGGCGGTGCGTGCGGATGGTCGCGCGAACCCGAACCAGCTCATCATCGTGGAGGAGAACAAGGCGGGCCTCGCGGAGTTGATGGGGATTCTCAAGAAAGCGCATCTGGAGAAGTATGGCACTACGGATGATTTGGTTATCGGTTTTCAGCTCACGCATTCGGGACGCTTCTGCCGTCCGGTGGACAAGAAGCGGTGGGAATCGCGTATCGCGTTCCGGCATCCGATCCTCGACAAGAAATTCAACGTGACGAGCGATGAACAGGTGTTAACCGATGCGGATGTGGAGGAACTCATCCAGTGTTACATCCGTGCGGCGAAGATCGCTTGGGAGGTGGGCGCGGACTTCGTGGACATCAAGCATTGCCACGGGTATCTGCTGCATGAGTTTCTCGGCGCGCATACGCGACCGGGCAAGTACGGCGGGAGCTTTGAGAATCGCACGCGCGTGTTGCGCGAGATCATCGAGGGCATCCGGGCGAGCGGGAACAAGATCGAGTTCGGGGTGCGTTTGAGCACGTTTGACAAGGTGCCGTATCGGCCAGACCCGGCGCTCTCGCAACCGGGCAAGCTCGGGCCGGGCATTCCGGAGGAGCACACGCATTGTCTGCCGTATGTTTATGGCTTCGGCGTGAACCAGGAAGACCCGACGCAGATCGACATCGCGGAGACGTTCAAGTTCGTCGAGTTGTGCGCAGAACTGGGCGTGAAGATTTTGAACACGACGGCGGGTTCGCCGTATTACACGCCGAACCTACAACGGCCGGCCGCCTATCCGCCGAGCGACGGGTATCAGCCGGCGTATGATCCGCTGATCGACGTGGAGCGGCAGATCCAGGTGGTGAAGCAACTGCGCGAGAAGGCGTCGAAGAACATGGTGATCGTGGGCTCCGGCTACAGCTATCTGCAGGAGTATCTGCCGCACGTGGCGCAGTATGTGATCCGCAACGGCTGGGCGGACATGATCGGCATGGGCCGGGTGGTGTTGAGCTATCCGACGATGATGACGGACGCCGTGCAGAAGGGCGAACTGACTCCGAAATTCATCTGCCGCACGTTTAGCGATTGCACGACGGCGCCGCGTAATGGGCTCATCAGCGGGTGCTATCCGCTGGACAAGTATTACACGCAGAAACCCGAGTTCGCGAAACTGAAGGAAATCAAGAAGAACGTCGGGGCGTGAGCGGGTCACTGCGCCTTGGGCGCAGGTGTTCTTTGAAAGGCGAGCATGAGCCAGCCGACCAGGTAGGCGGCCCCGCCGAAGGGCGTGATCATGCCGAGCTTGGTGACATTGGTGAGGCTCAAGACATAAAGGCTGCCGGAAAAGATGAGGTTGCCAAAGAAAAAGGCGCGCCATTGACCCGCGAAAAACGGCGTGCGCAGGCAAACGAAGAGCATCACCACGGTATGCACGAGGTGGTAGAGGACGGCTGTCTCCCAATTCGCGAGGCGGTCGTTTTGGACGAGCACATTGTGCAGACCGTGAGCGCCGAATGCACCGAGGCAGACGGCGAGAAATCCGCTGATGCCGGTGATGCGTAATGCGAGGGCAGATGTCATGTCACCGGTAGTATGACATCGGAGGCGATGCACAACAAGTAGGACCGATTAGGGGGATTGCAATTTGGCGGCGCTCGGCTAGGTTCACGCGGCTTTTATGAAAATGAAACATGTGATTTTTGGAGTGGGATTGATTTCGGCGGCACTGGTTACCGGTTGCGGTAAATCGCAAGCACCCGCCGAGGGCCCCAAACCGGAGACATCGGCGGTCGCCAAGGCGATTGAGGATGCCAAACCGGCGCTGACGCAAGCAGCGACCCAGACGGTCGCCACGGCGAAAGCAGTGGCGGTGGATTTGGGGCAGAAACTGCTCGCTACGGCGCAGAATACTTCCGACACATTGCTGCAAGACCTGAGCAAAGAAGTGCAGTCTTCGGTGATGCAGCTCGGCGAGAAATTGACGGGTGATGCATCGCTCAAGGGTTACCTGGATAACGCGTTGAAATCGGTGTTGGCCGGGCAAGATGTTGCGGCGCTGGATTACTACCAGAAGCTCGTGCAAGCCAAGCTGACGCCAGAGCAAACCACCTTGGTCAAGCAGACGGGAGACATTCTCTCTGCCTTCATGGTGCAAAAGAATTTCGGGGCCTTGGATGGCGTGCAGAGCGAGGTGGGCCAGATCGTGAATTCGCTCCGCAAGGGCGATGCGACGGCGGCGATCCCTTACATACAGAAGGTGGCGAGCAATGCGACATTGACCGCACCGCAGAAGGAGTTGCTGACATCACTCGCGGACAAATATGCGCCGGGATTGAAGAACGCGACGAAGAGCCTGCAGGAAGGTATGAAGAGCTTGAAGTTCTAAGGAAGTTTTCTGACGAAATAAAAACAGCCGCCGGAACTGCTTCCGGCGGCTGTTTTCGTAAATGCGGTCTGCGGCTTAGTGATGCGTGCAGATGAGGTCGCGCTCAGGCTGGATGTTCCAGCGCTTGCCGACCTCGATCAACTCAGGAGTGAGCGACCAGCGGTCCGGCAGGTTGTCGCCTTGGTGATCTGGATTGCCGCCCTTGAGCGCCATGCAACCGGTGTTGTCACCGATGCGATTGATGGTCTCCATCTCTTCGGCCGTGAGCTTCACATCTGGCAACGCGGCGAGTTCTTTCACCTTGTCCTCGATCGGTTTTGAGTTCGGATCGATCTCCTGGATGAGCGTCGGGATGACACTCTTCACGCTCGCGTGCGAGAGGTTCCATGCGGAGGCGAGTTGCAGCATAGTAAGGTTGTGATTCTTCGCGATACTGCGCATCTGGTCCACCTTGGACACACCGGCTTCCACCCAGCCCGTGGGGCGATAGGTGCGGTGATCCCACTCGGCGAACTTGTGGCCCGGCTTCACGTCATCGTGGAAAATCCCACCGTAATCCACCACACGCGTAAGCAACTTCACATTGTGCTTCTCCGCCGCCGGCAACACGTAACGGCCCGGCCACGGCTCGAGCGGATTCAAGATGATCATGGCCCAGTCGATCAGCCCATCGAACTTCTCGAAGCAATTGATGATATCGAGACTGAAACCGTTCGCGGGCCCAGGGGCGACACCAAGACGGTCTGTGAGTCCTTGATCCTTCATCTGTTCCATCGCCTTCCACACAGCTTCGCTGGTGTAGCCGATCGCGTCGGGATTATGCAGGAAGAGCAGATCAAACTTGGACGCCTGGCAACGTTCGAGCGCTTTCTCCGTGGCGAACTTCACGTAGTCCGCATACTTCTCCGGTCCGCGCAGGGCGGGTTGCGTGAAGCGCGGGAAACCTTTTGAGCCCTCGCGTTTGCCTTCGTAGAAATCGTGCCCGATGGTACCCACGAGGCAGTAGGTGTCGCGCGGGATGCCGGCGAGCGCCTTGCCGAGCATCTCATCGGCTGCGCCGGTGCCATAGACATCGGCCGTGACGAACGTGCGGATGCCGGAATCGTAGGCGAGACGGATGAGCGAGACAAAACGTTCGTCGCTCACCGGTTCGCCGAAGTGCATGAAACGGCCACCATTCCAGGTGCCGAAGGCGGTGCGGGTCAGGTCCATAATCGATTGATACTGTGACGTTGAAACTGTTTCTTTTACTCAATCACAAGGCAGAAAAACGTAAAATACTGCCTTGCTCAGCGCTTAGCCAATATTGCGGATAAGCGATGCTTAAAAGCCCATCTTCTGGATCTGGGCCTGCAATTCCATCTGGAAGCTCTGCACATCTTCCTGCGTTGGCTTGTAACCCTGCACAGCGGGTACCACCCCGAGGCGGCCCATCTGGTCCAGATACCACTCGGCGGTATTGCCGTCGCTGAAAGTCACCTTGCCGCTGATCATCGCGCCGGGACGGGTGATCTGGTCGAGGCTTACGGAGACCTTGCCGGTGCCGCCAGCAGCTGGTAATGGAGCAGGCGTGGCTTCGTCATATCCCTCTTCGCCCTCAGCCGAGGCTGGAGCCTTGGGGGCAGCGGGAGCCGGTTCTTGTTTGGCCGGCTCCGGGTCCTTGGGCATCACCTTCAGGTCATCCACCAGGAAACGCAGCTCCATATAGGTCGGGTTCAGGCCCAATTCGGCGCTGAGACGTTTCTGGATCTCGGCGAGTTTCAAACCCTGGTCAATCCAGCCGATAACCGTCTTTTTCTGTGCGTCGTCCAACTTCATAAAATAGGCGTCTATTCCGCGGCAATACGCCGCCTCATTCAATCGAAATCTGCCGCTAATTCAGGCAGCTAAATTCGTGTGGGAGTTTAATCGAACATTTGAAAGTTGTCTAAGCTGAATGGAGAGGCTCTGGCTACGGGCGTCAATTCCCACCCGTCCCGCCATTCAGTTCCAGATTGCGCAACGCCCGTTCAGCCGCCTCTCGGACACTGGCATCGCTATCTTTCAGGGAAAGCCTGAGCCGCTTCAGTGCCTCCGGTTGCCGCTCAGCCAACCGTCCTAACACGAAGACTCCTGCTCCGCGGATACGCGCATCGGCATCCTTCAGGGCCGGTTCCAAGTAAGGCAGCAAGGTCTCATCGGCGTCTCCCAACAAGCGCAAGACCGAATGATAGCGACCCGGTTCAAACTCATCTTTCAAGACGGCGAATACTTCCATCGTATGCGGATACGCGGGTGGTCCCAGTTGTATTAGTGACTGCGCGGCGTAGTTCCGCAACCGTAGGTCAGACTCCTTCAAGGCACCTAGGAATACTGGCACCAGACCATCACTCTTGCCGGTGATCTTCCAGAGAGAGGTCCCGGCCGTGACCCGCACATGAGCAGATGGATCATTCAAGACTTCACGTAAAGCGGGAGCAGCTTCCCCGGCTGCGGGGCCGATCTGGCCCAGAGCAAACGCCGCACTGCTGCGTACCCATTGCTCCTCATCCGTGAGCAAGCGGGCGAGGGGCAGGGTGGCTGGAGCAGCTTCCGCTTGAAAGGTGGCGATGGCATTGATGGCGTCCAGTCGCACCGTGACCGCATTATCGCCCGCAGCCCGCACAAAGGCTGGCAGCAAAGTCTTCACCTCGGCGCCACTTCTCGCCAAGGCGACGATTGCTGCACTGCGTAGTTCAAGAACTTCATCATGCAATGTCTCCAACAGTGCTGGCAAAGCGGCCTCGGTATTGGGTCCCAGATCCGCCAGCGTTGAGACGGCGAGGAAGCGGACCGAGGCGGACTTATCCTTGAGGACATCCACTAGCGGTAATACCGCAGCTTCACCCGCTTGGGATAGCGACTCCTTCGCTGCTACAGCCAAGGTCTCATCCTTGTCGCTCAGGGCACGTATCAGCGCGGGCACGGCTTTCGTATCACCCGGAGCCATCTGACCGAGTAATTGCATGGCCGTGGAGCGCGCCCGGGCGTAATCATAAGGTTTCAGTTTCAGCCAGGGAAATTTGCGGGCAACGCTGTTACGGAAGGTATCAAACCGGCTTTCCGGTTCTTCCAGCAGCTTGATGAGATACGGCGTCGCGTCCGGGCCGATGTTTGGCACCGTAGTCTGAGCCCGATGCGCCGTCTGGTAATTCGCATCACCCAGCTCCCTTACCCACTGCGCTACCGGCTGCCCCTCATACATCGGCGGCGGGTTCAGCCAGGCATTCACTTGGACACCTGCAAAGACGATTACCCCGACGCCTAGCACGCCGATGATGCACCACTTCAATTTGCGAGGAATGTTCACTGTTGGATTGGACTATATGGCATGGCGCACCCGGAAACAACGCCCACCACTTTTTGAGTCGATAAC
>JAURFH010000182.1 GCA_030834415.1 Verrucomicrobiota bacterium | reverse complement strand
ACCAGCATCTCCGCGTTGCGCGGCTGCATGCCGTTAAGAGTGATCGTGTCCGTTATGTAATTGTCCGAGTCCAGCACATACGCGTAGGTCTCTGTCGTCGTGCCGATGGCCACATTGGTCTGAAAAGAATAAGTGTAATTCGTGACGTTATAGATGTAATTCGCGATGTTATACGTGTAACTATCGATCCGCACATACGAATAGCGCGTCGGCGAAGTGGTCATCACATAGGGCGGGATGTAACTGCCCGGCGCGGGAGCATACTTTTCACCCGATACGGAAGTAGTATTCGTGACCAAGGCAGACGCACCTGCACTTGGCCAGACCGTGCTGGTCACCGTGGCGGTCGTCGTGCTGTATGCCCCTGTCGGCGGTGCTGTGGTATTCGTTCTCGTCACGATGTTCGTCACCAGCCCGCTTACCGTTACCGCCGGATAGACATTGGTCGTGACCGTGATGCTGGAGAGCGCAAAGTTCGTGGTCGTCACCGTGACATTGGCCGGGGGAGAGAAGCCACCGCTGAATGGGGCCGGCACGGGCGGGAAAGACATGCTCAGATCGCTCGCACTATCACCCGTGTGCGGTGAGGTGATGATATAGCCCGGACCTGTAGCCACATCGCCCTTGATGATGCTGCCGCCTTCGATATTGCCATTCACCGCGCCCACGAACGCATTGGAATTGGCGGTGGCCGCATTGTATACTTGGGTGATAAGCGAGTTGTAGCTGTCCACCACACTGCCCGGTCCCAAAGTGATGTTGCCCTTGGCCACCAAGCCCTTCATGCCGGTGCTCTGGCGGGAGGTGATAACCCGCACTGCCCGGGTGATCTCGCCCTTGCCAAGTGGTGCCAGCACCGAGCCATAGCTGGTGACGACGGGAGAATCCGCCGTGCTGATGCTTACTTCATAGCGGGAGTCCAAAAGCGTATTGGTCTTCCGATACAAACCGTTGTCCAGCACCCAGCCATTCGTGGCCCGATCACCATCGCCAATGCTGTTCAGATGCGCCAAAGCCTCTTCGATACCCGCTTCGCAAGCCGGGATCGCCGTGTTCCAAGACTGCGAGCGCATCACGTTCAGATGATTCGCCTGCACCATGGAGAGGTAAGAGGCCAGCGTCAGGCCGATGATCCCGCAGATCACCACCGTGATGATGAGCATGCTGCCTTGCTCCTTGCGACTGGCTGAGACTTTGATTTTCATACGACTCTAAGGGTTGTTCCGGATCACGATCCGGGCCGATTGCACACTCTCTGAGTTGATCAGATTGCCCAGCAAAGAACGGGCACAGGTCCACGTGACGATGATCGATTTCGCTTCATCCGTGGTGGTCGTGGCGACCTGATTGAAGGAGTTGCTCACCACGTTCCGCTGAAACATGCTGAACTCCAGCGTATTGCAGTCCTCCAGCAACACCTTGGTGTAAGTGCCGCTTGTTTCCGTCAACGTTTTGTTGGCCGGCGTAAAAGTATAAACCAGCTTGCTCCCGTTATAGAGGAAGACGACCTCTTCTTTGCTGAAGGAAAGCAGCCGGTCCGCCGAACGTATCTTCAGCGTCATCTGGTCCAGCGCATTGCGGCTTTGCCGGTCCAGGTCCGCATAGTTGGACATGGCGGCCATACTGCGCGCGGTATAAAACGAGAGGGAGGCGACCGCCGCCAGCACGACCCCACCGATGCCCACCGAGATCATCATCTCCACCAGGGTCATGCCCAGTGTCCGGCGACGGCGAGGTTTCGGTTTAATAAACATAATCGTGGATGCCCATTTCGGCGACGAGGGTTTGCATGCTCCGGATACGCCGCACATTCCCGTTTGTCCAAGAGACCGTCAGCGTGGCCAGCCGCATATTGTTTGAGTAACCAGTGTTAAAAGTCGGCGTGGAGAGCCGGATGGTTCCTACGAATACGGTCCCAACCCCGGCAGGAACTGAAAGGCCAGCCACCGAATCAGCTGAGGTTGTGGAATTTGTGGTGGTGCTCGGCATCAACCGCTCGGCAAACGCTCCCGGGATGAAGCCCGGCTCCTGCACCTGCGCCCAGGAATACAGCCGCAGCAATTCGATCTTCTCGATCATGATCTGCGTCGCCCGCATGTTCTCACGCGCCGTGGCGATCACCGCCAGCCCCTGCGTGATGCCGGCATACAACGAGACGAACATCATCGCCACCACCGCCATAGAGATCATCACCTCGATGAGGGTGAACGCTTTCGCCCTGTCCGTCCGCTGGTTGTGAGTTCTTTGTAATTTCATGGTGCTTGAAACAACCGGGACTGTCGTCTCATGCCGTCGCGAACATGTCGTGACGGCACCTTAGGGAGCAGCAAAGATGCCACTCATATAATTATAGGCTAGCGGATGGACTCACACGGCAACAGTGCCATGGGGCGGTTATAAACGGCCCTGCTTACCTAGGGCCTTATTGAGTCTGCTTGTGCATGCTTTGAGCATAATACGCCGCCGCTTGCGAACGCCGGCTCAACGCCAGCTTATCCAATACATTGCTGAGGTAATTCTTCACCGTCTTCGGGCTCAGGCCCATCTCTGCCCCGATCTCCTTGTTCGTCTTGCCCTGAGCCACCAGCGCGATCACACGGCTCTCTTGCGCGGAGAGCACTTCCAGGCCGGTAGGCTTGGTGCGTTCCTTGCCGGCCTTCAGCCGGCCCATGATGCGATGGGTCACGGCGGGATCGAGTACCGATTGTCCTTCCGCCACCCGTATGATGGCGTTCACCAGTTCTTCCGGCAGCACATCCTTCAGCAAAAACCCATCCGCACCTGCGGAAATCGCCTCAAAAATGCCATCGTCCTCGGCGAACGAGGTGAGAAAGATCACCCGGACACCCTCTTCCATCGCCTTGAGTTTGCGGCACGCATCAAAGGCCGAGGCTCCCGGCATGCGCACATCGAGCAACACCACATCCGGCTTCAAGCGATCGGCCTCCAGCACCACTTCATCCGCCGAGCCCACGTCGCCCACCACGTCGAGGTTCGCAAATTGTGCCAGCATCGCCCGCAATCCCATACGGACGATTTGTTGATCGTCCGCCACCAGTATCCGTATCGTCTTCTTGGCTGTCTCCATATGTCCTTCTTCGATTTGTGTGTCACCCAATCTTCTCTACGTTGCTCGCCGAAATAAGTTCGCCCGCTGAACTTATAATTATATCCCTAGTCAAAAGGCCGTTGGTCACATTATATAACCGCTATCTGGCCCTATCGTTTGGCGTCCCAATAATGGGACACGGCCCATTCCCGGCTTAACGACCTCTGCCCGGACCACCACCATCGCCCGCGCTATCCAGCACGCGGCCGATCTCCGGTTGCAATTCCTGCCGCATCTGTTTCACCCGCTCTTTCTGTTCTTCCACATACATGCGGTGCTCCTCCTGCCACTTCGCCAAGGCTTCCTTGGCTTTCTCCCGCAGCAAAGCGCGCTGCTCATCCGTGGCATCCTGACTCTTGAGGTTCAGTTCCTTCTGGGTGGCGAGATATTCTTCCCGGGCAGTTTGGAACTTGCCGATCAATTGTGTGGTCTCGGAAGTGTCTGTGCCGGGTTTGGTCGGGCTAATGGTCGTCGTTGTGCCCAATACTTGCGGCCTTTCGCTGATCACCGGCTTGGATTTGACCTTACCCTTCGAAGCTTGCGGCGGGGTGCCTGGCGTATCCGCTGCCTGCACCGTCAATCCCGATGCGCAACAGCCCCACACCAATGCCATCACCATCAGGCGACGCACTCCGATCTGGCTTCTCCCCAACTGGTTTTCACATCTGTATCGGTTTGGCATACGCGAGGATTTGAAGGTCTTTTTCAGCCCCGGCTTTTCAGCTGTGGACGGTGAAACCCGATCCAGTTTCACAAATGAATTATTTGAAGCGGCGGCAGGTATTACAACGCCTTGGTACAACTATTATAGCCTTAGTCACTAAGTGCATTTACTGCCCTCGTTGGTAGAAAAGCACTCCCCGCAATAGGGCCGTTTGGATGAAGAATGACGCGAAAACATGACCGACCCACCATTTTCACCGGTCGGCCAGCTGTCTCGAATCTGCGAAAATCAAATTCTCCTTATTGGCTCCAGACCACTCCCGCAGTTGCCTTCCGGCCTGATTTCGCCTACCTCAGAGTCGTGCTGCCGGTTTATTTTGATTACAACGCCACCACCCCGCTCGATCCCGCGGTGAAGGCGGTCATGTTGCCGTATCTCGACGAGATCTACGGCAACCCCTCCAGCGTGCATCAGATTGGTGTGCGCGCCCGGGCCCACTTGGATGAACAGCGCGACCGGCTCGCCCATCTCTGCGGCTCCAAACCCAGCGAGATTGTTTTCACCAGCGGCGGCACCGAGAGCAATAATCTCGCGATCTTCGGCGTGGCCCGGACATTGAAAGCCAAAGGCCGCCATCTAATCACCTCCTCCATCGAGCACCACGCCGCGCTGCATTGCTTCCAGTATCTGGCCAAAAAGGAAGGGTTCGCGGTCACCTACCTTCCTGTTGATGCCTCCGGCCGCATTTCACCCGATGATTTGGCCAAAGCCATTCGCCCGGACACCATCCTCGTGAGTCTGATGGCTGCGAACAATGAAACCGGCACCATCCAACCTGTCGCTGAGCTGGGCGCGCTTTGCCAGGAGCACGGCGTCCTATTCCACACGGATGCCGCTCAATGGTTCGGCAAAGAGCCCTTTATCGATATCCGGCAGTTCAATGCCAACCTCGTCTCCATCTGTGCCCACAAGTTCCATGGTCCGAAAGGTTCCGGCGCCCTCTATATCCAGTCCCCCTTGCTGCCGGATCCCATCATCTTTGGCGGCGGCCATGAGAATGAGCGCCGCGCTGGAACCGAAAACCTGCCGGCCATCGCTGGCTTGGTCGAAGCCTTCACCCGCTTCATCCCGACACCCGTTTTCGACCGCAAACAACTCCAGCCCCTCACCGAACGCCTCTTGAATGGTTGCTTGGCCATACCGGGCGTCCATTTCCGCGGCTCTGCGGCACATCGGCTGGCGAATACGATTTCCTTTACCGTTGAAGGATGTGATGGTATCTCCCTGATGGCTGGGTTGGACTTGGAGAGCATCTGTGCTTCCAGTGGTTCGGCCTGCTCGGCCGGTTCGCTGGAGCCTTCCCATGTGATGACCGCTATGGGGGTGGATCCGCGCCAGGCCAATGCCTTGGTCCGCTTTTCTCTGGGTCGGGCCTCTACTTTGGACGAAGTGGAGCATGTGATCGCCCGTTTCCCCGAGGTCGTGATGCGAATACGTCCCTGAGAATCGGTCTAAGAACCTGTGAATGGATTGGGAACAATGCGAATAACTCCGACTTACCCGAGATGCCAGCCATGGGGGGTACGAGTTATTCAGACCTCAATACCTTGTGTAAGTACCTGTCATAACCTTGACAATGGAGTTTACTTTCCTTATTCACACCCTTTAATAATACGGAGTTTGTTAAAGATACTTTGTACTAGTAAGCGCGCATGAAATTCACCATCGCCAAAGACCAGTTAATCAATGGGCTGCAAGCCGTGCAAAATGTTGTCAGCACGCGCACCACTCTGCCCATCCTTTCCAACGTCCTCTTGCGCGGTGAAGGGACCAAGCTCGAACTGACCGCCACGGATCTCGATGTCTCCATTTCCGGCTCCGTCGAGGCCCAGATCAGCAAAGGCGGTTCGGTGACCTTGCCGGTGAAGCGCCTGTTCAGCATCGTGCGCGAATTGCCCGTGGGCGAGATCGAGATGGAGATCGACGACAAGAGCGTGTGCAGCCTCCGCTCCGGCGCCTCCTTCTACAAGATCAACGGTCTCGCCGCTGAAGAATTTCCGCCCCTGCCGCAGTTCAAAGAGAACAAGAAGGTCACCCTCCCGCAGGAAAAGGTGAAGACGATGCTCAAGCGCACGTCCTTCGCTATCTCTACGGATGAGACCCGCTATGTGCTCAACGGCATCTTCGTCATCCTCAAGGAAGACCGCGTCACCATGGTCGCCACGGATGGCCGCCGTCTCGCGCTTGCCGAGGAGGAGATCGGGACGGATGCCCAGGGCGAATTCATCGTGCCCACCAAGGCCATCAATGAATTGAACCGTTTGCTCGGCACGGCTGGAGAAGTCGAGATCAAGTTCACGGATAATCAGGTGGCTTTCACGCTGAAGGACGAGAAGGGCGGCACCATCCTGCTCATCTCCAAGCTCGTTGAAGGCAACTACCCGAACTACAAGCAAGTCATCCCGCAGGAAGCCAAGGAGCGCATCTCCCTGAGCCGCGAGGAACTCCTCCACGCCTTGCGCCGTGCGGAGATCATGACCAGCGAGAAGACGAACTCCGTCAAGCTGACCTTCGCCAAGAACACGCTCTCCATCAATGCCAACACGCCGGAAGTCGGTGAAGGCCGGGAAAGCATCGCGGTGAACTACAAGGGCAACGACCTTTCCATCGCGTTCAACCCCACTTACATGATGGATCCGTTGAAAGCCCTCGAAGGCGATGAAGTCTTCCTCGAGCTCACCGATGAGTTGAGCCCGGGCGTCATCAAAATCAACGGACCGTTCCTCTACGTCCTCATGCCCATGCGCATGAGCTGATAGGGAACGCCCCCGACCGCTATGACTGGAAACCAGCGGATGGCCTCCTTGGCCGGGACCATTCTCCTGCTGGACCAGCTCACGAAACACATCGTTCTGCGCTACCTCGGTCGCGCCGATGAAGTCGTCGTCATCGACGGCTTCTTCAAATTCGTCCACTGGGTGAATACCGGCGCTGCATGGAGTCTTTTTCATAACAACAACGAGATGCTGGCCATCGTCTCGCTCATCGCTTTGGGGGCCCTCTTCATTTACCGCCATCATTTCGAGGCCCACACCAAGCTGGGCCAGATCGCGCTCGGCCTGATGTTCGGCGGCATCATGGGAAACTTGGTGGATCGCATGCACCCCGAGCGTTATCACGTCATCGATTTCCTTTACTTCTTTGTTTACAAACGCGGCGGTGGCGAGGCCGGTTTCCCCGCCTTTAACATCGCCGACATGGCCATCTGCAGCGGCGTGGGGCTGCTCTTCGTACTCTCCTGGCGGAACAGCACGGAGGAAGCGGCGAAAGACTCTGCCGAATAATACTTCGCCGGGTTCGCCGCACATTGTCGGCAAAAATCGTCCTACGCTTGGTTGCACCGTTCCATTTCACGGCTATCCTGTCTCACTTATGCCTGATACCCGATATGTCACTGCGTGTGCGGCCTTAGGGTTGCTGTTGCTCCCCGTCACCTCCTTGCAAGCCACGGAGGTGCAACACCAGTTCTCCACCGGTTTCTCGTACTCGGCTCCGGCGGATCTTTCCATCGGCACGGTGAACACCGGTGAGATGGATGCCTTTCACAGTGATTTCAGTTATCTCCTGCGCTTCAAGACGAGTGATACCTATGCTTGGGGTGCCGGTTTCGCTTGGGAACGCTCCGGCTTCGGTCTGCCGGCGGGCGTGCCGCTGCCGAACACGGTCAATGCCCTGACGTTGAAATTTCAGAACGACTGGCAGTTCGCCGACCAATGGAATTTGCGCATCGATGTACGCCCAGGTCTTTTCAGCGATCTCCAAGATATCGATGGCGGCGACTTCAACGCTCCGCTGACGATTGGCCTGGCCTACTCCCAGAGCAAGACCCTCATGTGGGTGGCGGCGGCCAATGTGGATATGCAACGGGATATCCCCATCATCGGCGGACTCGGCGTACGCTGGCAATTCGCGGAAGACTGGACGCTTTCTCTCCTGCTTCCCAAGCCCACCTTGGAATACCAAGCCAGCCCGGCGGCGACCGTCTATGTGGGCGGCGAACTCATGGGCGGTGCCTATCGTGTGGCCGAGGACCTTGGCACCCGTACCGGTCGGCCGAACCTCAATGACGAGATCGTGAGCTATCGCGAGATCCGGGTGGGTGGCGGATTGCGCGCGCGGCTAGGTCAGAGCGTTACCGCTAACGTAGAAGGCGGCTGGGTCGTGGACCGCCGTTTCACCTATGAAGACGCGGACCTGCAGCTCAACGGAGATGGCGCTCTTTACTTCGGGCTTTCTCTAAATGCCCGCTTCTAGCCGGACCTGCAGGAGCGGTTTAGTTTCGACAAAACGGCGCTGAAACGACGCCCATGGATTTAGACGGGAGTAAAACTTCCCCTTTCCCGTCTTTAAGTTTGTGGTATTGGTTTCTGCATCGTTGTGAAGTCCTTAAGTCGTATCCAGGGAAAAGGCCGCGCTCTATCGTGGCTCTTGATGTCATTTGGCCTGCTCAT
>JAURFH010000181.1 GCA_030834415.1 Verrucomicrobiota bacterium | reverse complement strand
GTTGCCGCCGGGGAGACTCGTCGCCAGTTCGTAAGGCGCAGTGTCATCCGTGCCTAGCGAATTGGCGCCGTCAAAAAACTCTACCGAGGTGATGGCTCCATCCGTGGCCACGGCCTCAGCGGTAAGCGTGATGGCACCGGCTTGCGGCCGGTAATCGCCATCCGCCGGACTGGTGATTGTGATTTCGGGCGGTGTATGGCCCAGCGCCAGCACGAGCTGCGGTCGGTCTGCCGTAGTCCCGTTCTGTCGGCTCGCATAGGTCACATACCCATCTGTGGTCTGTGTCGTCGCATACAGCTTTAGATCCAACTGCCCCGGGCCGCTCACTGCTGCGGAGACATCGGCGCTGGTCACCACCCCCAACGCCGGAGTCCAAGTCGCCAGCAGGGTGGAGGATGCCGTCGGGGCGTTGTTCCACGTGATGCCTGTCTCCGTCCAGTTCGGGTCTGTCACCACCGAGACCCCATGCACGCCCGGCGTATTCGTAGAGAGCGGCATCAGCTTGAGTGACGCCCCGAGCAAAATACCCGAGTAACTCGGTACCTCGAACCGCAGATACGCCTCGCGATTGAATCCCGCACCGCTCTTCTTCACCACCAGCGTGGAGGCCGTGCCAAAGTTGGCATCCTTGCTCGCCGTGGCATCATACACATACGCATCCGCCGTCGCCGTCACCGCTTGAAATTGCGGCGTGCCCCGATAAAACCGCGCCTTGTACGTGCGCCCATTGGAGCCGTTCACATTGATGGTCATCTCGATCGTGGGCGATGACTGCGTCACCGTGACGCCTGGATCGGCGCTGATGAAGGTGCCCGTAGCCGCGATCTGCAGCGTGATGCTCCCCGTATTCGCCTGCGTAGGATCGCTCACCGCCACGTCCACGAACGCGCCGTCTTCCCGCACCAGCACCGCGCACTTCTTGTTCGCCGTTATGATGCCGGCCGTCTGCGTCGTGTCCGTCCAGAAGTTCGCCGCCGTGATGCCCAGCGTCGTCTCCGTCACCGCCTGCACGTTGGCATTGTTCACCACCACATTCACCTGCGGATGCTGCGCATAGATTTTGGTATGGCTTGCCGAGTGTCCCGGTAGCAGCACGTATTGATACGTGGCATTCGCCGGGTTGGAACCATGGTCAAAAGTCATCCGCAGATAATTCCGCGTGACCGGCGTGGTCGATCCCCCGTCATCCATATCCGAAATCGCACCCGTACGTGCCTGGCGCACCGCCGTGAGCGCTCCCGCTTGCGGGAAATAATAGCCGATGTCATCCCCGCCGATATGTCCGGCCAGGTGCGCCCAGCCCGCACTGGCGAAATTGTTGGTCCAGTTCAACGTCGATGTTTGTGCAATGCCGTTCACGGTGAAGGCATCTGTTCCGGCACTGGAAAGTTTGCGGTTTTCCACCGTGGTCTCGATCGGCCGCCCATCGGTGCTGGTGATGCCCGCCCCGAGACAGACGATCTCGTCATCGAACATGAACCACGACTTCTTGCCGGTGAGCGTCACCCCCTCACCTTTGAACTGCATACCCGCAGCGCCATACTTGCCCAGTGTCGCGCCGCCCACCCAGTTGTGTGGTGAGCGTGTGCTCTGTCCTTGTCCCCTTGGTCCCAAGGAACTGCTCTGATGCGGCAGCTTGCTCTTGGTCACATCCGCCGTGACGCCCGGCAGGCGATAGGGATCGATGGTCGGCCAGTAATAATCGCCATAATGGTTGAGGTCGGTGTTGTAGAGGATGGTCATGCCATCCCCGGTGAACCAGCCCTGCAGATTCTCGCCGTTGATGGATTCGAAATTCGCGATGCGCGTGGAGCACATGCTGAGCCCGAAGCCATAACCCGCGCCCAGATGCATCACCCGGTCCATCTCCGGAAACGTGTAATGCGTGATGAGCTCCCCCCGGCGGGGAATCGAATCGTCGTTCATCAAGTCTTGCGCAAGCGCGAGCGTGGGGAGCGGACGGAGACTGACAAAGTCGCGCACTGTATCCTTGAGCGCCCATTCCTTGAGCATCCGTTTCATCCGCAAGGCATCCTCCGCCGGGGCGAACTGCGCGATCTGCAGGATGGAATCCATGATCGAATGACCCGTACTCTGCGGATTGCTCCCGGAACGGCCCGCCTCGCGGCCCCGGACGAAATCCAGCGCGGCCCCATTGTAGATGATCGGCTCGAAGGAATCGAAGACTTGGCGGTAGAGGTTGTTTTGGGCCGGATCGGTGACTTGCCAGGTGGACCCCGCCAGCCAGCTCATCACCGGCGCGATGTTGCTCATCAGGCTCGCCCCATACCCGGCGGTGTAGGGATGGTAGGTATGCTGGATGAATGAACCATCCGTATAAAAGCCATCGCCGCTGCTTACGTATTCGAAAAGCTCGCTGAAAGCATCCCGGGCCGCGCTGAGCTTGGCACTATCCTTCACCACGGCCCCCCTTACGGCCACCGCGCGGATCTTCCACATGCGGTTCGCCCCGGTGAAGGTGCCCGTGGTCCCGCCCGGTGCTTGTGTGGTCGCGGACGGCGTGAACCTCTCCACTGAATCCGTCAGACGGGCCATCTGTGTGGCGGTCAACTGGTCATACAGCAACACCGCGATGTCACCGATCTGCAATGGCGAACCGATCTCGAAATCCCACCAGTTGCCGTAGATGGATTTGGATGGGTTGTAACGGTTGGCATACATCCAGTCCAATCCGCCTTGGATATCGGCGAGCAGCGAGGCGTTCCCCTGCAGCGCACAACCCGGCGTCGCATAGGCCAGCGCCATGGAACGCAAACGGGAGAAGTTGACGGTGATATGGGAAGAGATGGTCGTGCTCGCGGCATCGCTCCAGAGGTAAGTGCGAGTGGGGGATTTATCCATACTCGACCAATACGAGTTTGCCGAGTTGGCGATGCTGCTGAGCTTGGAGATGACCGCCGGGTCCCCTTGATCGTAACCTGAACCCACGATGGTATCGAACCACTTCAAACGCAGGTCATCATACTCGTCCGCCCGGAGGCTGCTGGTGCCCAAGAGCAACCAGCAGAGCAGCCAGGTGGCACAATACGCCATCGGCCACACGCGGTTACTGCGGAAAGGGGTCATCGGGTCTAAGGATAGGCACCCGACGGGTTAGCTCAAACCAATTTATTGGCCCAATTTTGCCACGGAATTTTGTCCGTCAGACCGGGTTAAGCGGCCTCGCCGACTACTTCCGTGATGGCGATACGCCGGGACAACTCTTCCGTCACCGATTCGCACAAGCCGAGGAAGGTCTGTTCCGCCAGGCTCAGGTGACGGCTCTTCCATTGCAGCACGCCCCAATTGCGCTTGAGTTTGCGCCGTCCCAACGGCAAGGCCAACAATGAGCGTTCTTGGATTTCCTTCTGCGCGATCCACGGGGCCAGCACACTGACACCCAGCCCCAGCTTCACCAGTTCTTTGATCGCCTCCATGCTGCCGAGCTGCATGAAAGTCTTCAGGTCGTAGCCCTCTTGGGAAAAATACTCTTCCACGGCCCCAAATGTGTAGCTCTGGCGATTGTAGAGGATGTAGTTCTGCTTGGTGATCTCTGCTCGGTTCACCTGGTTCTTGGCCGCCCACGGGTGCAGTGGGCTGACGAGGAACATCAATTCATCATTAAATAGCGGGTGAAAGGCCAGTTGTTCATCCGTTTTGGGCTCCAGCGTCAGGGCCAGATCCACTCGATGATTGCGGACCAGTTCTACGAGGGAGGGGGAATCCCCTGGCTCAATCGTTACGATGCAGTCCGGGAAGCTCTCCTTGAACTCCCGCAAGACCGAGGGCAGTACATATTGGCAGGCTGTCGTGCTGGCCCCGAGACGCAAGCGGCTCCGGCCCCATTTCCCCAGATTTTCGAGCGAATCCCGTGCGGTGGTCATCTCCTGCAAGATTTTCTCCGCATACTGCAAAAGTTGCTCACCTGCGAGGGTGAGTGAGACTTTTTTGCCCACCCTGTCAAAAAGGCGACAGCCCACATCGTTCTCCAAGGCCTTCATGGAATGACTGACGGCAGACTGTGAAAGAAACAGTTCTTTGGCTGCCAAAGTGAAGCTTCCGGTCCTGGCAAGCGTAACAAAGGCCCTTAATTGACGACTATCGAGCGGCTGATTCATGGATGAAACACGTTCATACTGTCCATTAAAACAATTCGTAGCATTCATCGGGCCAACTTTCAGGAAATGGCACGCAGACGGCTTTACAATCTGATGATGGGAAATCTGTACCGACGCTTATGACCATACGTACCCGCGCCCAGCGCAACATCCGGCGCCTGAAAATCGGGTATGTGCCCCTGATTGACTGCGCACCTTTTCTCGTGGCTCAAGAGAAGGGCTTCTTTGCCCGTTATGACCTGAATGTGGAGCTGTCCCGGGAGCCGGGTTGGGCCACCATCCGGGATAAGATCATCTACGGTGAGTTGGATGCCGCCCATGCCGTGGCTGGCATGCCCTTTGCCGCATCGCTCGGCTTGGGCTCCATCGTTTGTGATTGCGCGACTGCCTTGGTGCTGAATCTGCACGGGAACGCCATCACCCTCTCCAAAGACCTTTACGAGCGCGGCGTCCGTGATGCCCGCACCTTGAAGCAGGTGATTGATCGCGACCGCGGGGAAAGCACTTACACCTTTGGCGTAGTTTACCCTTTTTCATCGCATAATTTTCTTCTGCGACAGTGGCTGCGCAGCGGTCGCATCGACCCGGACAAGGATGTCCACATCGTGGTCGTTCCGCCGCCGCAGATGTTCGCCAATCTCCGCGCGGGCAATCTTGATGGCTATTGTGTGGGTGAACCTTGGAATTCTGTGGCCGTGCGGGCTGGCATAGGTTGGTGCGTGACTACCAGTGCGGAGCTGGCGCCGAATCATCCGGAAAAAGTTCTCATGGTGCGCCGTGAGTTTATGGACCACCATTCGGACGATCACACCCGCCTAGTCGCCGCGATGCTGGAGGCTTGTGATTATTGTGATGATCCCGAGCATCGTGATGAACTCGTAAATATTCTCTCCCGCCCGGCTTACTTGAATGTTCCCGCGCAGAATCTACGGCAAAGCCTCGCCAGCACGTTCGATTGTGGCTATGGCCGGACCCGCTCTTCTGGGGATTTTCTCGTCTTCCATCAGCACGGTGCGAACGAACCTTCAATGGACAAAGCCGCTTGGGTTATCAATCACATCATCCACAGCGGTATGGCCACGCAGCCGGACGGTATCGTGCGCAGCATGGCGGCCAAAGTTTTCCGGCAGGATATCTATGAAGAATGTCGCGGCCTTTTTGAAGAATGCCGCCGCCCTCTTTCCATCGCCAACGCGGGTAATCAGCCGCTGGCTATATGATGGATTAATTTACTGGGGCTTTTTCTATATCTGGCCGGATTTTCAGCTCTTCTATCAGCCCCCAAGCGATTGTTTGATAATGCAGTAATTGCATAATTTTCACCACCTTGTCGCAGTCTTTTGGCTATTCCTGACCTTGTCTGTTGCAGAGATTCGACCTTGGTTTTAGAGGTGATAATCCCAGTTTTTCTACTTACCCCATAGCTTGCACCCTGTCGTGGAACGGCCTGCCTTTGCGATGAATAGAATTCATTGATTCCACAAATATTAATCAGGTGGTTAATAATGGGTGTTTGCCCGGTCTGGCATGAAGAGAGCTTAGGGAAGGGCCATGGTGAATGTAAAACCAGTCGTTCCGGTAAAAACGGATGCGCGAATGAACAGCTCCAGTAGCTGGTTTCGCTCCCTTTTGTTGGCGGGGTCTGAAGGTAGCGCGAACCAGTCTCCGTTGGAGATTGCCGTTGCCTTTCTCGCTCGCCGCCGCGTCCCGGCTGGTCCTGTTGTCTGTGTGTTCCAACCTAAACCTGTTGCCAAATAACCCCATGAAACCTGACTCGAAAACCTCCCTCACTGCTCCGCTCAGCCGCCGCCGTTGGCTCGGGCTTGCTATGGCTAGCGTAATGGCCAGCGCTATCACCGCTCCAGCTGCCATGCTTAATCCGGAGAAACCGGATCTCAAGCTGGGCTTCATCAAGTTGACCGATTGTGCTCCGTTGGTCATCGCCAAGGAGTTGAACTATTTCGAGGATGAGGGGCTTTACGTCACGCTTGAGGCGCAGGCCAATTGGAAAATTCTGCTGGATCGCGTCATTTCTGGGGAGTTGGACGGTGCGCACATGCTCGCTGGCCAGCCATTGGCCGCCACCATCGGTTTCGGCACCAAGGCGCACATCGTCACCGCCTTCAGCATGGACCTGAATGGTAACGGCATCACGGTTTCCAAAGAGGTCTGGGAAAAGATGAAGGCCGCCAACCCGGCACTCGCCAAAGACAAGCCGGAGCATCCCATCAAGGCGGATTACTTGAAGCCTGTGGTGCAGGAGATGAAGAGCGCTGGCACTCCGATGCGCATGGGTATGGTGTTCCTGGTGTCCACGCACAATTACGAATTGCGCTACTGGCTCTCGGCCGGCGGCATCAACCCTGGTTACTACACCCCTACGGATGTGAACGGTAACACGGATGCTGATGTGTTGCTCTCCGTCACGCCGCCGCCGCAGATGCCAGCGACTTTGGCGCAGGGCACCATCCAAGGCTATTGTGTGGGTGAGCCGTGGAACCAGCAGGCTGTGTTCAAGAACATCGGCGTGCCGGTCATCACTGACTACGAGATCTGGAAGAACAATCCGGAAAAGGTCTTCGGGGTGACGGCGGAATGGGCCAAGAAGAATCCGCAAACTCACCTGGCGCTGGTGAAAGCCATGATTCGTGCTGGCAAGTGGCTCGATGAAAGCCCAGAGAACCGTAAGAAAGCCTGCCAGATCCTTTCCAAATCGGAATACGTCGGTGCAGATTATGCCGTTATCGCGAACAGCATGACGGGCACTTTCGAATACGAAAAGGGTGATAAGCGTGACCTGCCGGACTTCAACGTCTTCTTCCGCTACTTTGCCACGTATCCGTATTACAGCGATGCTGTTTGGTATCTCAGCCAGATGCGCCGCTGGGGCCAGATCGGCGAGGCGAAGCCGGATGCCTGGTATCACGATACCGCCAATAGCGTCTATCGCCCGGACATCTATATGGAAGCGGCCAAGCACCTGATCAAAGAAGGCAAGTATTTACTTCCGCTGCGCGTTGGGTGGTGCCACCGGACATAAGGCGTTCGCCAAGGATTTGGGCGTGTATGTGAAGCCGGAGGAAGTCATCAAGGTGACCTCGGCTTTGCTACGTGTGTTCATCGCGAACGGCAATCGGGGTGATCGCAAGAAGGCTCGGCTCAAGCACCTGCTCGAGACGTGGACACTGGAACAATACTTGGCGGAAACGGAGAAGGTTCTGGGTTACACTTTGCCCCGCGCGCCGAAGCTGGAAGAGACGACGCCAGCCAAGTCGATTGGACCAGCGCATCCGCAGATCGGTGTCTATCCGCAGAAGCAGAAGGGATTGAATTGGGTGGGCATGGTGATTCCGGTCGGGCAGATCACGCCGAAACAGATGTTGCGCCTTGCGGAGCTCGCCGATGCTTATGGCTCGGGTGAGGTGCGCATGACAGTGTGGCAGAACCTCATCATCCCTCATGTGCCGGACGCGTATGTGGAGACCTTGAAGAAGGCGCTGGTGAAGATGGGTTTTGGTTGGGAGCAATCCAATCTTAAGAGCGGTTTCGTGGCGTGCACGGGGGACAGCTATTGCAAGTTCGCCGGGGCAAATACCAAGGGCCATGCAGTGGAACTCATGGAGTATCTGGACAAGCGCGTGAAACTGGATTTACCCGTGAATGTGCACCTGACCGGCTGCCCGAACTCTTGCGCACAACATTACATGGGCGACATCGTTTTGCTCGGTGCGAAGGTGAAGGTGGGTGGTGAATCGGTAGAGGGTTACCACGTCTTCATCGGCGGTGGTTTCGGCAAGAGTCAGACGGTGGGGAGGCAGATCTTCCAAGGCATTGCTTTTGAGGAGCTCAAGCCGCTGGTGGAGAAGATGCTGAAGGGCTACCTGCGCCGTCGCGAAGAGGGCGAGACTTTCTTGCAGTTCAGTTCGCGACATGACCTGAACTCACTATAGGCGATCTTCACGAATGAAGAGTGATGTGGATGTCAGTAGCTGGTGACTCAGACTGCACCATAGGCCAGCATCGCGTCGGCGACTTTCACGAAGCCCGCGATGTTGGAGCCTTGAACATAATTGATGAAGCCCTTGCCGTCCTCGCCGTATTGGCGGCTGCGGTCGTGCACGCCCTTCATGATTTCCCGGAGACGGCCATCCACTTCATCACGACTCCAGGCGATACGGAGGGCA
>JAURFH010000180.1 GCA_030834415.1 Verrucomicrobiota bacterium | reverse complement strand
TCATCCGGCAACGCCCCGCGCACGCGGGAGACACGATCGCGCACATCTTGTGCGGCGAGGTCTACATCACGTGACAATTCGAATTCCACCGTTACCGTGCTGAGTTGTTCGCGGCTCTGGCTGGTGAGGGTCTTGATACCCTCGATACTGTTGATGGCTTCTTCGAGGCGTCCCGTGACTTCTGTCTCTACCACCGCCGCACTCGCGCCAGGATAGATGGTCGTGACGCTGACAATCGGAGGATCGATGTCAGGCAGCTCACGAACTGGTAGACGCTGCAACCCGATGACGCCGAACAAGACGAGCAAGAGACTCATCATGGTGGCCAAGACCGGGCGTTTGATGCTGATTTGCGATAAGACCATGGTGCGCTCTCAGTTCAACGTTTAGCGGCATCCGCTGCCGGTTTCTCCCAGAGATAAGGTTCCGCTGAAGCAGGTGGTGCCGGTTTCACTTTAGCCCCGGGACCAAGCTTCTGCACACCTTCCACCACGATCTGTTCACCTTCCTTCAGGCCATCCACCACTTCCACAAACCGGGGCATGCGCACTCCCAAAGTCACTGCCCGCAACTGCACGGTGGACTTGTCATCGATGACATAGACCATGCCGCGATTGCCCTCCCGGATCTGGCTGATGGCCGCTTCCGGAATGACGATGGCGTTATCGCGCAGGGCCAGTTCCAGTTCCAGATTGGCGAACATGCCGGGTTTCAGTTCACGCGATTCGTTTGGCAACCGGGCCTTTACCAAGGCGGTACGAGTATCCGGAGCGATGAAAGGCGATACAAAAAATACGGAACCACCGAACATGCGTCCGGGAAAGGCCGCCACGTTCACTTCCACCCGTTGGCCAGGCTGAAGCTGGCCCAAGAAACGTTCTGGCACATTGAACTCCGCCTTCACCGGATCGATATCCACCAGATATGTGATGATGGAGTTCTTGCTGATGACCTGGCCAGGGCTGACGTTGCGACTGCTGGCCACCGCATCAAATGGGGCGTAAATCCGCGTATCCTTCAACTCGCGTTTCTTGATGGCGACGGTGGCTTCGTTCCCCTGATAATTCGCCACCGTCTGGTCGTATTCCTGTTTGGAAATCAGCTCGCCCTTGAGCAAGGCCTTGGAGCGCTCGAAGTTCGCTTTCGAAAGGGCAAAATTCGCTTCCGCTTCCGTCAAGGAAGCCGAGAGACGCGTCTCATCCAGCCGAACGAGCAATTGCCCCTTCTTCACTGTATCTCCCTCTTTAAAGAGTATCTCTTGGATGACGCCGTCAATCTCCGACTTGATCTCCACGGATTCGTTCGCCGCCAGAGTGCCAACCAGCGATAGCGCTTCCTTTACCGGTCGTTTCTCGGCATTCACCGCCACCACTTGGATGACAGGCGGACCGGCCGGAGCGCCTTGGGCGGCTTTATCAGAGGCAGCCCGGTCGCAACCGGTGGAAATCAGCGCTGCAAGCAGAGCCAGTGAGCAAATGGGATACGTCAACTTCATGCTTTGGGTTTTGTTCGATTGGCCGCGTCATCCGGGGCAGCACCAGAGAGATAAAGGTCCACGATCCGCTCCGCTGTGGGGCGGCACAGCTTGCACTCCGGGTGCAACAGGTCGTTCATGATATAGATGTTCATCAAGCCATGGATGGCAAAGGCCAGTTCCCGGCTGTCATACCGTAATTCCAGTTCTCCCCGCTTCTGGGCTGCCGAGATCACATCATGGATAAAATCGAAATTCCGAAGTGCTTTTTCCAACCGCTTGACATCCGGAGGGAGTTCCTCCTCAGCCGCAAAAGCCGTGGCATAGGCAATGCGCATGAGATCACGGTTTTTCACCAGAAACTCAAATCGCCCGGCGATGATCTGGATAAGTTGTTCACGGATGTTCGCGCCCTTGTCTACTGTGGCTTGCATCAACTCAAACCGCTCTTCATGAGCGCGATCCACGATGGCCTGATACAATGCGGCCTTGCTGTCGAAATAATAATAAAGCGCGGGCTTGGTGACCTGCGCCGCACTCACGATGTCTTGGATCGAGGTGGCCGCATAACCTCTTCTGGCAAAAAGTGCCAGCGCAGACGCCACGATACGGTCTCTGGTTTCCAATTCGGAGAGTTCCATGAAATTCTACCGGACGGTAGGTCAACACGGTTCCAAGGTCAAACTATCATCCCTAATATATGTCCGGGGCCTTCAGAAGCGGTCTTGCCCGGCAACCCCCTCGAACTGACCAATCACGATTTCCCCGGTATGAGGGGTTGAAAGCCGTCCGGTATTTTTCTACTTTCTGAAGGATTGGATAGTTCCAAACGAAAATCACAAATGCCTGACAATAAAACCGCTATGAAACTGGCACATTTAACTGGCGCTAAAGGTATCTGGGCCGTCTGTCTTCTGGCTCTCCTGCTGGTCGGTTGTGACAAGGGACCCTCCAGTGGAGGAGCAGGTGGCGGTGGTGGTGACGTCATCAAGGTAGGCGAATACGCCTCCCTGACCGGCAAAGAGGCCACTTTCGGCATTTCTTCCCATGAAGGCACCCTGCTCGCCGTGGAGGAACTCAACGCGGCGGGTGGCGTTCTCGGCAAGCAGATCAAACTCATGACGGAGGACACGCAGTCCAAACCCGGCGAGCCGGCCACGGTGGTGAACAAGCTCATCTCCCGTGATGGCGCGGTCGCCATCCTCGGTGAAGTGGCCTCCAGCCGTTCCCTTGAAGCAGCCCCCATCTGTCAGCAGAACAAGATCCCGATGATTTCCCCCTCCTCCACCAATCCCAAGGTGACCGAGACGGGTGATTATATCTTCCGCGTCTGCTTTATCGACCCCTTCCAAGGCACGGTCATGGCGAACTTCGCCTCCCATACTTTGAAGGCCAAGAAGGTCGCCATCTTCACGGATGCTAAGAGCGATTACAGCAAGGGCTTGGCAAAATTCTTCAAAGACAAGTTCACCGCCAATGGTGGCACCATCTCTTCTGAGCTGGATTACAACGGTGGCGATAAGGATTTCAAAGCCCAGCTCACCACCATCCGCGCCAGCAGCCCAGATGCGGTGTTCGTCCCGGGATATTACACGGATGTCGCCCTCATCTGCATCCAGGCCAAGCAACTCGGTTTGGATGTTCCCCTGCTCGGTGGTGACGGTTGGGAGTCGGAGAAACTCACAGAGATCGGCAAAGAGGCGGTCGAAGGCAATTATTTCTCCACCCACTACCACCCGGACGTGGGCTCCGATATGAGCAAGAAATTCCTCGCCAGCTACCAAAAGCGTTTCAACGGCAAGCTGCCGGATGCGCTCGCGGCTAATGGATACGACTCCATGATGTTGCTGGCGGATGCCATCAAGCGGGCGGGCGGCACGGATGCCACCAAGCTGCGTGATGCCATCGCGGCCACCAAGGACCTGACGCTCGTCACCGGCTCCATCACGATCAACGCGAAACGTGACGCTGATAAATCCGCCGTCATCCTCCAGATCAAAGACGGGGGGTACAAGTTCCTGCAATCCATCCAGCCGTAGATCCGCCCAAAACTGTGGTTTTTACTGCTGAAGGATGACTGACCTGCTGCAACAACTGATCAATGGCTTGGCACTGGGGGCTATCTATGCCCTCCTCGCGCTCGGATACACGATGGTCTATGGTGTATTGCGGTTCATCAATTTCGCCCACGGGGACGTCTTCATGCTCGGTGCATTCGCGGGCTATTACCTCGCCGGGCCCGTGAGCAAGGTCATCCCCGCTGAGAGCTATCTCGGCGGAATTGTGGTGCTGGCTTTGGCCATGGGAATATGCGCTTTGCTCGGCGTCATCATCGAGTTGATCGCTTATCGCCCCCTTCGCAGTCGCCCCCGGCTCACGGTGCTCATCACCGCCATCGGTGTCTCGCTCTTCATCGAATACACCTGCCAGCATGAAAAGGTGTTCGGCGCCTCGCCCCGCAAGTTTCCAGACCTGATTCCCAATACCACTTGGGATATCGGCGGCGTGGTGGTAGGCAGCGCACAAGTCATCGTGCTGGTGACGACGGTGCTGCTGCTCATCGGGCTCACGCTGATCGTGCAGCGCACCAAGATCGGCACAGCGATGCGCGCCGTATCATTCAATCCACAAGCGGCAGCGCTCATGGGGGTGAATGTGAACCATATCATCTCGTTCACCTTCGGATTGGGCTCAGCTCTAGCGGCGGCGGGCGGCATCCTCTTCGCGATGAATTATTCGAGCATCGACCCCTTGATGGGCGTGCAAACAGGGCTTAAGGCATTCGTGGCCGCGGTGCTGGGCGGTATCGGCAACCTGCCGGGAGCGGCGCTGGGTGGTTTATTATTGGGCGTGATCGAAACGTTTGCCGGCGGCATGAAAGGCATCTCGAATTATCGTGACGCCATCGCCTTCGGCATCTTGATCCTAATCCTGATGTTCCGCCCCTCAGGTCTGCTGGGCAAACAGCAAACGGAAAAAGTCTGATGAAGTCCGGCGCTAAAAGATGGCTGACCATCGTGATCGTCCTGATCGCGATCGTCTCCGCTTTTTCCGGGCACTTCAACCGTTACTACCTCGGTATCGGTATCGACATCGGCATCAACATCATCCTTGCGGTCAGCCTGAACCTCATCATGGGCCATACCGGCCAGTTCAGTCTGGGGCATGCGGGGTTCATGGCGGTAGGGAGTTATACCGCCGCCTCGTTCACCATCGCCTGCGCAAAGCATGCCCCAGAATCTGCTGCCCCTTTCCTACTGCTCGGCGGTTTGATCATCGGCGGTTTGATGGCGGCGATCTGCGGTCTGGCCGTAGGGGTGCCAACTTTGCGTTTAAGGGGAGATTATCTGGCGATTGTGACTTTGGGTTTCGGTGAGATTATCCGGGTGATTTTCCAGAACATGGAAGCAGTCGGAGCCGCGAGTGGACTCACGGGCATCCCGAACTACACCAATTTCTTTTGGGCATGGGCGGCCGCGGCCATCACCATCTATGTCGTCACCTCCTTGGTGAACTCAACCTACGGACGAGGATTCATCGCTGTTCATGATGATGAAGTGGCAGCCAGCGCCATGGGTATCAACCCCACGCGCTACAAAGTCACAGCATTCGTGGTTGGCGCCTTCTTCGCGGGTATCGCTGGCGGGCTTTATGCACACCACAAGACGGTGCTAGCTCCTACGGGTTTCGATTTCATGAAGTCGTTTGAGATCGTTGTGATGGTCATCCTTGGCGGCATGGGCCGGACGGTGGGCGTTATCATCGCGGCGATTCTATTGACGGTATTGCCGGAGATGCTGCGGCCAGTGGCGGAATACCGCATGATCATCTACTCGCTGCTCATCATCATCATCATGATGGCGAGGCCCCAGGGGCTCTTCACGCTCAAGCGTAGCAAGGGGGCAAACGCATGAGCACGCCTCTGTTGCAACTGGACAAGGTGACCATCCGCTTCGGCGGTCTCATGGCTGTCTCGACGCTGGATTTCCAAGTGCAGGAGAATGACCTCGTCGGTCTCATCGGGCCCAATGGTGCGGGAAAGACCACGGTATTCAACCTCATCACCGGCGTTTATCAACCGACGGAAGGGACCATCCAGTTTGCCGGTTCGCCAACCGCCAACCGCAAGCCTCATCAATTGACCAAGGTGGGCATCGCCCGCACCTTCCAGAACATCCGCCTCTTCGCGAGCCTAAGCGTGTTCGACAATGTGCGTGCCGCCATGCAGGTACATCGCTCCCACGGAGTGCGACAGGCACTCTGGCGCGGCAAGGCTTATCAAGCCGCCGAGAAGGAAGTGAATGACCGGGTGATGGAGTTGCTGGAGATCTTCAAGCTGGGCCGCTTGCGCGATGAAGACGCGAAGAATCTGCCTTACGGCGATCAGCGGCGTTTGGAGATTGTCCGCGCACTGGCCACGCAACCGAAACTGCTGCTGCTGGATGAGCCCGCAGCGGGCATGAATCCCACAGAGAAGGCGGAACTCGCCGGGCTTATCCGTTCCATCAAAGAGCGTTTCAAGATCGCGGTCCTGCTGGTCGAGCATGACATGCAACTGGTGATGAACCTCTGCGAGCGCATCACCGTGCTGGATTATGGGGTGAAGATCGCCGAAGGCACGCCCACCGAGATCAAACGCCACCCGAAAGTCATCGAGGCTTATCTCGGTGAGGAACAACCCGCCTGACCGACATGCTGGAGATCAAAGACCTGAAAGTCAGCTATGGGGCCATCAACGCCCTGCGTGGGATTTCGTTGACGGTGAACAAGGGCGAGATCGTCACACTCATCGGTGCGAACGGCGCGGGCAAGAGCACAACACTCCGGGCCATCTCCGGCCTCATCAAAGCCCAAAGCGGCACGGTGACTTACGAGGGCAAATCCATTTTCAATGAGCCCGCCCACAAGGTGGTCAGCATGGGGCTCTCGCAGGTGCCTGAAGGTCGAATGGTCTTTGCCAATCTCAGCGTGCTGGAAAATCTGAAGATGGGTGCGTATCTCCGTAAAGACAAATCGGGCATCGCGCAGGACATGGAGAACGTGTTCAACATTTTCCCACGACTGAAGGAGCGTTTGAAGCAACTCGCAGGCACGCTCAGCGGTGGCGAACAACAGATGCTGGCCATCGGACGCGCACTGATGAGCAAGCCGCGTTTCCTGATGTTGGATGAACCCTCGCTAGGCATCGCTCCCCTGCTCGTCAAAACGATCTTTGAGAAGATCGTGGAGATCAATCAGCAGCAAGGCATCACCATCCTCCTGGTAGAACAGAATGCGAACCGGGCTCTGGAAATCTCACAGCGCGGTTACGTGCTTGAGAGTGGAGAAATCATCCTCCATGACGAGTCGGCCAAGCTGCGGGCGAACGACCAGGTGCGGAGCGCTTACCTCGGCGGCTAGGCCAGCTCCGCCAGCATCTGTTCCATCTCTTCGCGCGGACCATCATGGTTCTGCTCGATGGCAAGTAGCAGAGCCCGCTCAAACGCTTTTTTGGCTCCGGCTTTATCACCCGCCTGCAAGTCACATTTGCCGATCAAGATTTGCACCACCATCCAGTCAGGCTTCTTTTGCAAGGCGACCACGAATTGCTCTTTGGCTGCGGTGAATTGGCCATCATCGAACAGGGCTTTGCCCAGACTGAAGCGGGCCATTTCATTGGCGGGAAATTTTTCCACCATGGAACGATGACGATTGATGGCGTCGGACATATTTGTGTGCTTTATTGCGGCGCGTGACGGGATAAATTTGTCCGCCATGGCCCAGAGTATCAAGCGCCGTTATGAAAAAGCTCCTCTCTATCCAAGTGAGCCCCGTGAAAACAGTGGAAACTCCGAACTTCTCCGGCGGCATGAAGACTTGGACCACGGGCATCTTCAAAGAGTCGGTGCAAAGCTCTGTCTGGATGTCAAAGACGAGTCGCGCGGGCGATGGGCAGGCGGACCTCGTCAATCACGGTGGTGCGGACAAGGCCGTGAACGTATATGCAGCTGAGCATTATCCTTACTGGCGTGTTCAATTAAACCTCCCGCTGGCCCATCATGGCGCCTTCGGTGAAAACTTCACCACTGAAGGATTGTTCGAAACGGAAGTCTGCATCGGCGACACGTATGCTCTTGGGGAAACAATCATCCAGATCTCCCAACCGCGACAACCTTGCTGGAAGCTCGCGCTCAAATGGCATGTCAAAGACCTTGCCTTGCAAGTCGAACGTAACGGTAAAACCGGCTGGTATTTCCGGGTCATCAAAGAAGGCAACGTCACCGCCGGTGATGAGTTCAAACTGATTGAGCGTCCCTACCCGCGTTGGACCATCGAGGCAGCCAACCAGATAATGCATCATCAGGTGGATGATCTAGCAGCCGCTTCAGAGCTGGCGGCAGTCCCCCTGCTCTCGGAGAGCTGGCAAGAAGCACTCAAGCTGCGAGCAGCAGCAAGCAAGGAACTAATATAAACAAAAACGGCGCGCTGATTTGCAGCCCGCCGTTTGTTGAATGTTCCGCCTATTCGGCGTTTGGTTAAATCATTTCGGGCGGATGAGGATTTCTTCGATCACGGCGCGTCCTGGCAGGTTGGCCACCAGCCACACCGTGTCCGCCAAGTCCTCAGGTTGAAGCATGTTCACACGAGCTTCCATCGGCGGCGGCACTGGTCGGCGATCCAGCAAGGGCGTATTGATGTCACCCGGGAAGATGGAGCAGGCGCGGATGCCGTTCTGCCGTTCTTCCACGTTGATCGCCTGCGTCAAGCCTGCCTGGCCGAACTTGGAGACGATATACGCTGGACCGGCCTTGGGATTAGCAATACGACCGGCCTCGGAAATAACATTGATGATCGTG
>JAURFH010000179.1 GCA_030834415.1 Verrucomicrobiota bacterium | reverse complement strand
CGACTTACAAGAACCCCGCACCGGCACCGGCCGCCGATGCGCCGCCGCGTCAGGTGATCACGGACCCGGATTTCAACACTCCGGTGAAACAGATCACCGAATTCATGGCGCTGGAGAATTATCCCCAGTGCACTTTCGGTGCGCATGTGGAGATCAACGGCTTCACCGGCGTGGTGATCGAGATCGTTAAGGGCTCGCTGAAGGTGAAGTCCCACGATGGCCTGACGCGCAGCTATAACGCGCAGGTACTGCGGAAGCTCTACGCCTGATGCTCTAAACGGGTCTGCGATGATAGATCGTCGCAGGCCCGCAGGCTTCCCCCCCTCTATTCGAGGTTCGGATACGAACCGAGCACCTTCAGGAAACTGCAGTGCGTGGCGAGCTGTTCGAGCGCCTTGGAAAGTTTCTTGTCCTGCGCGTGCCCATCCACATCCACGAAGAAGAAGTATTCCCAGGCCTTGCGCTTGCTCGGACGGGATTCGATCTTCGTCATGTTCAGCTTGTAACGGCGGAACGGCGCAAGCGATGAGTGCAATGCACCTGCCTTGTCCAGGATGCTGAACATCACGCTGGTGCGATCACGGCCCGTGGGCGGACTGCATTGACGGCCCAGCACGAGGAAGCGCGTGGCATTCGCTGAATTATCCTGGATGTCGTGCTCCAGGATGGGGACATTGTATTTCTCCGCCGCGAGCACACCCGCGATGGCGCCGGTCTTCTTCTCGGCCGCGGTCAATTCAACCGAGCGCGCATTGGATGAGGTCTCGATGAGTTCCGCGTGCGGCAGGTTCCTCTGGATCCACCCGCGGCATTGCGCGAGCGTCTGCGGATGCACGTAGAGCTTCTTGATCTGCTCCTTCTTCCCCTTGCTCACGAGGCAATGCGAGATGGGCAACACGATCTGGGAGACGATCTTCAGGTCGCTGTCCACGAACATGTCGAGCGTGTGCGTGACGACGCCTTCTGTGGAATTCTCCACCGGCACCACGCCATAATCCGCGCGGCCCTTGGCGACTTCGCTGAACACATCGGAGATCGTCTTCTGCGAAGCATACCTCAGGCTGGCACCGAAGCGCTGGATGGCCGCCTGATGCGTGAAGGTCGCTTCCGGTCCGAGATACGCGATGCTCAATGACTTCTCTAGCGAGAGCGCGCTGGACATGATCTCGCGGTAAATGGCCTGCAGCGAAGAATCCGTGATGGGGCCGGTGTTCAGCTTGCAGATGCGCTGGAACACGGCGCGCTCGCGATGCGGCGCATAGATCTCCTCGCCCGCCTTGATCTTGATCTCGCCGATGGCCAGCACGTGCTTGGTGCGCTCGTTCAGCAGGGCGACGATCTGGGCGTCGTATTTGTCGATTGCCTGACGATGTTCAGAGAGGCTCATGAAAAATTAGGACTTCGGTTGCTCTTCTTCCGCAGCGGGCGCGGCTTCCGCCGGCGCTTCCGTGGGCGTTTCTTCAGCGGCAGCTTCTGCCGGCACTTCGTTGGCCTCACCGGCTGTGGCGGGCGCCTGTTCATCCGGCGGGGCTGTGGCCAATCCCGCATCCACCGTCAGCAGGGACTCGGGCTTCGTCACCGGGATGCGCCGCAACTCGCTGGCATCCGGCAGATCTTCCACCGAAGCCAGCCCGAAATATTCCAGAAACACCGGCGTGGTGCTGTAAAGCGCCGGGCGACCGACCACTTCCGCGCGACCACTCTGCTCCACCAAGCCACGCTCCAACAAAGTCTGCACCGTGCCATCCACGGACACGCCCCGGATCTGCTCCATCTCCGAGCGCGTGATGGGCTGGCGATACGCGATAATCGTCAACGTCTCCAATGCCGGGGCGGACAGGCGCGGCGGACGCACCTTCTCGCCCACCAGGGTCTTGATCCACGGCGCATACTCCGGCTGGCTCACGAAGAGCCACGCACCCGCCACGCAGCGTAGGCGATACGTCCGCGCGGCTTCCTCATACTCCTGCTCCAGCGCCTGCAGTAACTGCTCCAGCTCCTCGTCCTTCACTTTCTTGAAGGCCCGGACCGCTTCGTCCTCCGAGTTGTTGGCAGTGGTCGCGAAGATGTCGCGCAGCTCTTTCAAGCTCAGCGGCTTTTGCGCGGCGAACAGGATGGCTTCTAAGATGTGTTTCAGTTCCATGGTCGGGGAAATCATTGGGCCGGCTCGTCCGTGCGGGTGGCCTCTTCGGCGGGGGCTTCCGTCTCAGCGACCGGTGCAGCTTCAGCCGTCTCGACTGCTTCGGTGGCGGGCCCCTCCACCACTGCGGTTTCAACCGCTCCCTCCGGAGCACTCTCCTCCGCAGGCTGGTTGTTCTGGTTCGCCCCGTCGATATTCGTCACCAAGTTCGTCGGCGTGGCTTCATTCACCACGTTCTTGCTGATCTCGATATCCGCAAAAGGCTCCGGTTGCGTGATCATCACCCGCTTCAGGCGGATCAGCTCCAGCATCGCGAGGAACGTCACCACCACCTCCGTGCGGCTCACCGCGTTCGTGAACAGCTCCGAGAACTTCACGGACGTCTTCGCTTCGATCGTGTTCAGGATCGTCTCGATCTTCTCGCTCACCGTCCACTTGTCCTGGAAGATGTCGCGGCTCTCGCCCTCCTTCGCCTGGAAGCGCTTCAGGATGTTGTTCACCGCGCCGATCAGGTCGAAGACCGACACCTGCAACTTCTGCTCCGGCTCCTGGAGACTCTCCGTGAACTCCGGCTTGCCCGGTTGCCGTGCGAAAACGCTCTCCTGCTCCGTCTCCCGCACCTGCAATTTCGCCGCCGCGTCCTTAAATTTCTTATACTCCACCAGTTGGCGGATGAGTTCCCAGCGGGGATCTTCCTCATCCTCCTCGCCCTCCACCACCACCTGCTTCTCCACCGGCAGCAACTCCTTGCTCTTGATGTACATCAGCGTGGCCGCCATCACGAGGAATTCGCCCGCCACCTCCAGGTCCAGTCGCCGCATCATCTCGATATGCTCGATGAACTGCGTGGCGAGCTTCGTGAGGTTGACCTCATAGATGTCCACCTCCTCCTTCTTTACGAGGTAAAGCAGGAGATCCAGCGGACCTTCAAACACTTCAAATTGGACCTTATATTCCATTCGCAACGCTCCCGCCACAGCCTAGCCGGTCGGGACGGGCCACTCTAAAGAAGGCAGGGAACCCTTGGCAATGCTGGAACAGGCCCCCGGCAGAAAGGCCCAGAAGACCAAATCAGGCTAAAACGACCCCAGAGTCAGTCATGAAACTTCATAAAGGAGCAGCGCGTAATCAACTGACGGCATCCCCCTCTCCGTCAGCGGCAGTTGGGGGAGAGGGCGCGGGGAGAGATGGAGTTGAGCCCCTGGCCAGCAAGTATCCACCATCCATCTCCCATCCCCTTCCGTGTATTCTGTGTATTTTCACCCCGGCAATTTGTCGGGGCCGTGGTTACCTCCCCCTGCCGTTCATCCGAATTGACGAACTCCCCGCCCAATGGCTTATTAACTCCTGTGACCAAGGCGTTTAACAACACTCCACGAGTGAACACCCAATATCCTTTAGTGCCGACTTTTTGCGGTATATTATGAGGCGGCAGGGGCACCACGCATCATGAGATTTTCTCGCTTTTTGTTTTCGGCGGCCATAGCGCTCCTCGGAGCTTATTTAGCTTGGGCTGCGATTCGCGCGCATCCTCGTGTCGTCACCGGTCAGTTCACACGCTTTCCACATCCTGATGGCTGGATTACCTCTTGGGAGAAGAGCGTATCGGCACTGCCGGATTGGATGCTGCCGCGACATGGCGACGGTGCTGAGTATATTTGGTCCATCTTTTATTATTTGGTAGTGACGGCGGCCGTATTCACATTCGTTGGAGTTGCACTATTTTATCGGGAGACGCGCAATGCAACCTCTTGAGTAGCTAGAAATCGAAAGTCCGCGAATGCAACGATTTATAAAAACCCAGCTACTTGAATCATTGCCCCAACCCTCAGGTGGTTGGGGTGCTAACCATGCACTGCCGCGTCTTGCCAGAGCTAGGCGACAATAAATAATACTACTATGACACCACTACTTGCAGTCCTTGACATGGGAGATTACGGAATCATCGCGCTCATCGTGACGGTCTTTACCAGTGGTGCTACCTACGCGACACGGCAACGATTGGATGTGCGGCGATTGGAGCGCAAGGTGGACGCCCTGCTCCAGCATCACGGAATTGCCGCGCCTTCACTATTGTCGCCCGAGGTTCAGCGTATGGCCAAAGACCCAGCCCAGAAGCTTGCGGCCATCAAGCTGCATCGCGAGCAAAACCCAGGCTTGGGCCTGGCCGAAGCCAAGGCAGAAGTGGAAGAGTTTGGATGAGCGTGTTGACTGCCACGCACCACCACGATGCCAAAGACTTTCCAGAAAATTTGGGCGGCATTTTTAGCAGTTTTGGCTGCAGGCTTTGCGGCCTTATCCTTTGTATTTGCTCGCATAGCATACGTGGGATTTCCGAATGCTACGGGCGAGCCCGAAGGTATTGCTCTTGCCCGCTTAGCTATGGGGCTTATCGCTATTTTATTCACGGTGCTAACATTGCTATTTTTCGTGATGTTGGTCAGAGGGATCAAACGATTGAGACATGAAGAACACGCCTAACAGATCGCTTCAGCGAACTCCATCACTCCGCCAAAGTGTCAACCGTTCACCCTTGCAGGCCATCGACGCTGAGCTTTATTTGTTAGTCCTTATCTTATGCACCTAAGACTTCTTCGGATCTTTCTCGGTCTTGCAGCCGTTACTTGGGGTGCGGCTGTCCTGGGTGTTTTTGTCAGTTGGTCGACAGCTGTTCAAGGATTGCAGGGGTTCGGCGCTCAGCCCATCACCTATGATCCGATGCTTGATTATTGGCTGCGCATGACCGCGGGCGCATTCTCTTTGATCGGGTGTTGGTTTTTAGTGCTGATGATATGGCCACAGAAATTTCATGCAGCGATTCCGTGGTCCGGTGGTTTGATGTTGGTCGAGGGCATCATCTTGCTCGTGCATGGGTTGCGCTTGTCGCTTCCGCCTTTTCCATTTTACGGAGATACTTCTGCGTGCTTGGTTGGAGGCGCAGCCATACTCTATTTATCTCGATATGCGAGACCCGATAAGACCCAAGCGAAGGCCTGACAAATCGCTGCAACCAACGCCGGTGGACGTTGCCAGTTCCGTTGGCGCAGGCCACGTCGTTGATCATCCCGGTCGCTGAGCTTGGGTCGTCACTAGACACACTGGCACATCATGGAGCTACCACGCCGAATAGCATACAACCCGAAATGGGAGGTCATTTTTGCCTGTGCCGTGTTCTTCGGTAGCGGTGCGGCTTTCATGGCTTACAAGGCGACCAGCAGCACTGCCGGACTCAATTTCTACGGCGTCATCACCCTTGGACCGGCGGGAGCTACTGCATTCTATTGGGTCAACTCAGCACTCTGTGCAGGTTTCGTGCTCTTGGCCATGCTGCTGACCGTGCGCCGCATTGCCAGCCCTCAGGTGTTAGAGCTGGGTACGGATGCCCTGTATCTTCCATACGGTTATTTTCAGCGGAAGACATCACGCATCGCCTATACGGACATTGAGCGAGTGTCAGAGGTTCGCGTGTCCGGGCAGACATTTCTTTACGTGACCGCCACCGGCCTCAGATACACAATCACCGCCACGCTATTCCCAGATCCGGAAACATACACTGAGGTCAGAGATTTTTTGATTTCACATGCACCAGATTGACACTCAATTCTTCCCTCATCCGCTGGTTAAACCCATTTGACGAATTTCCCGCCCCATGGCTTATTGCCCCTATGAGCAAGGATTTTAACATCACCTCAGCAACCAAGACCCGATATCCAGTTGTACTGATTTTTTACGGACTACTACCTTGTTAGGCGACACCTATGCTCATGCGTCCTCCAAGTGTTGATGAGTTGGTCGCCCAGTGGCTAAGCGGCGAAGACTGCACGATGTCTCTAGCCCTCATCCCGCCAATTGCTGCACCTGAGAATGCGTGGCAGGCAGTGCTTCGCATTCTGGAGCATGATTTGTCCGCGGAGCAGATTTCGTTATTGGCTGCCGGGCCAGTTGAGGACTTGCTGGCTTTGCATGGGGCGCAGTTTATTGATCGGATTGAGTCTGAGGCCCAGCGGAACCCGGCTTTTGCCCATGTACTCGGCGGAGTTTGGCGTCGCAATATACCGGCGCAGATTTGGCAGCGTGTTGAGTCGGCACGAGGAGGCAAGGTTTGGTGAAAACTATGCCCTCGAACCATCCCCGGCAGACCCAGCGCGGAAATACCAAGCGTATGATTTACAGGAGGAGGGGGCCTGTCCCGTGCTGATTTTGGTCATAGGTGCTTGGCTGGCGGGCATTGCCGTTTCCTTCGGGAACGGCAATCGCAAGCTGCCCATCACTATTCTCTTGCTCGGCATCGGGCTGGTCATCGCGGCTTTTCAAGGGCTCCCGTCCCACTTTTCGTTTGCCGGTATCGCAGTCTTGGCAGCGATCATCTGGATCGCCAACAAAGCGGATGATATGCGTTAGCGCAGATGTATCTGCCCTCAGACCTCTGGGCTCCGTCATCAATTATCTCGATTAAACCGCACGCATCCATGAGGCTTGCCAGGTGGTTTCTCTGAAGCACATGGATTTGAAGCAAACAAACAGCCGCCCGGTCATCTGATGATCCCGACCGCCGCGCCATTCTCTCTACCGATCGACTACCCTCGCATCAAAGTGGTGTCGAGTTTTTCGGAACTTGTCTCGACGCCATTCGCTGACGGCGTGAACGCACTGTGCTGGCAACGCTCCTTGCCGGGCGATTTCGCCGAGGTGGTATCCGCGCTCGGCCCCGGTGATGGCATGACCACGCTGGATGAGGACCGGTTGCGCGCCCTGAATTTGAGCGCCGCGGGCCGCGTGGCGGCGGATATCCTCATCGCCGATCTGGCGTTGCTGCGCGAGCAGGGGCTGGCGCCCATCCTGGACTGCATCCACGGCTACCCGCGCGATGACGAGGCCGAGACGGTGCCCACGCATGTCTATTCTTTCCATGCAGACAGCGCCCCGGTGGAGGCCGATACCTATCTCTGCACCTACGCCGGCGCGCCCTCGGAAGGCTTGCCCAATGAAGCAGCACGCCGCCGTGTAGATATCGCCGCGACACGCGCCAAGCTGCTGCAAGAATACGGCGGCGAGGACGATGCGGACTTTCAGGAATATCTGCGCGAGAACTGCTACGACCTGCATTATGCCGCCGAGCCGCATGCGCGGCCCTACTCCTTCGGCATCGGGAATCTCTGGCGCATCGCCATCCAATACCCCGGCAGCCCCGTGCCCCCCTGCATCCACCGCGCCCCGGATACCAACGCCGGAGAACCACCCCGGTTGTTGCTGATCAGCTGAGGCATTGCCGGCCTGCGGACGACGAAGCCCGTAACCCATTTAGGCGTGTAGAAGCCCAAGAAAGATGCACGCATCATCCCCCTCTCCTCCATCAGTCAGATGGAGGAGAGGGATGGGGAGAGGAGGCACTGAACTCTTCCAGTTTCAGGAAAATGATTCATCATTTTGGGCGAAGGAAGAATCGTGAAAATGAAGGGTTGGTCACAAGTCAACTGCGTGTTGCCCCCTCTCCCCCTGCCCTCATCCCCCGACTCCGGGGGCGAGGGGGTTCGTTGCCAAGCCTAAGCCAGCCTGGCTCCAGTTAAGGCTGTCTCTTGACCGGCGGTCGCCCCGCTTTTGCCGGCAAGATGCCAGCAGCACATTCGCAGGCGCGCCCTCGGCCTGTCTCTCACTCCGGGATCTCGGAATCCTTCGTGAACGGCTTGCCTTCCCAGATGAAGTTTCCGGTGGCCTTGTCGTAGGTCAGCACGCGATGGGCGCTGCCTTCGGCGGGCGGCACATCGATCTTCGGCAGCCACTTCTTATGTTCCGCGATGATCTTCGCGTACTTCTTGTCGCCTGCCAGATTCCGCCACTCATTCGGATCCTCCTTCATGTCGTAGAGCTCCTCCGAATCATCGGCGTAATGGATGTAGCGGTAGCGCTCCGAGCGCACGGCGTGATTGCCCTGATTGTGCGAGGTGATGGCCGGGCGTTCACGTTTCGTGTTCGCGTTCTTCAACTGCGGCACGAGGCTGATGCCTTCCAGATCGGTGCGCGGCGGCAGACCACACAGCTCCACCAGCGTGGGATACATATCGAGCAATTCCGCCGGTTGTTTGCACCGGCCATTCGCCGAGATGCCCGGTCCCGCGAAGAGCAAGGGCACGCGTGCGGACCGCTCCCAAAGCGTGTTCTTGCCGGTGATGTCTTTCTCACCCAGATGCCAGCCGTGATCACCCCAGAGCACGATGACCGTGTTATCCGCCTGACCGGTGGCTTCCAGCGTATCCACGATACGGCCCACTTGGGCATCGATAAAGC
>JAURFH010000017.1 GCA_030834415.1 Verrucomicrobiota bacterium | reverse complement strand
CATCTCGGCACTGATCCGTGACAACAAGACTTTCCGTATCCCTTCAGACCAGCAGACCGGTGCCAAATACGGCATGATCACGCTGGATGCCAACCTGCTCGATAAATACGAGCGCGGCTGGATCAAGAAGGAAGAAGTCATCAACCGTTCCATCGATCCAGCGTCATGCATCAGCAAGATGCAGGAGATGGACGCCGCGAAAGCGGCGGCTGAAGCGGCTGCCGCCCGTAGTAAATGATTTAAGCCATGTCCTCGAATGTAAACAGTCCGTTGCTCGAGCTCATCCGCGAGCAAGGCATGCTGGATGACCTCCAGTATGAAGAAGTGGTTTCCGAGCACGCCCGCAGTGGTAAATCCATCGCGCAGATTCTGGCGGATTTCGACCTCATCCCGCTGGACCAGCAGATGCAATTGCAGGCCAATCATGTTGGTACTGAGGTGGTCAATCTGGAAGATCTTGAGCCAACCCCAGAGTTGCTCAAATCCATACCGGCCTCCACGGTTCGCATGTATCAGTGCGTTCCGGTCGAGGATTACGGCTCAGGGGTCAAACTGGCCATGGCTGAGGTGTTGAATCCTCAGGTAATCGATGAATTGGGTTTTGTCGTTCGCCGGGAGGTCATGGTGGTGGTGGCCGATCCCAACCAGATCACCAAGTTCATTGAGAAGTACTACGGCGAAGAAGGGGAAAACTTCAACGACATCCTTAAGGAATTTGGTGAGGACACCGATCTGGAGAAGGAGCTTGCGGCGATTTCCGCCGGACAGGATACGGCCGGTAACATCGCTGACATGGCGAATGAGGCGCCTATCGTGCGTTTCGTGAACCTCGTGCTGTATCAAGCGGTGCAGGACCGTGCGAGTGACATCCATTTCGAGCCGTTCGAAGACGAGTTCAAGATCCGCTATCGTGTGGACGGTGCTTTGTATGAAATGGCCCCGCCGCCAAAATACTTGGCCCTGCCGGTGATCTCACGTTTGAAGGTCGTGGCCGGTCTGAACATCGCCGAGCGCCGTTTGCCGCAAGACGGTCGTATCTCCATGCGCCTCGGTGGCAAGGATATCGATTTGCGTGTTTCCAGCTTGCCCACCAAGTTCGGTGAATCGGTGGTGCTTCGTGTGCTGGACCGTGGTTCTGTCACGTTGGACATCAAGGCCTTGGGCTTTCCGGAATATGTCCGGGATTACGTCTACGAGGCTATCCAACAGCCCAACGGTATTTTCGTGGTCACCGGCCCTACCGGTTCCGGTAAAACGACGACGCTCTACGCCTGCTTGCGCGAGGTCAACACCATCGATTCCAAACTGCTGACCGCAGAGGACCCGGTGGAATATGATATCGACGGCATCATGCAGGTGGCCGTCAATGAGGCCTTGGGCATGACTTTCGGTAAAGCGCTCAAATCCTTCCTCCGTCAAGATCCGGATGTGATCATGGTGGGGGAAATGCGTGATCTGGAGACCTCCCAGATCGCCATTCAAGCATCGCTTACTGGTCACTTGGTCTTGAGCACCTTGCATACGAATGACGCTCCCGGCGCGGTTACCCGTCTGGTGGATATGGGGGTGGAGCCATTCCTGATTTCCTCCACGATGCAAGGTGTGTTGGCGCAACGACTGGTGCGTACCATCTGCAAGAAGTGCCGGGCACCGTTCGAACCTACTGAGAACCAGCTCGCGCAGTTGAATCTCTCGCCGTACGACATCGGTGACAAGGTGTTCTATTACGGGCGCGGCTGCGCGGCCTGCAATGACACCGGTTATCGTGGCCGTAAAGGCATCTATGAGCTTTTGGTTGTTTCCGATCCCATTCGGAATCTGATCAATGAAAGGGCGCCTTCCGTGGTGATGCGGCAGAAGGCAGTGGAGCTGGGAATGGCCACCTTGCGTGATGACGGCCTCCGCGGTATCTTTGACGGAGAAACCACGATTGAAGAAGTGCTCAAATACACCTAATTATCCTGTCCTATGCCCAAATATAACTATGTAGCGATGGATCAAAAGGGGAAGGAGACCAAGGGGACCTTGGAGGTGGCCAACCAGAGCGAAGCGATTGGCCGGCTCAAGGAAATGGGCTATTTCCCGACCAAGGTCGTCGAGGCGGATAAGGTGAAGGAAAAGGGGACTGCCAAGAAAGCAGCGGCCCCTGGTGCTGCCAAGAAGAAGGGCGGCGGTATGAACATCACCATCCCCGGGTTCAAGGGGGGCAAGGTGAAGAGCAAAGTTCTGACCACTTTCACCCGCCAGCTCGCTACGCTGGTGGATGCCGGTCTGCCACTTTTGCGCGGTATGCGCGTACTGGAAAAGCAGGAGCGTGACCGTACGCTCAAGCGCATCATCGATGAACTTGCCGTCTCCATTGAAGGCGGTTCGACTTTTTCTGAAAGTTTGGCGCAGCATCCCAAGACGTTTAACCGCCTCTACGTGAACATGGTGAAGGCCGGTGAGTTGGGCGGTGTATTGGAAGTCGTGCTTAACCGTCTGGCTGAGTTCATGGAAAAGGCCCAGAAGATCAAGGGCAAGGTCATCGCGGCTATGTTCTATCCGGTGGCGGTGATGGTTGTGGCCGTGGGTATTTTGGCCTTGCTGATGATCGTCGTGGTACCGAAGTTCGAGGCGATCTTCAAAGACATGCTTGAAGGTGAGGCACTGCCTGCCTTTACCCGGCTAGTGCTGGGTATCAGTAATACCATCAAAGACAATTTGCTGGGTACCGTTATCACCATCTTCTGCGTGGTAGTGGCGTTCAAGCTCTTCGCCATCACCAAATTCGGTCGCCGGGTGGTTGACCGGGTTAAGATGAAAATCCCCGGTTTGGGCCCGGTGGTATCCAAGGTGGCGATCGCCCGCTTCACCCGTACGCTGGGCACCTTGGTGAGCAGCGGTGTGCCGATCTTGCAGGCCTTGACCATCGTGCGTGAGACCTCCGGCAACGTTATCGTGGCTGACGCCGTGAACGCCATTCATGAAAGCGTGAAAGAGGGTGAGACCATCACCCAACCGCTGGAAGCCAGCGGCGTGTTCCCGCCTATTGTGATCAGTATGGTGGATGTCGGTGAGCAGACCGGTGCCTTGCCGGAAATGTTGATGAAAATCGCCGATAACTACGACGAAGAGGTGGATAACGCGGTGTCCGCGATGACCTCCTTGCTGGAGCCGATCATGATCGTGTGTCTGGCTGTTATCGTCGGTAGTATCGTTATCGCGCTGTTCATGCCGCTCATCGTGCTCATGGACAAGGTCGGCGATGCGGGTGGTGGCAAATAAAGCCGCCGGAATCACTGGAAATATTCATCGCAAAAGTTTTCAAAAAACTTTGACAAAGGGCCGGACGCTCTCTAGCGTTCCGGCCTCTGGTTTGGGGTCGTAGCTCAGTTGGTAGAGCACCACAATGGCATTGTGGGGGTCAGGAGTTCGAATCTCCTCGGCTCCACCAAACTTTTCTTCAGGTTGTCCTCCGAAGTTAGCCGCTCGATAGGACAACCTGATTTTTTATGCAAAAGCCCGCTGGAATCATATTCCAGCGGGCTTTCTGCTATTTTCGCAGTTAAGATATTGGCTAGGGCTTACGCCTTGCCGGCTTTGGCCACTTTCTTGTGGTAAGGTGAGGAAAGATTGAAATAGATGCCGCAGAGCGGGCGCTCATCATCCGTCTGGCTGAGAATGATGGTCACTTGCTTGTCTAGGGCGATGCCATGGCGCAAACCTGGAGCGCGGTTCACGTAGGCTTTGACCGCTTTTTCCATCAAAGACTTTAGGGACGCCTCACAGTCTTCCGGCGTCTTGTCGATGCAGATGATGTACTTGTCGAAATTGCGCAAGGCTTCCGCAATCTCTTTCTTAAATGTCTCTACCGTCAAATCCATGACCAAGTAATACGCGGGCTTTGCTGGAATTCAATGATTGAACCAGAGAATCCGTAATATGCGTCAGTCCTGGGAGGTAGCCGGTTAGGAATAGGTGCGTTCTCCAAAGATCGCCGTGCCCACCCGCACCAATGTGGAACCTTCTTCGATGGCCACTTCGAAATCGCCGCTCATCCCCATGCTTAAGATAGGCAGGGGAGCGCCCAACTTCTCCTCACACCGTTCTTTTAGTTCCCGCAGCTTACGGAAGAACGGGCGGACTCGTTCCGCATCCTGACTCCAGGGAGCGATGGTCATGAGACCGTGAAGTTCGAGCCGGGGGAGCGCATTAAGCTGGTCGAGTTCAGCCATTACGGATTCCGGACCGTAGCCGAACTTACTGGATTCCCCAGAGATATTCACTTCCAGCAGGACGGGAAGCGTTTTCGCCATCTGCTCAGCCCGTTTGTTCAACTCTTGGGCGAGACCCAGACTATCCACACTCTGGATCAGCTCAAAGAGGTGCACGGCGTCCTTGGCTTTGTTACTCTGCAAGTGACCGATCATCTGCCAATGCAGATTCCCGAGACACTGCGGGATTTTGACTTTTGCCTCCTGTACCTTGCTTTCGCCAAACAGACGGATGCCCGTTTCAGCCACTGCGGTGATGGCCTCGGGCGGATGCCCCTTGCTCACGGCCATGAGTTCCACGGAGCTGGGATCGCGGCCTGCACGGTCGCAGGCGGCGTTGAGACGTTGCTGTATGGCTTCTACATTCGCGGCCAAATCCATACCGTGAATTAAGCATCAATATATCAGCCTGCCAAAGGACATTTTGCGATTTGCCTGCGGGCCGTTTCCGGGTTCAATTCCCGCATGGCGAAAAACTACTGGCTGGCAAAGTCTGAGCCCGATGCTTACTCGTGGGATGATTTGATGAAGGATGGCAAGACCGCTTGGACGGGTGTGCGCAATTTCCAAGCACGCAACAATCTACGCGCGATGAAGAAGGGGGAGTTCGTGCTTTTCTATCATAGCGTGTGCGACAAACAGGTGGTGGGCATCGCCAAAGTGGACAAGGAGTTCTATCCCGACCCGACGGCTGAGGAAGGCGATTGGTCCGTTGTGGACCTGAAACCGCACAAGCCGCTCAAGAATTTTGTCACTCTAGAGCAGATCAAGGCGGATGCGATACTTAAGGATATGCCGCTGGTGCGCCAGTCACGCCTATCCGTGACACCGCTGACGGAGGCGCAGTTCAAACGACTTTTGGAACTAGCCGATACGAAGGCGTGAGCAAGTCGTTCACGCGGCTTACTTCAAAGTCTTTTTCAGCCAGTCGATCATCTCCTGCTGGTAGTTGGAGCCTAGCTTCTGCCAGCCGCCCATGCCGTGGATGCCATTCTCGATAGTGATGAAATCACAGGTGTTGCCGAGCTCCTTCATCTGCTTCTGGAACCGGACGGATTGTTCATAAGGAACCTGTTCGTCCTTCGTGCCATGCAGCAGCAGGTAAGGCGGCATGCCTTTGTGGACGTAGGTTGAGGCAGAAGCTTTTTTCAAAATTTTACGGGCTTCATCATTCAGTTCTTTCAAACCAAACAAAGCTTCCATCGAATTGCCGAGGGCATTTCGCTTCTCTACCTGAAAAACGAGGTCATGCGGAGCGTAGTAAGGCACGACTGCAGCCACTGACGTATCACCATTGGCCTTGGCCCCGACATACGAAACGATATGTCCACCAGCGGATTCGCCGATGATGGCGATGCGTTTGGGGTCTACCTTGTATTCCTTGGCGTGTTTCTTCACCCAACGGATGGCGGCCTCGGTGTCTTCGATGCAGGCAGGGAATCTGTTCGTCGGTGCGAGCCGGTAATTGATGGTGAACCAGCTAAAGCCTGCTTGGCTGAGCGGTTCAAAGAGGGGTTTGATGAAACTGGTTTTGGTGCCTTTGGTGAAGCCGCCGCCGTGAACAAGGATACAGGTCGGGAAGGGGCCGTCGCCCTCGGGCACGAAAGCATCGAGCGTGAGGCTTTCATTGCCGGCCTTGGCGAATTCGATGTCGGTCCTGAGCTCCGCGAAGGCAGTAGAGCAAAGCATCAGCAGGCAAAGGAGGTAGCGCATGGGCAGAAACTAAGACAGGGGCAAATGGCTGGCAATACTCCCTTAGCAGGGTTTTTGCATGGGGCGGTTTCCTTAGATTGCTTTGCTGTTGCATTCCTGACTTGGGGCGTTACCAATGCCGCCCATGAAATATGTGGTGGAACATATCGGAATGCCGTCCCAAGCACCCACGACCTTGGTGGAATGGTATGTGCGGGTGCTGGATTGCGAGATCGTCTGGCAGGATGCCGCGGTGCCGTTGTATTTTGTGAAGCTGGCAGGTGGCTGGGTGCTGGAGATCGGGCCGTGCAAACGCGTGGTGGCAGATGTGGGCGATAACTCTGTGGCAGGCATCCGTCACTTCGCTCTGCAGGTGGAATCCATCGAAGTAGCGAAGAAGGAACTGGAAGCGCGCGGAGTGGTCTTTGAGGAGCCGGTTAAACCCGCCGGAGGGGGAGGCAGCGTTTTGTTTTTCAAGGATGCGGAGGGGAACCTTTTGCACTTCGTAGAGCGTCCCGCCGGCTCTGTTTTCAAAAAGTAACCACAGATTAACACAAACGGAGATGACACGAATTCCACGGATTGGCACTAATTAAGGAAAATGAGGAATTCTTGTTAGTTGGTGAAATTCGTGTCAGTTCAATTTCTTTAAGTTGTATGTTGAAGCCTTTTTCAGCGGTGATTTTTGATATGGACGGCGTGATCGTGGATAGCGAGCCGCGGCACGAGAAAGCGTTCCTGGAGATTTTTGATGAGCTCGGCTTCGGCCAGACGCACGGCATCCATTTTCCCGACTATATCGGGCGCTCGGACAAAGCGGTGTGGGTGGACTTTATCGCGGAACACAAACCGGCGTATTCCTACGAGGATCTGACGGCGATGAAGCAGAACCGGTTCATCGAGATATTGCGCAAGGAACAGCCGATCTTTGATGGCTTGCCGGAGCTGGTCGGCAAAGTGACCGCAAAGTATCCAGCAGCAGTGGCTTCCGGTTCGCTCCACCCGGTGATCGATGAGGTGTTGGTTTTGAAGAACTTACGGTCATATTTCTCCGCCGTGGTTAGCAGCCAGGATGTAGCCAATGCCAAGCCAGCCCCCGATGTCTTTCTGCGGGCGGCTGAGTTGCTAGAAAAGAAACCGGACGAGTGCGTGGTGATCGAGGATTCTTTGGCGGGCGTAGAGGCGGGCCTTTCTGCTGGGATGCAAGTTATCGCCATCACCAACTCGTTTGCTAAAGAGAAGCTGGGACGTGCTCATCATATCGTGCATAATTACGAAGAGATCGAGCGGTTGCTGGGCGTCGCTTGATAACCCCGTAAATTTGTTCTTTTCAGTTTGGGCCGGTTGTCGTTTAGTCGCGCCTGATACGGTTGGAATTTGTGACTATGAAAATTGTGCTGGCATATTCGGGCGGCCTCGATACTTCGGTGCTGCTCTCGTGGATCAAAGACACCTATAACGCCGAGATGATCGCGTTCTGCGCCAATGTGGGGCAGGACGACGAACTCAAGGGCCTCAAAAAGAAGGCGAAGAAAACAGGCGCATCGAAAATCTACATCGATGACCTGCAGGACGAGTTCGCGAGCGACTTCATCTACCCCATCATCCGTGCGGGCGCCATCTATGAGGGACAGTATTTCCTCGGCACGTCCATCGCCCGTCCTTTGATCGCCAAGCGCATGGTGGAGATCGCCCAAGCAGAAGGCGCCACGGCTATCGGCCACGGTGCCACCGGCAAGGGCAATGACCAGGTGCGTTTCGAACTCACCGCCGCTGCGCTCGCACCGGACTTGGAAATTATCGCTCCTTGGCGTGATGAGCGGTTCCGTAATGAATTCCCCGGCCGCGCCGAGATGATCGCGTATTGCGCGAAGAAGGGCATCCCGGTGCAGGCTTCGGCCAAGAAGCCGTACTCGATGGATCGCAACCTCCTGCACATCTCCTATGAGGCAGGTATCTTGGAAGATCCGTGGTACGATTCCTTCGACCTGAAGAACCGTGACTACTTCACCACATTGTCGGTGTTGCCGGAAGACGCTCCGGACAAGCCGCAGTATGTGGACCTTGATTTCGTGAAGGGTGATTGCGTAGCGGTCAACGGCAAGAAGATGACGCCGCTGCAAGTGATGAAGACACTGAACAAGATCGGCGGCAAGCACGGCGTCGGCCGTGTGGACATGGTGGAGAATCGCTTCGTGGGGATGAAGAGCCGTGGTGTGTATGAGACCCCGGGCGGGGCCATCCTCATCTTCGCCCACCGCCAGATGGAGAGTCTCACGATGGATCGTGAAGTGATGCATCAGCGTGATGCCCTCATCCCGAAGTACGCCGAGCTGGTCTATAACGGCTTCTGGTATGCCCCGGAACGTCTGGCCCTCCAGGCTTACGTGGAAGAGAGCCAGAAGAACGTCACCGGCACGGTGCGGGTGAAGCTCTACAAGGGCGGAATGTATGCAGCCGGTCGCAAGTCACCGGTGAGCCTCTACAACCCGCACATCGCCACGATGGAAGCAGACCCAACGAAGGCGTATAACCAGGACGACGCCACGGGCTTCATCCGCCTGAACGGTCTGCGCTTGAAGGTCGCGGCCAAGGTTCATGCCAAGAAGGGCAAGAAGAAGAAATAAGTTCTTCAATTTTCGAAAACCCCGGACGGCTTTGGCTGTCCGGGTTTTTGCTTTTAGGCGGAAGCTTGAACTGTGAAAAGCGCTTTTCCACGAAACGCCTTTGCTCTACCGTATAGCTATGAAACCTCGTTTGAGTATTCGGTGGCTGGCGGGTTTGTCCCTGCTGCTGATGGCCGGAATATCTTTCGCCGCTGCCAAGAAGGAGGAACAGCCTAACATCATATACATCATGGCCGATGATCTGGGTTATGGTGACTTGGGATGTTACGGGCAGCAGAAGATACAGACGCCGAACATCGACAAGCTGGCTAATGAGGGGATGCGGTTCACCCAGTTCTATGCCGGTGCCCCGGTTTGTGCCCCATCGCGATGCGTTTTGATGACCGGCAAACACACCGGCCACGGGCGCGTACGTGGTAATTCAGGCAAGACCAATCCGATGCCGCAGACCATCCGCACGGAAGATGTGACCGTGGCGGAAGTCTTGAAGGAAGCGGGTTATGCCACCGGATTGATTGGTAAATGGGGGCTGAGCGAGGAGAACTCCATAGGGCATCCTAATAAGAAGGGGTTCGATTATTTCTTCGGTTATCTGAACCAGCATCATGCGCACAATTACTATCCGGAATTTCTTATCCGCAACGAATCACGCGTCTATCTCGAGAACATCGTGCCGGGTGAAGGCGATTATGGCCGCGGCTGGGCGAGTGTGAAAAAGCAGTACAGCCATGACCTGATGGCAGAGGACACGTTGACCTGGCTGGATGAACACAAAGACAAGCCGTTCTTCCTCTACCTCGCGTTCACTCTGCCACATGCCAATAACGAAGGCACACGAGGCACTGGCAATGGGCAGGAAGTTCCGGAGTATGGCCTCTATAAGAACACGGATTGGACCGAACCGAACAAGGGGCAGGCGGCCATGATCACACGCTTGGACCGCGATGTGGGACGCATCATGGAGAAGCTTAAACGCCTTGGCCTCGACAAAAAGACAATCGTCTTCTTCACCTCTGACAACGGTAATCACAAGGAAGGCGGGAATGATCCTGAGTTCTTCGATGCGAACGGACCTTTGCTGGGTATGAAACGGGATCTCTATGAAGGCGGTATCCGGGTGCCATTCATTGTGCGCTGGCCCGGCAAGATCAAGCGCGGGACAACCAGTGATCACATCGGATATTTCGGTGACCTGATGGCTACGCTCGCCGATCTGTCCGGCGGCAAAGCACCCTCAGGGCTGGATAGCATCAGCTTTCTTCCCTCGCTGTTGGGCAAGGACAAGGAACAACAGCAGCATGATTACCTCTATTGGGAGTTCTACGAGCAAGGTGGCAAGACGGCTGTGCGCTCAGGTAACTGGAAGGCGATCCGGTTGGGCTTTGGGGACAAAGTACCGGTGGAGCTTTATGACCTGAGCAAAGACCTCGCTGAGGAGAACAACATCGCGGACAAACATCCAGACGTGGTGGCCAAGATGAAAGAACTGCTCGCCAAGGCGCACGTGGATTCGCCGGACTGGCCAGTGCCCGCACCCAAACCGCCCGGTGGTAACAAGAAGAAGACGAAGTAAGCTGGAAAACTCTCATGCCTATCCATTTCGCAGCCCATTCACGTCGCCGGTTCTTGGCGCAACTCGCTGGCGGCATCGCGGCTGTCCACAGTGCTTCCTGGCTCGAGGCCGCAGAAGCCGAGCAGGAGAGATGGTTGTTGTTTTCTGACACACACATCGCGGCGGACCGGACAAAGGTGGCGCGCGAGGTGAACATGGCGGAAAATCTTGAGCGCGCCGTCAAGGCGGCCGTGGCCAAAGGCAAAGGAGCGAAGGGTGTTTTCGTCAATGGCGACTGCGCTTTCAATACCGGTGAGGCGGGGGATTATGCCACCTTTGCCAGTTTGATCGAGCCACTGCGTCAGGCTGGTTTGCCGGTGCATGTCACCTTAGGGAATCACGATCATCGCGAGAATATTCGTAAAGGTCTGAGGGAGGCAGGAGAGCAGAAGGTCGTGCTGACTGAAAAGCAGGTGAGCATCTTAGAAGGAGCCAAGGCCAACTGGTTCCTGCTGGATACTTTGGAATTGGTGAACAAGACGCCAGGATTGCTGGGCGAGGCGCAACTGGAGTGGTTGGGCAAAGAACTGGACACCCGTAAAGATAAGGCGGCCATCGTGATGATGCACCATAATCCAGATCTAAAGGAAAAGCCGTCAGGACTCAAGGATACGGCGCGGCTCTGGGAAGTGCTGGCGCCGCGCAAGCAAGTGAAGGCATTATTCTACGGCCACTCGCATACTTGGAAAGTGGAGCAGCACGAGAGTGGCATCCATCAGATCAATCTTCCGGCCGTGGCGTATGTGTTCAACCAAGCCATGACGAATGGCTGGGTGGAGGCGGAGCTGACTGCAAAGCAGATGACGTTGCAGTTGAATGCCTTCAAGGAAGAGTTTGCTGACAATGGCAAACGCAGGGTGCTGACCTGGCGTAGCTAACTCAGATCATGCCGGTTTCAAGGCCGGCTCAGGGATGGGCTTATCCATCCTTGGGTCATGCTGATCCACATAGCGCAAGATGCTTTTTATGGCGCGTTCGTTGCCGAAGAAGTCTTTGCCTTTCAGATTGCCCCGGTAGGTATCCAGTTGCTGCACAAAAGATGTGAGGCGTGCCGGTATCTCCTGTGGATTGGTGCACATCATGCCGTAGCCGAGTTTTTCGAGGTAGTAGCCGTTGATCCATTGCTCGAACTGGCCTTGCACGGGCACCGAGAAGACGGGCTTGTTCAGAAAGAGGGATTCGCTCATCAACGTGTAGCCGCCATTCGTGAAGATCCAATCCGCCTTCGCCACATCCTCGATGAACCCTTCATTCTTGCGTGGAAAGTAGGTGAGATTGTCATCTGTGCCGGTCTGATCGAACGCGTAAATGTGAAAACGGTAGGGGAGTGTTTTCAGCAATTCCGGCAGGCGCGTGAAGGACGTGCTGGTCTGATAGACGACCACATGACCGGTGTTCTCCGGTTTTAGCTTCAAGACCTCATCGCGCAGGATGGGCGGGAGAAAATGGACATCGGCCGGATGCGGTTCATCCGGTTGATAGAAGGAGGTGACCAGATTGGCATGTTCACCCACATGCGTCTGGAGGATGACAAAAGCGCAACTGAGCTGCTCGATCCATTTCGCCATCGGCACCTTCGGGCTCATATGCGGGATGACGTGCTGATGATCAATGCTGATCCAAGGAAGGTTCATCTGCTTCGCCGCCAGCGGTAGGAAGGGTTCGAAGTCCACTACTGCCAGATCCGGTCGAAATTCTTTCAGGCGCGTGACTAGGCGGGAGACGATTTTCTTTTTGTCACGCATCATCGGCCAGTTGCCGCGTAAGGTGGAAAGAGGTTGGACCTGATTGTTTTTATACACGATCAGCAGTCCGGGGATTTCTTCGACACTCTCCGTCTTGGGATGCAGCACTTCAAAGGCCTTACGAGCTGCCAGCACGAGCACTTCGTGGCCTTGGCGTCGTAGCGCGCGGACCATGGTGAGTGTGCGGGAGGAGTGACCCTGACCTTCGCCACAGCAGGAATAGACAATGCGTGCCATGGGACTCGACTATAAGGCTTACTTTAGAAAGCGCCCGTTACGTTTTGGTGACGCCTAATCAAGGCCGGAGTGGAGCTAAAGTTTCCTTGGAAATCGGCGGTGATTTCGCTATCTCATTGAGCATGTTCCCCATGATGCTCTCTGGCGCTACCCGTATGCTTTCGCTCGGACTTATCTGCGGTTTGAGTCTGGTTGCCGCGTTATTTCCGAACCAAGCCGAGGCGGCGCGCAAACCCAACGTGATCGTCATCTTCACCGATGATCAGGGCAGCATCGATATGGGTGCCTATGGGATCAAAGACCTCCAGACACCCTCCATGGATGCGCTGGCGGCCAAGGGGGTGCGCTTTACCCAGTTCTATGCGGCAGCACCTGTGTGTTCGCCATCTCGTGCAGGTTTGATGACCGGGCGTTATCCTGTGCGGGCCGGTTTGGCTGGGAATGCTTCTTCTCAAAAAGATGGCAAGGGACTTCCGACGGAGCAGGTGACGATGGCGGAGATGTTCAAGGCGGCAGGCTATGCCACGGCGCACATCGGTAAATGGCATTTGGGATATACGCCGGAAGAGATGCCGAACGGGCAGGGTTTTGATTTCTCATTCGGACACATGGGCGGGTGCATCGACAACTACTCGCACTTCTTTTACTGGCAGGGGCCGAACCGGCATGACCTTTATCTGAATGGCCAGGAAGTCCAGATGCCGGGGCATTTCTTCCCGGACATGATGGTGGCGGAGGCGGGCAAGTTCATGCAGGGACACAAGGACCAGCCGTTCTTCATGTATGTGGCCTTTAATATGCCGCATTACCCTTACCAAGGGGACCCGAAGTGGCTGGAGCATTACAAGGATCTGCCCATGCCGCGGAATCTTTACTGCGCGTTTGTCTCTACTTTGGATGAACGCATCGGTCGCTTGCTGGAGATGCTGAGGAAGCTGGACTTGGAAGAGGACACCATTGTCGTTTTCCAATCAGACCACGGGCATTCCACTGAGGAACGGGCGTTCTTTGGTGGTGGCAATGCGGGGCCGTATCGCGGGGCGAAGTTCAGCATGTTCGAGGGTGGATTGCGCATCCCGGCCATCATCTCGTGGCCGGGTAAGCTGCCGCAGGGGGAGGTGCGTTCCCAGTTGGCCCATGGCTGCGATTGGATGCCCACACTGGCGGAGTTGAGTGGCGTGAAGCTGGTGAACCCGGATATCGATGGCAAGAGTCTGGTGCCGGTCATCAAATCAGACAAGGCATCAACTCCGCATGACATCGTGCACTGGCAGACCGGCAAGGGGAAGAACGCCCAATGGGTGGTGCGTCAGGGGGATTGGAAATTGATCGGTAATGTGCGTGATACCAGCGGCGGCAAATTGGAAGAAGGAGACGAGAAGTTGTTCCTCTCCAATCTCTCGAAAGATATCGGAGAGAAGCATAATTTCGCGGCGGAGAATCCGGAGGTGGTCGCCCGGCTTCAAAAGATCAGAGACGAGTGGGCGGCCAAGAATGATCCCAAATAAATCACTATGAAGAAGACGCTATCAGGTTGGATCGTTTGTTTCTGGCTGTGTCTTTTGGTGTTTGCAGCTCACGCCAAGGATAAGCCGAACATCATCATCATACTGGCTGATGACTTGGGCTATGGAGACATCAGCTGCTTCAATCCCGCGCTGCCTTACAAGACGCCGAATCTGGATCGCATGGCGGCGGAGGGCGTGCGCCTGACACAGTTCAATTGCCCGGCTCCTTTTTGTGCGCCTACACGGGCCTCGTTGATGACCGGGCGTTACCCGTTTCGCTGTGGCATGACGTCCAATCCGGCACCGGATGGTGGTCCAGTGGCGGACAAGATCGCTTTGCCACAAAGCGAAGTGACGCTGGCGAATCTGTTGAAGAAAGAGGGCTACGCCTCCATCTGCATCGGTAAGTGGCACTTGGGGCATTATCCGGAATCCCTGCCAACGCATCGTGGTTTCGATGAGTATCTGGGGATTCCTTACAGCAACGACATGCGACCGGTGAACTTGGTGGAAGGAGACAAGGTGCTGGAGTATCCGGTGGTGCAGGCGAATCTGACGCGGCGTTACACGGAGCGCGCCAAGGAATTCATCGAGAAGAACCAGAATAAACCGTTCTTTGTTTATCTGCCGCATGCCATGCCGCACAAGCCGCTGGCAGCATCAGAGGAGTTCTACAAGAAAGGCAGAAAAGGTTTATACGCAGATGTCGTGACCGAGCTGGATCATCAGATTGGAGAATTACTGGCGTTTGTGAAAGCCAAGGGACTGGAGGAGAACACGCTGGTGTTCTTCACCAGCGATAACGGCCCTTGGTATGGCGGCACCACCGCAGGCTTGCGTGGCATGAAGGGGAGTTCATGGGAAGGCGGTTACCGGGTGCCATTCATCGCCCGCTGGCCGGGTAAGCTGCCCGCTGGCAAGCAGAGCGCAGAGCCGACGGTGATGATGGATATCTTTGCCACTGTGTTGAAAGTGACTGGCGCGACGGCTCCCAAAGGATTGGTGATCGATGGGCAAGACCTATGGCCGCTACTCACGGGGGCGAGCAAGGGGCCGCATGAGTATGTCTTCGGCCATCAGGGGGCACGACTGGCGACTATCCGTGATGCCCGTTGGAAACTGCATGTGATGAAGGCAAATGACCGGCGTGAACGCTTGGAATCAGACGGGCACTGGATCGATCCGCGCGGTCCGGATGGAGTGACCATCATCGCGCCTTACGAGCAGTATCAACCGACGGCTTATCCGGGATTACGCAGCGGTGATGAAGCGGTGCCGATGATGTTGTTTGATCTGCAAAACGATCCGGGTGAACAGAAGAATGTGGCGGCGCAACATCCAGAGGTCGTGACGCGCCTGAAAGCGGCGTATGATGAAATGAACAAGGCTGTGCCTGTGGAACCGGCACAGCCTAAGAAGGGTGGTAAGAAGAAATAGCTTACTGCTTTTTCTTCTTCGCAGCGGGCACGGCCACCGCTTTCTTGTGGATCTCCACATCACCGTTGTTTGCCTGCGGCTTGCCGGGAGTACTGCGGCCTTCAGCGACATACTTTTCCAACAGCTTGGTCAGCTTGGCGACGACTTCCGGGTGGTCCGCCTGCACGTTGTTCTTCTCACCGATGTCACTCGTGAGGTTATAGAGTTGGATGGGGGGCAGGCCTGTGGTGTCATTCCGGCCGGGACGCGGCGCGCTCCAGCCACCTGAATCAGGGCAGAGTTCCAGCTTCCATTCACCTTGGCGGATGGCAAAAGCGCCGTTGATTGAGTGATGGACGGTCGCTTCACGGACGGGCTTCTTGGTCTTGCCCAACAGGACAGGGAGTAAACTGACACTGTCTTCGCCAGCGGCATCAGGAAGCTTCTTGCCCAAGATGTCGGCGGCGGTCGCGAAGAAATCCGTGAGGCAAACGGTGTGGTCATAGAATGAACCAGCCTTCACCTTGGCCGGCCAGCGGACGATGAAGGGGACATGGTGGCCGCCTTCAAAGATGTCTGCCTTGGTTCCGCGGAAGATATGGCTGGGGTTATGCCCTTTGGCCAGCAGCTCGGGGTAATTCGCGCTGGGAGAGCAACCATTGTCACTGGTGAAGATGATCACGGTGTTTTCTGTGAGGCCATTGTTTTCCAGCGCCTTCATGACGGCGCCGATGGCCCAGTCTGTTTGCATCACGAAATCACCGTAGGAATTCAGACCGCTCTTACCCTGCCACTCTTTGGTAGGCAGGATAGGAGTGTGCGGGGAGGCGAGTGGCAGATAGAGGAAGAAGGGCGTGCCTTTCTTGGCCGGGGCGCCTTGTTGATTGATGTAGGCGACGGCTTTCTTGGTGAGATCGGGCAACACATTCATGGCATCAAAGCCGGGTGCTGTGGGGCCTTTGCGAGTGTTTTTGCCTTCGACGCCGTAGAACATGGCAAATTCCTTGTCCTCGGTGGGATTCACCGTCACATGGTCATTCTCGATGTAGGTGTAAGGGACCATATCGAGCGAAGCGCTGATGCCAAAGTAGTAGTCGAAGCCCACGCTGTTCGGGCCATTCTTGATAGGCTTGTCGTATTCCACATTCCAGACTTGGTCCTGTTTTTCGATGCTGAGTTCGGAGACGTCTTTGCTGGGCTTGATGACCCAGTCCATGCCCAAGTGCCACTTGCCGATGCAGGCGGTGGCGTAGCCCTGCTTCTTGAGGAAAGAGGCGACGGTCTCACGACCCTGCTCGATGAGGCGTGGACTGATGCCGCCGAGCACGCTGCTCTTGAGCTTGGAACGCCAGGCGTAACGGCCGGTGATGACGCCGTACCGGGTGGGGGTGCAAACGGCTGAACCGGAGTGGGCATCGGTGAAGGTCATGCCTTCCTTGGCCAACTGGTCCATATGCGGGGTCTTGATCTTGCCCTCTGGATTCAGGCAAGCGACATCGCCGTAGCCGAGGTCATCGCAGAGGATGTAGACGATATTTGGCTTGGCGGCAGCGGCGTGGCTCTCGACCTGCCAGAGCAGGGCGACCAAGGCGACGAGAAAAGTCAGGCGTTTCATGGCTGATTCGGTGGTGACGAATAGTAAGACGGTGGATGGGCTATGGAAAGTTAAAGTGTTTCCGCAGAAATCTTTTCTGATGCTTTTCTTCCGGGGCGGCTTTGCTACGCTCCGCTCATGCGCTCCCTTGTTTTGTCGGTTTTGCTCTTTGCGGGCACCTTTGCCCAAGCGGTAGAAATCACTCATGGCCCGGTTTTGGGGCACGTGACGAGTGACAGCATCCGCATATGGGCGCGGACAGAGAAACCCGGGACGTTTGTGGTGCGATACGGCACTGAGGCGGAAAAATTGAGTGAAGCCTCCGCACCGGTGGTGACTTCTTGGACGCAGGATTGTGCGAGCGCCGTGGAGTTGAAGGGGTTGAAGGCCGGAGCGAAATATTTCTGCGAAGTGGTGGGCGAGGGCGAGACGGCTGGCCCGAAGGGTTCATTCAAGACATTGCCTGCGGCGGCGCAGTTCCAGAATGCAGCGTATAATCCCCGCGGGTTGTTCAATTTCCGTTTCGAGTTCGGTTCCTGCGCCAACCAGAATCCTGAGAACGGTATCGGTCACAGCCTGCCGCTCTATACGACGATGAACCGTGAGATACAGGACAAGGTGCATTTCGCGATCATGAATGGTGACTGGCTCTACGAGGAAGGAAGAGAGATCGCGGCGGATGCGTGGCGGCAAAGGGCGGGATTGGCCCCGAACCAAGTTCCTGAAGTAGTGAAGCTGGCACCGACGATCGTGGGCGTGTGGGAGAATTACAAAATCTATCTGGGCCGTGCGAAGAATCTCGCGGAATGGCATCGGCATGTGCCGTCCTATTTCACATTTGATGACCATGAATTGATCAATGATATCCGGGGATGCGGCACGACAGGGTTCAGGGAACGGCGGGCGGTGTTCCGCGATATCGGCATCCAGGCTTGGTATGATTATCTGGGTTGGGCGGACCCGGTGGAGTTCAAACAGCAGATCCATTTCGGGCGGGCTAACCTGAAGAAGGGCAGCGACGTGCTGGTGGATGGGGACGCGGATTTCACGAAGCTGGATATGAAGCAAGCGGCGAACCTGCACGTGCATTGGGGCACGCCCGATGCGGGTGATCCGAATTTTGCACTGGATGACAAACCGGGTGATCCGAATGCGGGTGTGTTCGAAGTGGTGGAGGTGTTGGGCAAGAACCGGCTGCGCATCAAGCCGGCAGCGTATGCGGACGGGAGCCCGGCTTACTCGATTGGGCGGCGGTCCTACTCCAAGTTCCGTGTGGCCAACTGCGAATACTACGTGCTGGATTGCAAGACCCACCGGCAGATGCATGACCCGGCCAATGTGATGCGGCCGGACATCTCGATGCTCGGCAAGCAGCAGCATGATTGGCTCGTCAATTCGATGAAGGCGAGTGATGCGGATTTCTTTTTCATCGTATCGTCAGTGAATTTTTCCATCCCGCACAGCGGGGCGGGTGGGGTGGAGTTCGCAGCGGGCAAGGATGAGGCGTGGACGGCGATGCTGTATGAGCGCGAGCAACTCATCAAGGTTTGGGAAGAGATCGGCAAGCCAGTGTTTGTGCTCACAGCAGATCTACACAACAGCTTTGCGGTGAAGATCACGGATAACATCTGGGAGTTCGCCTCCGGGCCGCACAACTCGGTGAACCATGTACCTAAGAATGATGAGGGAGACCGGCCAATCACGGGTAAGTTCAAGTCGGGCAATCGCGAGGTGGACATCCGGTGGTCCAGCTACATCCTGCCGGATCTGCCGCGCTTGCAACGGCTGTATCCCTACTACTGCGTGGCGCAGATCAATAATGTGTTCAACATGCCGCAGAAGCTGGGCGATGAGCGGTGGGTAGCGTATCCGCATCCGCAAGTGATCTTCCAATACTACAACGGACGCACGGGCGAGATGGTTTACTCCGAGGCGATATCGCTGCCGAGAAATTGAGCCGGCTTAGGCCGCTTCAGCGCTGAGGCCGGCCATGAGGCGCATCAGGGAATCTTGCGTGAAATCAGCACGCGAGATTTCTCCAGCGATGGAGCCGTCACGGAGGACAAGGATGCGGCGGCTGAGACCCATGACTTCAGGGAGCTCAGAGGAGATGACGAGCAGTGCGATGCCCTGACAGGCGAGCTCGTCGAGGAGATCGTAGATTTCGGATTTCGCACCAACGTCGATACCACGTGTGGGTTCATCCACGATCAATATACGGCACTGGCGGGCGAGCCATTTGGCGAGGGCGATCTTTTGCTGATTGCCACCGCTCAAGCCGCCGATGCCCGTTTCCATGGAAGGAGTTTTTACCCGCAGGCGTTCGGTGTATTCGTGGGTAAGCTTCTGTTCTTCACCGAGCTTTAGGAAGCCAAGTTGGGTGATGAGTGACAGGGCGGCGAGCGAGGTGTTCTCGCGGCAGTTCATGGAAAGCACGAGCCCCTGACGTTTGCGATCTTCGGGCAGGAGGCCGACTCCGGCATTCAAAGCGGCGGTGACGTTGCCGAGGGGGAGTTCCTGGCCGCCGATCCAGATGCGGCCGGTGGCTTGGGGATCGAGGCCGAAGATGGCTTGGGCTACTTCGCTGCGGCCAGCGCCGACAAGACCGGCAAAGCCGAGGACTTCACCGGTATGCAGCTTGAAACTGATGTCGCGGAATTTGCCGGGGGAGGTGAGTGCCTCGACACGGAGGAGTTCTTCACCAAGGTCTTTATCCAGATGCTTCGGCGTGTGCCAGATGACCTGACGGCCGACCATTTGCTGGATGACTCGATCGGGATTGGTCTCACTGATTTTATCGCTAGCGACGTGGCGGCCATCACGCAGAACGGTGATGGTATCGCACAGATGGAAAATCTCCTCCATGCGGTGGGAGACGTAGATGATGGTGATGCCGCGTTCCTTCAGCTTCGCCAAAAGATGGAACAGGTGCCCGCTCTCATGGGCGGAGAGGGAGCTGGTGGGCTCGTCCATCACGATGACTTGGGCGTGGGTGCCCACGGCGGCAGCGATCTGCACGAGTTGTTCCTGGCCGGTGGAGAGGCTGCTGATAGGCAGATCCACATCAATACCATCTGCCTCGATCTCGTGGAGCATGGCGCGGGCGAGTTCGCGCATCTTGGATTTGTCCACGATGCCGAGATGTTGCGGCATTTCGCCCAGACATAGATTTTCCGCGACGGACAAGTTGGGGCAGAAGGCGAGTTCCTGATGGACCATCGCGATGCCGAGCTTGCGCGCGGTGAGCGGGTCGGTGGGGTGGATGACCTTGCCATCCAGAGTTATCTCACCGAGGTCAGCGGGGTAAATGCCGGAAAGGATTTTACCCAACGTGCTTTTGCCCGCACCGTTCTCACCCATCAAGGCATGGCAGCTTCCACGCTCAATCGACACGCTCACATCATCCAAGGCGAGGACGCCAGGGAAGCGCTTCGTGATGTGATTGAGCGAGAGAAAGGGCAAGGGGGTTTTGAGATTTGAAAATCCTATTTCTTGAGCTGTTCGCGGAGCCATTCGGGGCGATTGGTGGTGATGCCGTCCACACCGGCATCAGCAAGGCGTTTGGCCAAAGCGGCATCGTCCACGGTCCAGACATAGAGTTTGAGACCCGCGTCGTGGACTTTTTTGGCAAAGGCTGCATCGATAGGCCATTTCTGATCGAGGTTGATGCCTTCGAATCCGGCCACTTTGCAGAGGCGGATCATCTCATCGAGATCGGGTGCGACTTTGCCGGTCTTCTTATCCGGCTTATAGCTGGCGAGCCAGAGGCAGGTGTATTCTGGCAACTGCTGTTTAATGTATTTTAGTGTGGGATACTGGAAGCAGATGATGAGGGCATCCTGTGGTGTAGTCTTGGTGCGCTTGAGCGAGGCGATGAGTTCAGGGGTGAGCTCGTGGTCGTCTTTGATCTCGATGACGATCTTTTTACCTTTGGCGCGTGCCTTCAGGATGTCATCCAAAGTCGGGATCTTTTCACCCGCGTATTTTTTGTCTTTCCAAGAGCCGGCATCCAGCTTTTGCAGTTCGGGTAGGGTCATCTCCTGTACCTTGCCATCCACGCCGGTGGTGCGCTTGGTGGTGCTGTCGTGGATGACGGCGATTTTGCCATCCTTGGTAAAATAGATATCGACCTCCACGGCATCGGCCTTTTGTTTGAAACCGAGTTTGGTGGAGGCGACGGTGTTCTCCGGGGCGTCATGGGACGCGCCGCGATGGGCGATGATTTCGACGGCGTGAAGCATAGGCGCGGCGAGGCAAAGTGAGACACCCAATACAAGCGGTTTCAAATCTGAAAGCATGGGCGCAGAATAGATGAATCGGTGGCAAAGGGAAACAGTGATTCGCAGCGGCTGGCTACCGCTCTTCCTTGCACTGGGGCACGGGGTGGGGGTAAGCTATCGATGGGTCAGGATGGTTTGAATTTCGCAAAAACAGTTGAGCGAGATTGGGGCCATTTCGGCAAATTACAGGCAGACGGTCAGCATCAGCTCAGAATCATGAATACTAAACAGCTCGGAGAGAAGAATACCCATAATCTGCACGTGCTCGCGTATGTGGAGGAGACGATCGCGTTGTGCCAGCCGGACAAAGTTTTTTGGTGTGATGGTTCGGAGGGGGAGAAAGAGTATCTACTGAAGACAGCGGTGAACTTGGGCGTCTTGATCAAGCTGAACCAGGAGAAGTTGCCCGGGTGCTATTATCATCGCTCACATCCGAATGACGTGGCGCGTGTGGAACAGTGCACGTTCATCTGCACATTGAAGGAAGATGACGCGGGGCCGACGAATAACTGGGCGGACCCGAAGGAGATGTATGCCAAGCTGAACGGCATGCTAGAGGGTTCGATGCGAGGGCGCACGATGTATGTGGTGCCGTATCTGATGGGGCCCGCCGGCTCACCGATGACGAAGGTGGGGATCGAGATCACCGATTCCATCTATGTGGTGCTGAACATGCGCATCATGGCCCGGATGGGGCAGGTGGCATACACGCATCTGGGTGAAGGGACGGATTTCAACCGGGGTACACATTGCACGCTGGATCTGAATCCCGACCGGCGCTTCATCTGTCATTTCCCGCAGGATAACCGGATCATCTCGGTGGGCTCGGGTTATGGTGGGAATGCGTTGCTGGGGAAGAAATGCCTGGCGTTGCGTATCGGTTCTTATCTTGGCCAAAAGGAGAATTGGCTGGCGGAGCATATGTTGGTGCTGGGCGTAGAGTCGCCGGAAGGGGACAAGACATGGGTGGCGGCTGCGTTTCCGAGCGCTTGCGGCAAGACGAATTTCGCGATGCTCATCCCGCCGGAGCGTTACAAGGGGTGGAAGGTGTGGACGCTGGGCGATGATATCGCGTGGATGAAGCCGGGGCCGGATGGGCGCCTGTATGCGATCAATCCGGAAGCCGGCTATTTCGGCGTGGCACCGGGAACGAATTTCAAGACGAACCCGAACGCCATGCGGTCGATCCAGAAGGACACGATCTATACCAACGTGGCACTGCTGCCTGATGGCGATGTGTGGTGGGAGGGCAAAGACGGCGAGCCGCCGAAGGAATGCCTGGATTGGAAGGGGAACAAGTGGACGCCGGAGTCGAAGGAGAAGGCGGCGCATCCGAACAGCCGTTTTACCGCGCCCATGACGAACAACCCCATGTTGGCTGCGGAAGCGAATGACCCGAACGGGGTGCCAATCAAGGCGATCATCTTTGGTGGACGTCGGGCGACGACGTTGCCGTTGGTGTTCCAGGCGTTCAATTGGGTGCACGGTGTCTATGTGGGAGCGACTATGGGCTCGGAGACGACAGCCGCCGCCGCCGGCGCAGTTGGCCAGGTGCGCCGTGATCCTATGGCGATGTTGCCATTCTGTGGTTACAACATGGGCGATTACTTCAAGCATTGGTTGAGCATGCGGAAGTTGATCAAGTATCCGCCGCGCATTTTCCACGTGAACTGGTTCCGCAAAGATGAGCAGGGCAAATTCTTGTGGCCGGGCTACAGCGAGAATATGCGTGTGCTGAAGTGGATCATGGAACGTTGCAACGGGCGCGCGAACGCGAACGAGACGCCACTGGGCTGGGTGCCTGGCCCGGAATCCTTCGATCTGGAGGGGATGGATGGTTTCAACATCACCAACCTCGAGAAAGCGCAGGAGATCAATACGGAAGAGTGGCGGCGGGAGCTGATCTCGCAGGACGAGCTGTTCCTGAAGCTCTACTCGCATCTGCCGAAAGAGATGATCTTCCAGCGTGAACTGCTGGTATCCCGCTTGTAAGTAGGAGGGTGCCTGAAAGGGCATCCGTGAGGTGACGGAGTTTAGCATGCCCGCTTGAATATCCTTGCGGGGTGCTCGCTCGTCCGTATGCTCCCGGCCCTGTGCTGTAACCGGCAGTTAAGCAGTTCCCCATTCTTGCGGATCTTCTGAAACCTAGTTGCCTTTTCCCGAGCAACGGATTTCCAAGCTTAATTAAGTGATGAACCGAGTCCCTTTATCTCTAAGGGGATGGGGTTCAATGGATACTACTTTTAAACGATGAATCGATATCTGAACTGGCCCACGATCAAGGCGGAATGGTTTTCCAATGTGCGGGGCGACCTGTTGTCCGGCACGGTGGTGGCGTTGGCATTGATCCCCGAGGCGATCGCTTTCTCCATCATCGCAGGGGTGGACCCCAAGGTGGGGTTATATGCGTCTTTTTGTATCGCCGTGGTGATCGCGTTTGTGGGCGGCCGCCCGGGGATGATCTCGGCGGCGACCGGCGCGATGGCGCTGGTGATGGTCACGTTGGTGAAGGAGCATGGGTTGCAATACCTCTTGGCGGCTACTTTGCTGACCGGTTGTCTGCAAATCGTTGCCGGACTTATCAAGGTCGGCAGCTTGATGCGATTTGTTTCGCGCTCAGTGATGACCGGTTTTGTGAATGCCTTGGCGATCCTTATCTTCATGGCGCAGTTGCCTGAATTCAAAGGTGCCGGTCCGGTGGTTTATCTCATGGTGGCTGCGGGATTGGCCATCATCTATATACTGCCGCGTTTCACCAAGGCAGTGCCATCACCTTTGGTCGCGATCATCGTCCTCACTATCGTGGCGATCGTGATGAAGTTGGATGTGCGACGGGTGGGAGATCTCGGTGAACTGCCTTCCTCCTTGCCCGCCTTTTTCTGGCCGGATGTTCCACTCACATTGGAAACGCTGAAAATCATTCTGCCCTATTCATTGGCGCTCGCAGTGGTAGGCTTGCTGGAATCACTGATGACGGCGCAGATCGTAGATGACATTACCGATACCCCGAGCCAAAAGAACCGTGAATCGAGCGGGCAGGGCGTGGCGAATATCGTCGCGGGATTGTTCGGTGGCATGGCGGGTTGCGCGATGATCGGTCAGTCGGTGATCAATGTGAAATCAGGTGGGCGCGGGCGTTTATCTACCTTCGTAGCGGGTGTGTTCCTGCTCATCTTGATCGTAGTCTTCGGTAATTGGGTCCGGCAGATTCCTATGCCAGCTTTGGTGGCGGTGATGATCATGGTATCCATCGGCACGTTCTCTTGGGCGTCGTTCAAGAATCTTCGCAAGCATCCCAAGAGCTCGAGTATCGTGATGCTTGCCACTGTCACGGTGGTGGTATTTACACATAATCTCGCCATCGGTGTGGGTGTCGGTGTGTTATTGAGCGCTTTGTTCTTCGCTAAGAAAGTGGCTCAAGTGGTGCGCGTCACCAGCACGCTGGATGAATCTGCGGAATGCCGCACCTACACGGCTGCGGGACAGGTTTTCTTCGCTTCGGCGGGAACTTTTCTTGCCGGGTTCGATTTCAAGGAAGTGTTGTCCAAAGTCCGCATCGATGTCAGTCATGCGCATTTCTGGGATCTGACGGCAGTGGATGCCTTGGACAAGGTGGTGATCAAATTCCGTCGTGAGGGTACCCAAGTTGAGATCATCGGTTTGAATGAAGCGAGTGCCACCATCGTGGACCGGCTGGGAATGCATGACAAACCGGACGCACTAGAGCGGATGCTGGAACATTGAGCCAAGAAATATTATGCCTACTATTTTAGCCTGCACAGACGGATCAATCTACGGAGCCAGCATCTGCCAGCACACTGCTTGGGCGGCGGAACGGATGACGGCGGAAGTGAAGTTGCTGCATGTCATCGATCATCACCGGGAACGCACGCCCAATATAGACCTGAGCGGTGCCATCGGCATGGATGCCAGCGTGGAACTGACGGAAGAGCTGACCAAGCTCGAAGAGGCGGAAGGCCGGGTGGCCCGCATCAAAGGCAAAGCCATCCTTGAAGAAGCACAACGACAGTTGACCGCGGCGGGGATTTCCAATGCCACGGCGACCCAACGTCATGGCGCCTTGCCCGAGACCTTGGAAGAACTGGAGCCGGCGGTGGACCTCGTGGTCATCGGCAAGCGTGGTGAGCATGCGGATTTTGAGAAGGGCACACTGGGTGATAATCTCGAAACGGTGGTCCGTATCAGTGTACGACCGGTATTGGTCGCCTCACGTGCGTTCAAGCCCATCAAGCGGATGCTGATCGCATTTGATGACAGTGCCAATGCCCGCAAAGTGGTGGATTATGTCGCCAGTCAGCCGCTGTTGCGTGGGCTGGAGTGCGAGCTCTTGATGGTGGGCCGGGCGGATACCGCTCATGAAACTGCGTTGAAACGGGCCGCGGAGAAATTGAAGACGGCCGGCTACACTTTGCATGTAGAGCTTAAGCCCGGAAGTGCCGTCAATGTGATCGCGGAGGAAGTGAAGGCGAAGGATATTGATCTACTGGTGATGGGGGCGTTCGGGCATTCGACACTTCGCGAGTTCATCTTGGGGAGCACGACGCGATCCGTGGTGCAGAATTGTCGCGTGCCGGTCTTGATGTTCCGCTAGCTGGGCGGCTTGCTCTGGACACAGGGCGGAAATGGTGGTTTTACTGAAACGAATTCACCATGGATCAGGAAACGCAAAGCCGTTTCAAGCAGCAGCTAGAAGAGCTGCTTGCCGAGTTGACGGCGGAGATTGGAACTAATTCGGATGCGACCGCCGCGGTGCAGGTGGATTCTTCCATCGGGCGGCTTTCACGCATGGATGCCATCCAATCACAGCAGATGGCGCTCGGCCTTAAAGCCAGGCAGCAACAGCACATCTTGCGGGTGAAGAGTGCGTTGGAGGCTATTCGCACGGGGAATTACGGGCGTTGCCGTCGTTGCAAGAAGGATATCGCCTTGGAGCGTTTGGAAGTGCAGCCGGATGCCGTGGTCTGCGTGAAGTGCGCCAGTTGAGCGATCCGCTCAATCCCCCTTCATCCATTCGAAGATTTCGTAGTGTTCTCCGTCCATGCCCAATTGTTGATAGACTTGCTTGGCACGTACATTGGTCCGATCCACGTAGAGCCGTAGTCCACAGATTTGAGCATCATTTTCAGCCATGGTCTTGATGTGCTGAAACAGTTGTTTGAAAACACCTTTGCCGCGAGCCTCGGGGATCACATAGACACTTTGTATCCACCAGATATTACCGTTCCGCCAATCGCTCCATTCGTAAGTGATCAAAAGGGAGGCAACGACCTGTCCGTTCTCTTCCGCGACATAGTAGTGCCCTCGTTGCGGGTGCTCAAATACACCGAGCACACCAGAAGAGCATTTCATCGGATTCAACCGCAGTTCCTCGGTCTCCCAAGCCATGGCGAGCTGGAACTCGGTGATGATCCCGGCTTCGGAGGGAGTGGCTTCGCGGCAATGCAGTATCGGATTCACAGGGGGAGCATAGCGTGGTTGAGCCTCTTGTCGAAGCGGATATGTAAGCCTCTTTGCGCTTGGCAACATGCATTGGCTGGCGAACGATGTCGTGATACATTTTAGAACATGAAGCCGTTCCCTCAGCATTTCACAGCACGACTGTTCGCCTCTTTCATTCTTTCGGTCTTGCTGGTCAATGTCCGACCTGTCGAGGCAGCCGATGACGCGCGGGTAAAGGTCGAGATGCAAATGCGCAAGACGTGGGAGTTCAAGACTGATGGCGTGACTTTTAACAATGAGTTTTCCGGAGCCAGGGCCAGTGATTGCACCCGCTTGGGTAAGGATGAGTATCGCATTCTCATCAAGCCGGAGAATTCTCCGGTGAATAACAGCGCCTGGTTTGCTTTTCAGGTGCAGGCCAAGAAAAAACGGCAGATTACCGTCAGAGTCATTTACGAGGGCGGCACCCAGCGTTATCGGCCCAAGACCAGTCATGACGGGTACAACTGGGAGGTCTTGACGACGAACCTCTGGGAGTTCTCACCCAAGCGAACGGAATTGACCCTCAAGCTTGAAGTGGATGAGCAAACGCTTTGGGTGTCGGCCCAAGAGATCATCACGCCAGAGTATATGCACGGCTGGTATGAGAAGGTGAATACTCAGCCCTACATCATCCAAAGCACTATCGGAAAATCCATCGGCGGTCGTGATCTGGAAAGTATCGAGATCAATGATGGAGCGCCGCCGAACTATGTGTTCATCATCGGTCGGCAGCATCCGCCAGAAGTTACTGGCAGCCTAGGGTTGATGAAGTTCTTCGAGACTCTCACCGTGGATACACCGCTGGCTGAGGCTTTCCGCGAGCGCTTCCGGGTCTTCGTCGTGCCCATGATGAATCCCGATGGCGTGGAGGAGGGGCAGTGGCGGCACAATCTGGGTGGGGTGGATCTGAATCGTGATTGGGTAAAATTCGCCCAACCTGAGACCCAAGCCGTGCGTGATGCCATCGAGCTGCGTTTGAAAGAAGAGGGGGCCAAGGCCTATCTCTTTCTCGATTTTCATTCCACTGGTGAGGACATCTTCTACACTCAACCCAAGGATGCGAAAATATTCCCGCCGGGATTCACCGATGATTGGTTCACCAAGCTGGATGAACGCTTCCCGGCATACGAGCCCAAGCGCAGCGGTGCTCATAACCTTGACAGCCCCACTTCAAAGTATTGGGCGTTTGAAAAGTATGGCGTCGCGGCCATCACCTTCGAGTTTGGGGATAACACGGACCGCATCTTTCTCAGGCAGTTCAGCATGGCCTCCGCTGAAGAGATGATGAAGCTTTTGATCGAAGCAGAGAAAAAGCAGAACCCTCAATAGGGGCTCGCGATATTGCCGTTGCTGAGAATGCGCCACAGTTCATCTTGCGCCGCATTGTTCGTGGGGCTGATCGTGGTGCAGGTGGACAAGGGCTTGTCGAAATTTCCCCGTTCTACCCAAGCTCCACTCCCATCGCCTTGGATGACATTCACGCCGGTGACATGACGGCTGTCGACCCGTTCCGGTAAGCCGGGGGTGTCGGCCAGGATGGCCACTTTTCCCAACCGCTCAATGCGTGGCCAAATGTTTGGACGATTTGTGGAGCCCCAATCCACAATCGGGGTGGAGGCGTAACCACCCTGCACGTTCACGCCGTTTGTGCCGGGAGGCCAGGGGTTCTCGGAAGTGTTGTAAGCCTGCGAAGCAGCTCGCTCTGCCGGACAATAAAGCATCTTTGGGTTCTCCAGCAGATTCACCTGATATAGCCGTCCGAAGATGACGAACTGATCGGCTGTGCCGCTGTATACCATGGTGTTCCATTGCTTGCGTCCGACCCGATAGCCGAGAGGTACTGCGCCGTTATTGTCCAGTGCGTAGATCTGAAAGAGCGCATTCAACTGACGCAGGTTATTCAGGCAGGAAGTGCGCTGTGCTTTCGCCTTGGCCATGGAAAACGCCGGCAACAGCATGCCCGCCAGGATGCCGATGATCGCGATGACGACCAACAGCTCGATGAGCGTGAAGGCATTGCTTGAAGGTTGTTTTCTGAGCTGGAACATCACTTCTTATCTGGTAACGCAAAAGCCACATAGGTGTCGCCTTGTGGCCCGCCCAGTTTGCCGCCGCCCGTGGCGGGAATCACCACATATTGTTTCCCGTTCACCTCGTAGGTCGCGGGAGGGACATTGCCGCCGAAGGGTAGCTTCACCGACCACAGCTCTGCGCCGGTATCGGCGTCAAACGCGCGGAATTTCTCATCACGCGTGCCACCGCAAAAGACTAACCCTCCCGCCGTGGCGATAGCACCGCCGAAGTTTTCAGTGCCTGTCTTCGGCATGCCTTGCTTGGTCAGTTCGTCATACTCGCCCAGCGGCACTTTCCAAAGGATTTTGCCGGTGTTCAGGTCGAGACAATTCAAGGTGCCCCATGGCGGCTTTGAGGCCGGATATCCGTCCTGATCCAAAAAACGGTTCCAACCGGCTTGCACATAGCTCGGCCGCTCCGGCTTGTCCTGATTCGCCGGGATGTCGCGGTCACGCAAGAACAGGAAATCGAGCAGCGCTCTCTGGTCGTCTGCTCCCAACGGCGGAGCTACAGGCATCAGGCCGCGCCCTGTTTTTAACAAGGCGATGACTTCCTCATCCTTCATTCGGTGCCGCAATCCACGCAAGGGCGGCGCTACTCCGATACCCATGCGGTCATTCCCATGACACTGCGCGCACGCCAGCCGGAAAATCTCCTCGCCATGTGTGGGCTTGGCCTTGGGGTCGAAGCGGGGTTCATCATTGACGATGAGACTCATCAACCACGGCAGCTCACTCGCGCTCACGAAGATGCGGCCCTTGGTCGGATCCGTGGCGGCACCAGTCCATTCCGCACCACCATGCACGCCGAAGAAGGCCGTCACCTTGCGATCGCTCAGCGGCAGGAACCAACCGAATTGCAGACTCTTGATGCGGTCGCGCACAAACTCCGCCGCCTCGGGTGAACGCGTAGTGACATCGTCCGCCTTGAACTCCTGTTTCGTGAACGGCTCTGGTAACTCGTAGTAAGGTTGATACGGCGCGGTGATCTCGCCGGGAAGCTTGGAGGTGGGCGCACGGCGCTCGCGCACAGGAAAGACGGGCTTACCCGTCACGCGATCCAGCAGCAACGTGTTGCCGATCTTGGTTACCGAGGCCACTGCGTCCACCTTTTTGCCGCCGCGAGTGATGGTCGTCAGCACGGGCGGGGAGGGGATGTCGAGATCCCAGATGTCGTGATGGATCTCCTGAAAATGCCACAGGCGCTTGCCCGTGCGTGCATCCAGTGCGATGACACAATTCGCGAACAGGTTCTCGCCGCGATGCTGCATGCCCATGAAGTTTGGCTTGGGTGAACCCGTGGCGATATAGGCGATGCCCCGCACTTCATCCAATGCCATGCCGCCCCAACAGTTCGCCGCATTGTTCTGCGGACGATCCCAAGTATCGTAACCGTATTCCCCTTCGACCGGCACCGTGTGAAATGTCCACAGGTGCTTCCCCGTGACGACATCGAAACCCCACACGTCCTTTTCAAAACCCGGTACCACGATGATGCCTTCGAAGATAGCCGGACCAGCCGTCGCAGCGCCGAAATTGCCAGCGGAATTGCCGGGCAGTTCGGTGCGGCCGGTTTTGCCAAAGCTTTCGACGGGTAAACCTGTTTTCGGATTCAACGCATACAGGTGCTTGCCCGCACTGAAAAACAGCCGGGCCCCGGAATTGTTGCGACCCGCCCAATAGATCAGCCCGCGATACGCCGGGCGCCCCTCCGGCTTGTGCCGCCAGAGTTCTTTGCCATTCGTGGCATCCACCGCCACCACATGTTGCCCCACCGTGGGTGCATACATCACGCCATCCACGATCACCGGATTGCACTGGATGTTCCCTTTGCCATCGCCCGAGTGATACACCCACGCCTCGGTGAGTTGAGTGACATTCCCTTTATTGATCTGCGTGAGCGCTGAAAATCTGGCTGAGCCATTGTCCCCGTGCGATCGGCTCCAGTTGCGAAATGTCTCTTCCTTGGGGAAACCGTTCGCCGGTGTCAGTTCATTTTGCTTCGCGGCGGGAATGACTTTGAACTCGGGCAGCTTCGCGCGCGCCGCCGCATCCTCCACCGCCCAGTAATCAGGCTTCTCCGCCGCATTCAGACCAATCAGGGGAACTAGTGCCAAGCTTGCCCAAACTAACGGACGACCAATCATCTCTTTCAACAGGAACATGCCCTCAGAAACTCTCACAACCATCTTCGACGGCAAGCCGTGAGTTCCATTCAATCCTATCAACATCTTTGTCCGCCTGTTCATTTCAACCTCCTTGCTTATCGTCCTATCCTTCAATCTCGATTCAATTTTCTGCTCCCAGCAAAAAGGGGGACCCCGGACAGCCGCTGTCCATGGTCCTCCTTTTTGAAAATTATTTTTTGGTGGTTTAACTTGTTGATAGTTAGTGGTTTCAGGTGAAAAGAACCCGCGAAATCCGCTTTGTCTGAAAAAATTTCATCAGTCAGTTGGAGATCGCTCGCAACAGGTGCAGATCTCGTTATCTCAATGCTAACGCACCAAGTGGCCATGAGCGGTGAGGTCGTATTAATTCTCCTTGATGCCGTTCGTTGCCATCAACCACTTGCGACATAACCCCAGGCCAGCCAGCAATAATCCCAATCCTGCGAACGCTGGCAGCAGGTGATGCCAGTCCACATAGCCGACCCAGAAATGCACGCCGATGGCGCAGGCATAGGCTGCCAGTCCGCTCCAGAGAAAGGCGTGCCAGAGCCAGCCTGCTCCTCTTCGTAAGCCCCACAGGCTGCCTAGCAGGTAAACCAGCCCCGAGGCGAGGAGCATGCCACCGAGTGTTGCCCGATCATGTGCCACCAAGGGCACCAGCCGGGGATTCGCCTCGCGCAACGTACCCAACTCCATCTGTAAGTAATTGAGATCTGTACGCACAAAGACATCACTGATGCCCACGCCGCAGATGATGATGCCAGCTCCTAACAGGCCCACGCTATGGATGACGAGGAGTAATTGCCCCCATTGCGCCCGCCGCCATTCTGGCGATTCAGTCCAATCAATCGATTGTGACGGTTTGACCGCTGGCAGATCGCCTACGATGCCTTGAACAAAAAGTTGAAACAGCACAGCCGTCACAAAACCGTGGAAGGGATCGAAGTAATCGAATCCCAAGAATAGAAAGAAGGAGAAGAAGCCTGCACCGCCGGAGACCAGCACCGCTACCTTGGCCCAATGCTCACCTCGTCGACTACCGAACCACGAGAAGCTGATATACAACAAACCGATGGCGATCATGGTGCCGGCCAGAGAGACGCGGTCATGCGACATGAACGGCAGCAATCGATCATTGATCTGTTGCAACTGTTCACGATTGATGCCGCAGAACGCTTCGTCGTAAGGCAGCACCACCCGGTCCAATGCGATCCATAAAGCCAGCAGACTTCCGATTAACATTCCCAAACCCATCAGCGCCGTCCAAAACCACGAGAGTTTCGCCAAACGGACGGCCGGAACTTCAGCGGGTGAGGGCAGCGTGCTTAAGACACCTTCATTGATTCTCTTAGGCAAACCTGGACCGGAACAGATGAGGCCGGTATCGATCTGAGCGAATGACGCCCCAGCTTGAATGGCTTCGACAGCATCAATCGGCTCATGAATGCCGCCCGAGGCGATGATTGGAATTTCAGAGCCAAATTTTGTCCGGATTTGCTGGATGGTTTCCAAGAGCAAGGGTTTGGTCTTTGGTCCGTAAATCTGGGTGCCACCGGAAAGTTGATACGCATCCAAAATGACCCCTGCACAGCCAGCAGTTATCCCGGTGGTGAAAATAGCTTTGCCGGTCACTGGCAGAACTAGAAGCCAGGATTTCTGGAGGCCAGCAGCTTGGAGAGTATGCCAAAATGTTTGCCATTCCTCGGCTGACCAAGAGGGCAGTGCTGCATGTGAGGAGGTATCGACAGCAAAGATTTGGACGTGTTTGAGGAGCGGGTCAGCCAGTTTTAGTAAAGCCTTGGCGGTCTTTTGCGCTGTGTTCGCATTCTGTGCCCGCAACCGCACGATGAGATGGACTGGGCTTTGCAGTTGACGCTTCAGTTGTTCGGCTAGATCGGTTGCCGCGATAGTGGCCGGAGATTCCACTTGTAACGAACAGTTAGCATCATCCCGGCGAAGTCCCTTGGCACTTTCAGTGGTTTCGGTTACCGGGCCGAGTTCGAGGAAGGAAAAACCAAAGCGTGTCCAAGCATTAGTTGCCATTCCTGTGCCGTCCAAACGTGTGCCTAATCCGACCGGACCGATGAACTTGAGTCCGAAAGCACTTTTCTCCAGACATGCATCCGGGCGCATGTGTCCGAGGAAATCGATGAACGCACCGCCGAGTCCGCCGGGGAGATTCCCCACTGTGCCCATGAATTCGCAAGAGATACGCTGTGCTTGTTCCGTCGGCAGACGGAACAGTATAGGACGGGAGACTGTGCGGTAAAACCAGTCGGGCACGCCCAGAGGGTAGGTTTTGCCGGGGAAATGAAAAGTAACTTAATGCCGCCTAAAACTTCCGCTGAGGCACGGGGAGGATGGCGGGTTTGCGCTCGTATTTGGGAGCTTCGTAAACCCGGGGCTGCGCGGATGGCTGGCCAAGGTTCATCGAACCTATCTCATTCAAGAGCCCGGACTTGAAAGCGGTGTCACGGCTGCCCATCTGACGGGCACCGGCATCGCGCATACTCGCCGGTTGTCCTAATGAACCTAGCTGCCCGTTGTTGCCAGCGGAGCCGCTGCTTTGCAGATTGCCCAGGCCAAACATGCCCGAGGCTCCACTGGCATTCTCGTTGCCGACACTGGTCGCCCCGCTGCCTGAGGTCAAAGGGGACAGGCCCAGCCGCTCTAAGGTGGCGGTGCGGCTCTGCTCTCCCAAAGGATTTGGGCCAGCACCCGGGGGTAGGCTCATATCACGCGCCGGTGGTGCTCCATCGGCCCGATCGGGACGAAACACCTGGTCGTCACGACGATTGGCCGAGCCGAACACGATCCGGTTGGTGCTGGAACCGCTCGACCGCAGGCGTTGCAACGGGTCCTCATCCTGTTTCTGGTAGAAGGGGTCTTTCTCCCGCTGGTCCAGACTGTAAGGCTCATTCTCGCGGCGGTCTTTATCCCGATCATTCCGGTCGCGGTCACGATCTTTGTCCTTGGATTTATCGCGGTCTTTCCCGTCTTTGCTATTCTTGCCGTCCGGGTTCCGCTTATCCTCCGGAATCAGCCAGTCTTTATCCTGCTTCTTCTCTTTGGAGTCGGCGATGTCCTCTTGGAGCATTTCGGGTGGTGGGGTCATGGGCGCCAGTTCTTCAGCTTTGGACCCGCGACCACCCATCTTGTTGAAGTCCAGCGTCTGCAACACGGGTTTGGCTTGCTTGATGGCCAGATTCTCTTTCGGGGCATCATCCTTCTTGCCGGTCGAAAAGAGGATTTTCTCACCCGCACCAGCCCAGTGCACAGCCGTGCCCACGATGAGCCCCATCGCGAGCCAGAAAGTATGTGCACTACGAGATTTCACGTTTATATTCCCTAATCCATCCGCCGCCATCCGTCAACCGCCCATCCGCAAATATCAGGTGACGGTCAGAGGTCCGTCAAACACGGTCAGGCTGATCACTTCTTCCGGCGCCACATGGGGGCCGTGTTTCTCACCTTTCGGCGCGAAGAACACGGTGCCGGGTTTGTAAGTGACGCCTGCTTCTTCCCAAGTACCCGATACCACATAAGCCCATTCATTCGCCAGCGGATGGGTATGCGCCGGCACGGTCACGCCCGCTTTGAACTTGCGCAGGACCATGACTCCGCCGGTATCCGGGTTCTTGTGGAGGATCTTGAGTTCAACCCCCTCGTAAGGCCCCGGCTGCCATGGCTTGTCATCGGCATTGGTGACGTATGGAAACATGACTTCTTTGATACCCTCACTCCGACGGGAAGTCGAAACATCCTTGGTGAAGATTTGCCCTTGGTCCTTGCTGACTTCAGGGGGTGGTGGCAATTTGGTGCAAACCAGCCATGTCACGACGCCTCAGCCAATTACTCATCGTG